>CP075528.1:916561-1222082 GCA_025808875.1 Enhydrobacter sp. | reverse complement strand
CCGAACAGGCCGGCCGGGCGCACCAGCAGCACCAGCGCCATGACCAGGAACACCACGGTCGTCGACCCTTCCGAGTAGAAGACCTTGGTCAGGCCCTCGACGATACCGAGGCCGAGTCCCGTGATTGCCGATCCGAGGAGCGAGCCCAGCCCGCCGATCACGACGATCGCGAAGACCACGATGACGAGGTCCGAACCCATGGACGGGTTGACGTGCTGGATCGGCGCGGCGAGTACCCCTGCGAATCCGGCGAGCGCCACGCCGGCACCGTAGGTCAGGGTCAGCAGGATCGGCACGTTGATGCCGAAGGCCTGGGTCAGCTCAGACTTCTCCGTTGCTGCACGCAGATGGGCGCCGATGCGCGTCTTCTCGATGACGATCCAGGTCACCGCACAGGCGACGACGGCGATCGCAATGACGAATGCCCGGTAGATCGGCAGGACCATGAAGCCGAGGTTCCATGCGCCGCGCAATTCGGGCGGCGTGGGATATGCCTGGCCGGAGGACCCGAAGGCGACGCGGAATCCGCCCTCGAGGACCAGAACGAGGCCGAATGTCAGGAGAAGACCGTAGAGTGGATCGAGCCGGTAGATGCGCCGCAGTGCGAAGCGCTCGAACAGGATGCCGAGGATGCCGACAACGAGAGGGGCGATGACGAGCGCCGGCCAATAGCCGATGCCGAGATAGCGGCCGGCCATGAAGGCCACGAAGGCCCCCGCCATGAAAAACGCGCCGTGCGCGAAGTTCACGATGCGCAGCAGCCCGAAGATGATCGCGAGGCCGAGACTCAGAACGGCGTAGAACGAGCCGTTGACCAGGCCGAGCATGATCTGGCCGAGCAATGCCTGAAGCGGAACGCCGAAGATTTCCATCGACCCTGATGAACCCCGCCCCACCTGACTAGCAAAGTCGAGGGCGTGGCCGCCACCGTGGCCGGCACGCCCTCGCCTCCGCCGTCAGTTCTTCGGAACCAGATAGCACTTGCTCTCGGACAGGGGCTGGAAGGCTTGCGCCGCGGGAATCGTCGACACGGGCTTCAGGTAGTCCCACGGCTTCTTGGATTCGGCGGGGGTCTTCACCTGCCAGAGGTACATGTCATGGACGAAGCGGCCGTCGACGCGCACCTTGCCTTCCTTGGTGAACATGTCGCTTACGGTCATCTCCCGCATCTTGGCCGAGACCTTGTCGGGATCGTCCGTGCCGGCCGCCTTGACCGCGTTCAGGTAGAACATGGTCGACGAATAGTCCGCGGCCTGGGCCATGTTCGGCATCTTGCCGACGCGATCGAAGAAGCGCTGCGCGAACTTGCGCGTCTCGTCGTTCATGTCCCAGTACCAGGCATTGGTCAGCATCAGGCCCTGTGCCGCCGGAAGGCCGAGTGCATGAACGTCCTCGATCCACAGCAGCAGTGCCGCCAGCTTCTGGTTCTTCGTCGCGCCGAACTCGGCCGCCGCGCGGATGGCGTTGACCGCATCGGCACCCGTCGAGGCGATGCCGATGATCTCGGCCTTGGAGGCCTGAGCCTGAAGGATGTACGAGGAGAAGTCGGTCGTGCCGAGCGGATGACGCGCGGCGCCGACCACCCGCCCCTTGTTGTCCCGCACCACATTGGACACCTGCTGCTCGAGGCCGATGCCGAAGGCGAAGTCGACGGTCAGGAAGAACCAGGTCTTGCCGCCCGCATCCACGACCGCCTTGCCGGTGCCGTGCGCCAACGAATAGGCGTCGTAGGCGTAATGGATCGCGTAGGGCGAGCACAGTTCGTTGGTGATGCCCATGTTCGAGGCGCCATTGACGATGATGTGCCGCTTCTTCTCCTTGGCCACGGCGGCAACCGCGCGGGCAACGCCGGAGTTCGCCAGATCGTTGATCATGTCGACACCACCGGTGTCGAACCATTCGCGCGCCTTGGCGGCACCGACGTCCGCCTTGTTGAGGTGATCGGCAAAGACGACGTCGATCTTCTTGCCGTGAACGGTGCCGCCGAAATCCTCGACCGCCATCTTCACGGCTTCGACGGCACCCTTGCCGGAGAGGTCGCTGTAGATGCCCGACATGTCGGCAAGCACGCCGATGCGCACGACATCGCCCGATATCTGAGCCGATGCCCCGGTGGCACCGAAGGCCAGGGAAAAGGCGGCCGCTACAGAAATTCCGAATGCTTTCGTCATATGCTCCTCCCGCAAAGAGCCTGTGTCGGCTATTATTGATTTCCACACTACCCGAGCGCCGAAGGACCTATCCATGGCTGTCTCGCACGCGGAACTATCCGAAACCCACATCGTCGGGCGAAGCACG
Source organism: Enhydrobacter sp. (assembly GCA_025808875.1). NCBI lineage: Bacteria > Pseudomonadati > Pseudomonadota > Alphaproteobacteria > Hyphomicrobiales > Enhydrobacter > Enhydrobacter sp. Next base: position 1,219,784 of record CP075528.1, on the reverse strand, counting down.
CACCAGATCGTCATACGCGCCGAGGATTGCAGCGCGCTGGCCAAGCGACAGATCTCGCATGTCGGCGTCGGCGATGCCGCCGTTCCCTACCGCATCGTCCGAACGCATCTCAGCGGCACCTACGTGCATGCGAGCCTGGGCGGCGAGGGACGAATCCTTCTCGATGGTCGTTGGCGCCCGCATCGCGCCGGCATGGTGTCCCTGGCGCCGGCTCACGTTCTGCATGCCTTTCACGCCATACCGTCACGGCGCTGGCAGTACTGCTGGGTGCGCTACATGCCTCTCTCGCCACGTTCGGCAATCGGCTTCATCGCCCCGGTGATGGCGCGCTTCGACGGCGAGCCGCTGCGACACGCCATCCTCGGACTGCATCGCGAGGTGCAAGCGCAAGGCAACTCGGGGTCGGCAACGCTTTGGATCGACTTGATCGAGCACTACATCTCGCGCTTTGCCGAACCGCTGCAGCGTGAGGGGCGGCTTCGCGTCGTGTGGGAGGAGGTCCAGACCGACCTGGCGCGGCCGTGGACTGCGGCTTCACTTGCGCGACTCGCCGGAATCAGCGGCGAGCATCTGCGACGGCTCTGCCAGGCCAGCCTGGGCCGCAGCCCGATGCAGCAACTGACCTACCTGCGCGTCCAACACGCCGCGCACCGGCTGGCGACGACCGACGCGAAGATCGAGGACGTCGCGCAACAGGTCGGCTACCAGAACCCATTCGCGTTCTCCAATGCGTTCAAGCGCATGACGGGGTTCCGGCCCTCACGCTTCCAGGTCCGCAAAACGACGGTGCGGTAGTCAGACGCCCAGAAGCCCGGTCACGCGATCGAATTCGGACTTCAGCCGCGCGTTGTCCAAAGCCTCGACGACGCGGCCGCGCTCCATGACGTAGTGGCGGTCGGCGATCGTCGTTGCGAAGCGGACGTTCTGTTCGACCATGAGGATGGTCAACCCGTCGCGCTTCAGCCGCCGGATGATCTCTCCGATCTGCTCAACCACGACCGGCGCCAGGCCCTCCGTCGGCTCGTCCAACAGCAGCAGCGGCGCTCCTGTGCGGAGGATCCGCCCGATGGCGAGCATCTGCTGCTCTCCGCCTGAGAGCTTGGTCCCCGGGCTGCGGAGACGCTCGCGCAAGTTCGGAAACAGGTCGAGAACGCTTTCCATGCTCAAGCCGCCGGGCCGCACCTTGGGCGGAAGCTGCAGGTTCTCGGCGACGTCGAGCGTGGCATAGACGCCCCGATCCTCGGGACAGTAGGCGATACCGAGGCGAGCGACTTCATGCGGCTCGATGCCAACGGTCTCGGCTCCCTCGAACCGTATCGACCCGGTCCGCTGCGGCACCAACCCCATGATCGACTTCAACGTAGTCGACTTCCCGGCGCCATTGCGACCGATCAACGTGACCAGCTCCCCGGCATCGACCGACAGGTCCACGCCATGAAGGACATGGCTCTGGCCGTACCAGGCATGAAGGTTCCGGATATCGAGGATCGTGTCAGGCATGGCCGCCGCCTCCAATGTAGGCCGCGATCACGCGCGCGTCCTTCGACACCGTGGCATAGTCGCCCTGGGCGAGAACTTCACCGCGGGAAAGCACGGTGATCTCGTCGCACAGATCGGCGACGACACCGAGGTTGTGCTCGACCATGAGCACGGTGCGCCCCTGCGCAACCTCCCGGATCAGCCTCGTGACACGGCCGACGTCCTCATGGCCCATGCCCGCCGTGGGCTCATCGAGCAGCATGACCTCCGGATCGAGCGCCAACGTCGTGGCGAGTTCCAGCGCCCGCTTGCGGCCGTAGGGCAGCTCCGACGCCCTGCTTTCGGCCACTTCGGACAGACCAACCGAGTCGATCAGTTCCAGCGCGCGCGCGTCGAGACCGCGCAACACCGCCTTGTGGCGCCAGAAATCATAGGACGAGCCCCGGCGCCGCTGCACGGCCAGCCGAACGTTCTCGAGTACGGTCAAATTCAGAAAAACCGCGGAAATCTGGAACGATCGCACCATTCCGAGGCGAGCCACCGCATCGGGCTTGAGGGTCGTGATGTCGTTGCCGTTCAATCGAATCGTCCCGGCCGAGGGCTCGAGGAACTTGGTCAACAAGTTGAAGCACGTCGTCTTTCCGGCGCCGTTCGGCCCGATGAGAGCATGGATCGAGCCGCGACGGAGAGACAACGAGACGTTCGAGACCGCGGCGAATCCGCTGAAATGCTTGGTCAGACCTTCGGCTTCGAGGATGTTGTCGGCCACGCTTCCTCCGCTTGTGGGCGCCGGCGAAGCTCGCCGACTCCCAAGACGTCGCCCGCACTACTAGTCCGTCCTCGGGCAATCGCCAAGAGCGTAGCGCGTCTGCGACGATGCTGCGCCGACCCATCGCGCGCCGCATCTACTTCAGGAACTTCGCGAAGAAGGCCTTGGTGCGCGCCTCGGCGTCGGGACCGGCGACGGGGTCGTAGGCCAGGCGATAGGTCCTGCCGCTGGCGACCGTGACGGTGCGCTCCGGCAACTTGCTGTCGAAGCTGTGCCGGGCATCCGGGTAGTAGACGGCCTCGACGAGATCAGGCTGGCTGAAACCGGCCGCTTGCAGACGGCGGCAGCGCTCGGCCGGCGTCCAGTCGTCCTTGTCTCCGATCAGGATGAGAAGCGGCAACGCGACGTCGCGGTCGAACTGCTCGCTGCAGGTCGGATAGTAGGCGACGGCCGCCTTGAGGCCGCGCGCGGCGAGACCGTAGCTCGCTTGCACCGCGCGCACCGCCGCTCCGCCGCCATGGCTGTGTCCGATCAGGCCGATGCGGCCGGGCGTGACGAACGGCTGCGCCTTGAGGAAGTCGAGTGCGCCCGCGATGTCGGGCGCCCGCATGGAACTGCTCACCACGCCGCCCCGGCCGCAGACGTTCTTCTCGCCGCGCGGGCCGAAGCTGTCCGGCGCCACCACGACATAGCCCCAGCCCGTCAGAAGCCTGCCCCAGAACTCCGTGTGTCGGCTCATGCCCGCGCAGCTGTGCGCCAGGATCACCGCCGGAAACGGTCCGTCGCCCGGCGGCCGCGCCAGCCAACCGGTGATCTCCGGACCGGCTGCCGCACTTCCCACGGCGACGCTGGGGAAACGCACCGGCTGTCCCTGTGCCGCCGCCTCCCCGGCGACCGAAAGAAGCACGGCGACGAGTGCAACCGACCGCAACATCTAGGAACGTCCCTCCGCGTCGAGAGTGGAACATAGCCAGTCGGCAAAGGCCACGAGCGAGGGATCATCGGCGACGCGGTTCTCGTACTGCAGCGTGAAGTGCCGGCGCGTCGGGCGACGCGCGCGATGGGCGAGTGCCACTCGGCCATTGGCAAGGTCGGGGCCAAGCAGGCCTTCGATGGCGATGGCAACGCCGAGATCGGCGGCCACCGCCTCGAGCGTCTGGCTGGCGCTCTCGAAAGTGCTGCCGCCACGCACGGGCACGGACGCGAACCCCGCATGGTCGAGCCAGCGCCGCCAATCCTCCGCGCGCGGCCTCGTGTGCAGCAGCGGCACGCGCGCGAAGTCGACCGGGCCCCTCCTGAGACGCTTGGGTGCGGCAACCGCCACGGTGACGATCGGCATCAATGGACGCACCACGAGGCCCGACTGCCGGCCGGTGCCCGAGACGGCGATCACGGCGTCGAACCTGCTGGGCAGCATGTCGAGCGGGTTGGTGCTGGCATGAAGATCGATCTCGAGCGCGGGATGCGCCCGGCGCAGCTTCGGCAGCACCGGCAGAAGGGCGCGCGACAGGAAGTGGCCGTAGACCCCGACCGACAAGCGCCGGTGCTGGCGCAGCCGCACGCCGGTTGCCGCCTCCTCGAGCCTGTCCAGCGCTTCGCGCGCACCCTCCGCAAGGGAACGACCGACCGACGTCAGCTCGAGGCCCGTCGCGCGGCGCACGAACAGCGGGGTGCCGAGGTTGTCCTCGAGCGCGCGCACGTGCCGACTGACGGCGCCCGGCGTGACGTTCAGCTCGCGCGCGGCATGGCTGATGGACAGATGGCGTGCCGCCGCCTCGAAAGCCCTGACGGCGTGCAGCGGCGGCAGGCGGCGGGATGGCATGGTTTGAGTTTAACTCAAACTAAAAGGCCATCAAATCGTTTGCGAGTGCGGCAAACTCCAAGCACTTTCCAGCCATGAACGACCTTACGCCCTTCGCGGCGCCTGCCGCCGCCACCGCCTCGCTCGCCGGACGCGCCGCCGTCGCGCGCCGCTCACGGCATCTCGCGCCCGACTGCAGCGGGCTCAACTTCTACGAGATCGACCGCAGCCTGCGCGACCTGCTCGGGCTCTACATGGAAGCACCACTGCTGGCGCACCTCGATCCGCATCTCGATCGCCTGGGCAGCCTGGCCGGCGGCCGGCTGAACGACCTGGCCGATCTCGCCGACAAGCATCCGCCCAGACTGCACCACCGCGATCGCTTCGGCCGCGACGAGGAGTGGATCGAGGTCCATCCGGCCTATGACGAGATCCGCCGTATCGCCTTCGCCGAGTTCGGCATGCACGCCATGACGCACCGGCCGGGGGTGCTGGGCTGGCACGACAGGATGACGCCGCTCGCCAAGCAGGCCTTCTTCTATCTCTTCTCGCAGGCCGAGTTCGGCGTTCTGTGCCCGGTCAACCTGACCGACTGCACCTCCGACTTGCTCGAGCGCTACGGCAGCGACGAGCTGAAGGCCCGCTACCTCGATCGCATGTGGACCCAGGACATGGACCGCCTGCTCTACGGCGCGCAGTTCATGACCGAGAAGGTCGGCGGCTCCGACGCCGGCGCCGCGGAGCTCGCGGCGGTGCGCGACGGCGACCGCTGGCGGCTCTACGGCGAGAAGTGGTTCTGCTCCAACGCCGACGGCGACGTCGCCGTGCTGCTGGCACGACCCGAGGGCGCACCGGCCGGCGGGCGGGGCCTCGGCCTGTTCCTGATGCCGCGCACGCTTCCCGACGGCACGCGCAACAGCTATCGGATCGTCCGGCTGAAGGACAAACTCGGCAGCAAGTCGATGCCGAGCGGCGAGATCGTGTTCGATGGCGCCGTCGCCTGGCACCTCGGCGAACTCGATCGGGGCCTCAAGCAGATGCTGGAGATGGTCAACCCGAGCCGCGTCTCGCACCTGACGCGCGCCGCCGGCATGATGCGCCGCTGCCTCAACGAGGCTATGCAGGTGGCGCGCCATCGCAACGCCTTCGGCAAGCGTGTAATCGACCATCCGCTGATGCGCCGCCAGTTGCTCAAGATGCTGATCAAGACCGAGCAGTCGCTGTCGGCACTGATGTTGACCACGACGGCGATGGCGCGGCCCGACGATCCGGTCGCCGCCAAGGTCGTGCGCATCCTGACGCCGATCGGCAAGTACCGCGCCTCGCGCGACAACATCGCGGTCGCGACGGCGGCCATGGAGGCGCGCGGCGGCAACGGCTACATCGAGGACTGGCCGAACGCACGGCTGGTGCGCGACGCCCATCTCGGCGTGATCTGGGACGGCACCTCGAGCGTCAATGCGCTCGACGTCATCCAGCGCGCCGTCGGCAAGGAGCGCGCGCACCGGCAGCTCGGGGAGACCCTGTCGGAGCGGCTGGCCGAGGCGCGCGGCCTGCCCGGCCAGTTCCGCACGCGGCTCGAGGGCACGCTGGCCCAGGCCCTGCGCTTCGCCGAGGACGTGGCCGACTCGCCGGAGAAGGAACGCTTCAGCCGCGTGGCGGCGAGCGCCCTTTATCACGTGACCACGGCCGTGCTGATGGCCAACGAGGGCGCGCGACTCGGTGCCGCCGGGGGCGACGCGCGGCGCATGCTGATGGCGCGCTTCGTTCTGGAGCACCGCCTGTCCGACCGGCCCAGGCTCAGCGTCGACGGGGGCGCCTGGGAGGAACCGGCGATCGCGGCCCTGCTCGGCGACGCGCCGGTGCCGCTCGAACGCGCGGAGGCGTTGCTGGTCGCCTAGCCCCCATTGACCCTTGGCGACAATCCGTTAGGGATAGGCCTCCATGGCCATCCAGTACTTCGCCAAGGTCACGGCAGCTGACCACGAAACCTTCCAGCGCATCGTGAAGCACTATCCGTTGTCTTCCTATGCCGACTGGCACCTCAAGGAGACCGCCCGCGCCGCCGAATGGCGCGGCCGGCGCCATTCCGTACAGTTCGTGAAGATCACGCCCAAGGAATTCACGGACCATTGCGAGCGCACCGGCGCGCCGCGCGACATCGTGACGTTCAAGGCGCTGGTCTGCGCCAAGGGCGGCGGATGACGCCCGGCGGCTGACCGCCTCCGACCGGGCTGGCACGAACCTTGCGGCGCGGGCGCCATGAACGGCGCCCCCTACGATCTCCTGCTGCGCGGCGGCCACGTGATCGATCCCGGGTCGGGCCGCGACGGCCCGTTCGACGTCGCGGTCAAGGACGGCCGCGTCGCCGCCGTCGAATCGAACCTTCTGCCGGCTGTTGCACGCGAGACGATCGACGTGCGCGGCCGCCTCGTCATTCCGGGCATGATCGACACCCATGCCCATGTCTACACCTATGTCTCCGGGCGCTTCGGGCTGCCGGCCGACCTGGTCGGCGTCGAGAGCGGCGTCACGACTCTGGTCGATCAGGGCGGCTCCTCCTGCATGACCTTTCCCGGCTTTCGCAAGTTCATCGCCGAACCGTCGGCCAGCCGCGTGCTCGCCTTCCTGTCGGCCTATGTCGTGGGCGGGCTGGAGGGCCACTACTATCCCAATCTCTACGGGCCGGACGGCGTCGACGTCGATGCGACGGTGAAGGCCGCGTGCGCCAACCGCGATCTCGTGCGCGGCATCAAGGCCCATGCCGAACTGGGCGGCTTCGCGCGCTGGGGCATCGAGGTGATGGAGAAGGCCGCGGAGATCGGCCGCCAGGCCGGCTTGCCGGTCTATATCCATTTTGGCCAGCTCTGGGCGTTGCCGGAGGGCGGCGGCAACGGCGTCGATCCCGACGAGATCCTGCCGGCGATCGTCAGGCTGATGCGGCCGGGCGATATCCTGGCCCACCCCTTCACGCGCCACCCCGGCGGCTTCATCGACAAGAGCGGAAAGGTGCATCCACTGGTCCGCGAGGCCGTGGCGCGCGGATTGAAGATCGACGTCGGCCACGGCAGCCACTTCTCCTTCCGCATGGCGCGCGCGGCGCTCGAGGCGGGCGTTATGCCCGACACGCTGGGCGCCGACATGCACGGCTACAACACCACGGTGCCGCCGCCGCCCGGTACGCCCGCGGCCCATCCCGATCCCGAGGAAGCGCATCCCTTCGCGAGTTCGGCACGCTTCTCGCTGACCTACGCCATGACCGAGTTGCTGGCACTCGGCCTCACGCTGCCGCAGATCGTGCCGATGGTGACGAGCAACGCCGCCGCGATGGTCGGCCTGGAGGGCGAACTCGGCACGCTGCAGCCGGGCATTGTCGCCGACATCTCGGTGCTGGCGGACGACCGCGGCCGCTTCCGCCTCACCGACGCCGAGGGCACCGAGGTAACGACCGACCGCATGCTGCGGCCCCTGTTCTGCCTCCGCGCCGGCAAGCGCTTCGACGCCGACGCGCCGATCCTGCCGCAGGCGGTGGCGGCTTAGGGTCCTTCCATATCCTCTGGGCATCCATCCTTTGACGGCGCTTGGAAAGCGGTGGAGAGATCCTGGTCGTCGCTCACCAGCCACGCGCAACGAGCCATTTACCGACGAGATCCAGCACGTCGCCGACCGCCTCGTGCGTACCGCCGACATGTGCGCCTTTCCTGCCGCAAACCTTGAAGACGTCGCTTACGGCAACCTCCTTCTTCCCGCTCATGGAAACGCCCTTGCGATCCGATGTGGTGAAAACGATCGGATCGTCGGCGCAACCATTCAGAGTGATGATCTGGGAGTCGTAGCGGTCCATCCCGGTGCTGAAGCCGTGGTTGGCGCCTTTGACGAGATGAAATTCGACGGCCTTCCCTTCGGCCTTGGCGCGCTGGAACAGGGCAACGCAGGGGGCCGGCACCGTATAGTCGTCCTTCTCGCCCATGACGGACAAGAAGTGGGGGACCGTATCCTGCATGAAGCCGGTCACCTGCAAGCTGCAGTCCGGTGCCAGCGCGACGGCGGCGCCGAAATTCGGCGCGCGCTCGAAGCCGGCCCAAGTGTACCACCCCGCGCTGGCCAGAAAGACGGCAGAAAGGCCGCCCTTGCTGTGGCCCATGACGGCTATCTTGCCCGGCTTCACCCTCGCATCGCCCTTCAGACGCTCGAACACCTTGAGCGCATCACTGTTCATGTCGGCCGTCGTCACCTTCATCTGGTCGTAGATGGTGTTGCCGACGCCGCGCGGCGTGTAGGTGTCGAGCACGACGGTCGCCAGGTTCAGCTTGGCAAAGGCGTCCGGCGTCCTGCTCAGGAAGATGTCGTTGGCACCGGCACTGCTGTTGAGGACCAGGACGGTTCCATGCGGACCGGGGGTGGAGGGAATGTGCATCTCCGGTCGCAGGGTCACGGATTGGCCGCGCCACGCGGTGTCGATCTCGAGACGCTCCCGTTTGGCTTGCGCCTGGCACACGGCCGAACCGCAACTCAAGGCGACGAAGACGGCGATCGCGGGAAGACGGTGCATCGTCATCACGGCAGGTGCCTCCCCCAATACCCCCACTGACGGCCACGCTACCGCGAAGCGAGTGGGTGCGGCAACGAACCTTCCGGCGTCGCGAGGCCGGTGCTAGAACGCGGCCAAAGCGGAGGAAGACATGGCCAGCAGTATCGGGCACTTCATCGCCGGCAAGAGGGTCGCGGGCCAGAGCGGACGCTCGGGCGACGTCACCAATCCGGCGACCGGCGAGGTGACGGCCAAGGTCGCCTTCGCCAGCGAGGCCGAGATCGACGAGGCCGTGCAGATCGCGAGGAAAGCGCAGGCTGCCTGGGGCGCCCTGCCGCCGCTGCGCCGCCAGCGCGTGATGTTCAACCTCAAGGCCCTGATCGAGAAGCGCACCGACGACCTGGCGCGGCTGATCTCGCTCGAGCACGGCAAGACCTTCGACGACGCCAAGGGCGAGGTCGGCCGCGGGCTGGAGGTCGTCGAGTTCGCCTGCGGCATCGCCCATCACATGAAGGGCGACTTCACCGAGCAGGTCGCAACGGATATGGATTCCTGGTCGATCCGCCAGCCGCTCGGCGTGGTGGCCGGCATCACGCCGTTCAACTTCCCGATCATGATCCCGTGCTGGATGGGCGCGATGGCGGTCGCCACCGGCAACGCCTTCGTGCTCAAGCCGTCGGAGAAGGACCCGAGCACGCCGATGCTGCTGGCCGAGCTCTATGCCGAGGCGGGTGCCCCCGACGGCATCTTCCAGGTGATGAACGGCGACAAGGTCGCGGTCGACGCGCTGCTCCGGCACCCCGACGTGCCGGCGATCTCCTTCGTCGGCTCGACGGCGATCGGCGAGTACGTCTATCACACCGGCACCGCCATGAATAAGCGCGTGCAGGCGCTGTGCGGCGCCAAGAACCACATGGTGGTGATGCCCGACGCCGATCTCGACCAGGCGACCGACGCGCTGATGGGCGCGGCCTACGGCGCCGCCGGCGAGCGCTGCATGGCCATCTCGGTGGCGGTCGCGGTCGGCGACGTCGGTGACCGGCTGATCGACAAGCTGGCGCCACGCGTGCAGGCGCTGAAGGTCGGCCCCGGTCTCGATCCGCAGTCGGAGATGGGCCCGCTGGTGACGCGCCAGCACCGCGAAAAAGTGCTGGGCTATGTCGAAACAGGCGTGAAGGAAGGCGCCCGGCTGGTGGTCGACGGCCGCGGGCTCAAGCTGCAGGGCTACGAGAACGGCAACTTCATGGGCGGCTGCCTGTTCGACGACGTCAAGCCGAACATGACGATCTACAAGGACGAGATCTTCGGACCGGTGCTCTCCGTCGTGCGCGCCCGGACCTTCGACGAGGCGGTGGGGCTGGTGAACGACCACGCCTACGGCAACGGCACGGCGATCTTCACCCGCGACGGCGACGCCGCGCGGGCCTTCGCCAGCAACGTCAGGATCGGCATGGTCGGCATCAACGTGCCGATCCCGGTGCCTGTGGCCTATCACTCCTTCGGCGGCTGGAAGGCCTCGATCTTCGGCGATCACGGCATCTACGGCATGGAAGGCGTGCGCTTCTACACCAAGCTGAAGACCGTGACGGCGCGCTGGCCGACCGGCATCCGCGCGGGCGCCGAATTCGCCTTCAAGGCGCGCAGCTAGCGCCGGGCGTCGGCCTTCATCATCTCGGCCGCCTTGTCGGCGATCATGATGGTGGGCGTGTTGGTGTTGCCGGAGGTGATGGTCGGCATCACCGAAGCGTCGACCACGCGCAGCCGCTCGAGTCCGAAGACGCGCAGCCGCTCGTCGACCACGGCCAGGGGATCGGACGGCAGGCCCATCTTGGCCGTGCCGATGGGATGGAAGATGGTGGTTCCGATGTCGCCCGCCGCCCTGGCGAGGGAGGCCTCGTCGTCGCCGACGGCCGGTCCCGGCAGGTATTCCTCGGGTGCGTAGGGCTGCATTGCCGGCTGCTTCATCAGCCGGCGCGTCACGCGGATCGCGTCCGCCGCGACCCGGCGGTCTTCCGGCGTGGAAAGATAGTTCGGCGCGATGACCGGCTTGGCCGCGGGATCGGCCGAACGCAGGCGGATCGTGCCGCGCGAGGTCGGGCGCAGGTTGCAGGCGCTCACCGTGACGGCCGGGAAGCGGTGCAGCGGCTCGCCGAAGCGATCGAGCGAGAGCGGCTGGACGTGGAACTCGATGTTCGCCCGCTCGTGGTCGGGCGACGACATGGTGAAGATGCCGAGCTGGGACGGCGCCATGGCGAGCGGCCCGCTCTGGAACAGAGCGTACTCGAGCCCGATCATCGCGCGGCCGATCAGCGAATGATAGGTCGTGTTGAGCGTCTTGGCGCCCGCCACCCTGAAGATGGCGCGTTGTTGCAGATGGTCCTGCAGGTTGCGGCCGACGCCCGGCCGGTCGAGAACCACCGGCACGCCGTGCTCGGCCAGCCACTCCGACGGTCCGACGCCGGAGAGCTGCAGCAGGACCGGCGAGTTCACCGCCCCGGCCGAGAGCACGACCTCGCCGCTCGCCCGGGCGTCGAGTGTCCGGCCGTTCTGCCGGAAGCGCACGCCGACGGCCCGCTTGCCTTCGAACAGCACCTTCTCGACCAGCACGCCCGTCTCGAGCCGGAGATTGGGCCGGTTCAGCACCGGCTTGAGGAACGCCTTGGCCGTCGACACGCGCAGCCCGCGCTTCTGGTTGACGTGGAAGTAGCCGACGCCGTTGTTGTCGCCGGTGTTGAAGTTGACGGTCGACGGGATGCCCATCTCGTTGGCCGCCTTCGCCACGGCATCGAGCACGTCCCAGGCAACGCGCATCTTCTCGACCCGCCACTCGCCCGAGCCGCCGTGATGTTCGGTGTCGCCGAGGAAATGGCCGTCGAGCCGCCTGAACACCGGCAGCACGTCGTCCCAGCCCCACCCCGTCAGGCCGAGCTGGCGCCAGTGGTCGTAATCCTGCGCCTGGCCGCGCATCGAGATCATGCCGTTGATCGCCGAGCAGCCGCCGATCACCTTGCCGCGCGGATAGTTGAGCGCGCGGCCGTTGAGGCCCGGCTCCTTCTCGGTCTGGAAGAGCCAGTCGGCGCGCGGATTGCCCATCGCGTAGAGGTAGCCGACGGGGATGTGGAACCAGATCCAGTTGTCCCTGCCGCCGGCCTCGAGCAGCAGCACGCGCTTGCCGGAATCGACGGAGAGCCGGTTGGCCAGTACGCAGCCGGCCGAGCCGGCGCCGACCACGATGTAGTCGTAGTCGCCTTCGAGCCGGGCGACGGTGTCGTTTGTCATTGCTGCTTCCTCAACACCCGTACCGCGGTCGGCTATGCCGCTTGCCGGTCGAGCGGGCCAACGAGGGCATCGACCGGTATCGACCACGCGCCGGCGATGCGGCGGATCATCGGCAAGGTCAGTTCGCGTTTGCCGCTCAACACCTCGGACGCACGCGAGCGCGACCCGAGCAGCCGGGCCAGATCGGCCTGCGTATAGCCGGCAATCTCCATGCGATAGCGAATCGCATCGATGGGCCGTGGCAGACCCACCGGCCAGCGCCTGCGCTCATAGGCTTCGATGAGCGTCGCCAGAATATCGAACGTATCGGCTTCCGGCGTGCCGCGCCGCGGTGGCCTGTCGAAGTACCGCTCGATCGTCCGCAGGGCCGCATTGTAGTCGGCCTCGGTGCGAATCGGCTTGAGTTTCATCGTACAGTCTCCGCGTCTATCCGGTCGTACTCCGCGTGCGTGCCGACAAACTTCACCAGCACACGCCGATAGGCGTAGGCGACGTGAACGATCAGGCGGTACTCGTTGCCGCCGAAATCGAACACGACGCGATTGTCTCCGACGAAGTCGACTGTCGCTCCGAACTGCCGCTTGACGTCGGCCGGGCCCTTCCAGTCCAACTGACTCGCCAACGCATACCATGCCCGGATCGGCCCCTCGGCCTGCGGATGTTTCTCCCAGAACCGCCGCAAGGTTCTGAGGGCGATCACCTGCATGTATTCGCCTAGCATGTTCCCGAAATGGGAACAAGACGCATCCGCTCTCCTGACGAAACCCGACCCTTGCCCGCAGCCACCGCCGGCGCGCACTATTTGCCCAGCTAGGGAGCGACGCCATGCAATACAAGCGCATTTCGGCCGACTGCCACCTCGATCTCCCCTGGATGCCGCCCGACCTGTTCACCTCGATGGCGCCGCGCGACATGAAGGAGCGCATGCCTTACGTCGTCGACACCGCCGACGGGCCGAAATGGACGGCCAGGAACGGCGCCAATTTCGGCTTCAAGAACGGCGTCGGCCCGGCCGGCGCCAAATATGTGCCAGGCAAGCACCATCGCGTCGACGTCATGGCCGAGACCGGGCTCTACGAGGATGGCGCCAAGGACATCCGCCGCGTCTCCGATCCCCACCTGCGCATCAAGGATCTCGACCGCGACGGCGTCGACGCCGAGGTGATCTACGGCATCCTCGGCGCCGCCGGGCGGCTCAATGACAAGGACGCCGCCAACGAGATGCTGCGCATCTACAACGACTGGCTCAAGGATTTCTGCAGCCACTATCCCGACCGGCACATCGGCCTCGCCTGCCTGCCCTACGGCGACATCGACGCCGCCGTGAAGGAGATCTACCGCGTCGCCAAGATGGGCATTCGCGGCCTCGAGCTCTCCTGCTCCTGGGACATGGAGCCGATGTGGCATCCGATGTGGGAGCCCCTGTGGAAGGCCGTCAACGACGTGCAGCTGCCGCTGCACTTCCACACTTTCCCGCAGGTGCCGCCCGACATGATCGAGAAGCACCCCGGCCGCGTCGGCCGCTCGGTGTTCTTCTCGGTGGTGTCGAGCTTCCAGATGAACCTCGTCAACATCCTCGCCGCCGTGATCGCCGCCAACGTGCTGGAGCGCTATCCGCACGTGCGCATCGCCTTCGGCGAATCGGGCTGCGGCTGGATCCCCTACGCGCTCGACCGGATGGACTTCGAATGGGAGGACCGTTTCACCGATCTCGGACTCAAGATGAAGCCGTCCGACTACTGGCGTCGCCAGTGCAAGGCGACGTTCCAGTACGACCGCATCGGCGCCAAGCTGATCGACGACATGGGCGCCGAGAGCCTGATGTGGGGCTCCGACTACCCGCACGGCGACGGTGTGTGGCCACACTCGGACAAGTACATCAAGGAGCAGTTCGCCGAGGTCTCGCCCGAGGTGACGCGCATGATCACCTGCACCAACGCCGGCAAGTTCTACGGCCTGATCAACTGACGGCCAGGAGGTCGCCCTTCGACACGGTGTGCTGAAGGGCGAAGACTTCGCCGGACGGCGCGTGGCGGTCGCGCGCCTCTCGCGCCTCGTCGATCGACCGGAAGAAGGCGACCAGCGCCCGCTCGATCAGCCGGTCGGGCGCGAAGCGCAGCTCCTTCTCCGCAGTGTGGGCCTGGCCGACGCCGGGCTCGCCGCGCAGCAAGTCGAGACGAGCGGGCCCGAGCGCGGCAAGAACATCGAAGGCCGAGACGTCGCCGCGCACCGTGAGCGCCGCGGCGCCGATGCCGCAGCCCAGCCGCCGCTCGACCGAGCACACGGTGCGCCAGGTGTCGCGGGCGTCGCCTTGCCAATCAGCTCCCAGATCTTGAAGGGGAACTTGACCACGACGACGCCGAGCACGACCACCAGCCCGATATGGAGCGGCGCCTGCAGCCAGCGGCTGCCCATGATGACGCGTTCGACAAATGCTCGAAGCGGCGCACCGGGGGCTCCGGAGGTGCCACGGTCAGCTGAAGGCCTTGAAGGTGATGAGGGTGAAGGTGTCCTTCACGCCGGGCAGGGTCTGGATCTTGCTGGTGACGAAGTGGCCGATGTCGGTCTTGGCGTCGAGGTAGCACTTCATCAGGAGATCGTACTGGCCGGAGGTCGAATAGACCTCCGAGACCTGCTCGATGTTCACCGCCTCGTCGGCGACCTCGTAGGCCTTGCCGAGCTGGCATTTCACCATGATGAAGATCGTCTGCATCTTCCCGCCTCTCGCGCGGGGCGCAGTCTAGCGCGGGGGACGGGCGAGGAAAGCCGGGACATGGTCGCCCAGCCCCATCGGCGCGCGCTCGTCGCGCTCGCGTTGCGGCGGCCGCTCGGGCCGGCGCTCGCGCCGTGGCGCCTCCGGCCGCGGTTCGTGTGCTCGCGGCTCATGTGCCCGTGGCTCGTGTTCCCGCGGCTCGTGTTCCCGTGCTTCGGACCTTGGCCGGGCCTCGCGACGCTCCTGCGGCTCCGCCTTGGGCCGGCGTTCGCGGCGCTCGCGCGGGGCATCGCCCGCCGGCTTGGCACCGCGCGATCCGCGCCCTCGGCCACGGCCGCGACGGCGGCCGTCGCCGGCCTCCAGCTCCGCGGTGTCCAGCCCCGGCACCTCGATGCGCGGGATCGTCGTGCCGATCAGCTTCTCGATCGCCTCGATCAGGCCGCCATCCGACGGCGAGGCCAGGGTGAAGGAATGGCCGGTCTTGCCGGCGCGGCCGGTGCGGCCGATGCGATGGACATAGTCTTCCGGCGAAAACGGCACGTCGAAATTGAAGACGTGACTCATGTCGACGATGTCGAGGCCGCGCGCGGCGACGTCGGAAGCGACCAGGATCTGAATCTCGCCCAGCTTGAACTTCTCGAGCGTCTCCATGCGGGCGGGCTGGCTCATGTCGCCATGCAGCGCGCCGGCGTTGAAGCCGTGTTTCTTAAGCGATCCCTGCAGCACCGCGACGTCGCGTTTGCGGTTGCAGAAGACGATGGCGTTCTTGACGTCCTGGCTCTTGATCAGCCGGCGCAGCGCCTCGCGCTTTTCCGGCTCCGGCACGATCGCGAGGCCCTGGACGATGTTGGTGCCGGCCGAAGCCGGCGGCGACACCGTGACTTCCTTCGGGTTGCTGAGGAAGCGATCGGCCAGGCGCTTGATCTCGGGCGGCATGGTCGCCGAAAAGAACAGCGTTTGCCGCATCGGCGAAAGAAGGCCGACGATACGCTCGACATCGGGAATGAATCCCATGTCGAGCATTCGATCGGCTTCGTCGATCACCAGCACCTTGACGTCGTTCAGCAGGATGCCGCCGCGCTCGAAATGATCGAGCAGCCGGCCCGGCGTGGCGATCAACACGTCGACGCCGCGCTCGAGCGCGCGTTCCTGGTCCTCGAAACTCACGCCGCCGATCAGCAGCGCCATGTTCAGCTTGTGGTACTTGCCGTAGATCTCGAAATTCTCGGCCACCTGGGCGGCCAGTTCGCGCGTCGGCTCGAGGATAAGCGATCGCGGCATGCGCGCCTTGGCGCGACCCTCGGCCAGGATGTCGATCATGGGCAGGACGAAGGAGGCGGTCTTGCCGGTGCCCGTCTGGGCGCATCCGAGGATGTCCCGGCCCATCAGCACGATGGGGATGGCCTTCTCCTGGATCGGGGTGGGCGTCGTGTAGCCCTTCTCGGCAACCGCCTGCAGCACCGGGGCTCCCAGCCCCAAACTCTCAAAACTCATTCAAATTCCGTTACTTGGCCCATTTATCCGCTGGGCCGTGGAGCGGTCTCACCGAGACCCAGGAATGGGCCGGACCGCTGGCTGCGCTCATATGAGGCCTGGCCTCTGCCAAGTCAATGCAGGCGACCTGCGCGAGCACGTCGCGGCCACCGCACAAATAGTCCGGTTCCGGACCTGAATCGTCATGCCAAAATTGCCAAAATTGCCAAAATTCCTCGCCGAAGCGCCATGGCGCTCGTATGGCATGGCTGGGCGACGATGTACAGTAAATTATACAGCGGCCGTCACTTCGGCGGAGGAGGCGTCTTCAGCTCGATCTCCACGAACACGAACTCGAAATCGTTGGGATTGATGACGTCGTGCTCCACGCCGGTCTGGCGGGTGTAGGAGACGCCGGCGCGCAGCGGGGCCGGCACCGTCGTCCTGCCGTCGAAAATGTGCAATTCCCCCGATGTGACCGGCACCACCACATAGTCGTGGTTATGGCGGTGCCAGCCGGTATGGGCGCCGGGTGGAAAGCGCCATTCGGTGACGACGACCCGGTCGTTCTCGACCTGGACAGTGGGTTTGGCGAGGGGGCGGGCCGGCTCGGACATGTGCCAAACCTAATGGGTACCCACCATCTTTGTCAGGTGACGAAGGGCGGCAACCGGATTATGTGCATATGCACTTAGATCCCGGAGTCGCCTTGTCCCACCCCCTGCTGACGGCGCCGATCGGCGCGAGTCTGTGGAAACTCGCCGGCCCGACCACCGCCGTGATGGTCGCCCAGACCTTCGTCGCGATCGCCGAGACCTACTTCTTCGGCCAACTCGGCACAGGCGCGCTCGCCGGCTTCGCCCTCGTCTTCCCCCTCATGATGCTGATGACCATGATGGCGGCGGGCGGCATGGGCGGCGGCGTCGCAGCCGCCATGGCTCGTGCGCTGGGTGGCGGGCGGATCGAGGACGCCCGAGCGCTGGTGCTCCATGCGCTGCTGCTGGGCGCGCTGCTGGCGATCGCCTTCACCCTGCTGGCCTGGACCCTCGGCCCAAGCCTCTATGCCCTGCTCGGCGGATCGGGCGCGGCGCTCGAGGCCGCCGTTGCCTACAGCGACGTGCTGTTCGCCGGCGCCATCGCGATCTGGGCCAACTTCTTCCTGTCGGCGCTGATGCGTGGGGCGGGCGATGCCGCCACGCCCGGCCGATACATGCTGATCTTCTCGCTGCTGCAGATTCCGCTGTCCGGCGTGCTGGCGCTCGGTGTCGGCGGCTGGCCGGGGCTCGGCATGGCGGGACCCGCCGTCTCCTCCGTCGCGACCTCGGCCGTGTCGGCGCTCCTGCAGGCGCGCGCCATCTGGCGCGGCAAGCTCGGCTTCATCCCCGGAATGGCGGGAGTGGGCCTGCAGGGCCGCCTGTTCTGGGAGATCCTGCGCGTCGGTCTGATCGCCTCCTTCTCGGCGGTGACGGCCAACCTGACGGCGATGCTGGTGACGGGTCTGGTCGGACGCTTCGGTGTCGCCGCGCTGGCAGGCTACGGCATCGGTGTGCGGCTGGAATTCATGCTGGTACCGCTCGCCTTCGGCATCGGCTCGGGCCTGACCACCCTGGTCGGGGTCGCCGCCGGCGCCGACGACTGGCGCCGCGCGGTGCGCGCCGCCTGGATCGGCAGCCTGATCGCGGCCGGCGCGATCGGCGCCTTCGGCTGGACCGTGGCACTGCTGCCGGAGGGATGGGCGCGGCTCTTCACCGACGATCCCGCCGTGGTTGCCGCGACCGTCGGCTACATCACGCACGTCGCGCCGTTCTACTTCCTGTTCGGGCTCGGCATGACCTTGTCCTTCGCGAGCCAAGGCGCGGGCCGCATGAAGGCGCCGTTCTTCGCCGGGATCGCCCGGTTGATCGTCGCGACCGTGGGCGGCTGGGTCGCTGTCGAACTGCTCGGCTGGGGCCTGACCGGCGTGTTCGCGGCCATCGCGGTTGGCATGATCGCGTTCGGCGTATTGATCGCGGGACCGCTGCTGTTGAAACCTTGGCGCGGCAAAGGTGTTAAGCTTCCCTCGGCACCCGGAGGAAGCGATGCAGCGGCCGTCGACGATCGCCACCTGGAACCGCAACCCCGCTGACGAGGAAGCGATGGGCGCGGCGCACGCGCCCATCTGGCGGCGGATGATCGACGTCTCCGTGCCGGGCGACCTCGGCGCCTCGAGCGTGCTCGACTATGGCTGCAACCAGGGCGGCTTCCTGCGCCTGCTCTTCGATCGCAACCCCTTCAAGGCGGCGGTCGGCATCGACATCGCCCGCGAGTCGGTGGCCCGCGCCGAGCTGCTGAAGGGCCAGCGGCCGATCGACTACCGGGTCACGGATCGGGCCGCCTCGCTCGGCCGCACCTTCGATTTCGCCTTCAGCCACGAGGTCGTCTATCTGCTGCCGGATCTCGCAACGCATGCCGCCGACATGCGGGCCGCGCTGCGCCCGGGCGGCGCCTACGTGGCGGCCATGGGCTGCCACACTGATTCGTCGATGTGGCCGCACTGGCGCAAGCTGATCGCCGAGACGTCGTCGATCCCGATCCACGACCATTCGCTCGAGGACGTGGCGCGGGCCTTCGCGGGCGCCGGCTTCGGCGTGTCGGTGCGCCCGCTCGATCTCGACGCCTTCATGCCGGTCACGATCGGCAGCGCCTACTTCCCGCGGATCGTCGACCAGCTCCGCTACTACAGCGCCGACAAGGTGCTGTTCCGGTTCGTGCGCGGGCCGTAGCCCCTCACCGCCCCGAATTGAAGCGATATGACGCCTGCACGAAGACGCCGTAGCGGTCGGCGCTGAGGTTCATGAAGTTGCCTTGGTTGTCGGTCTGGTAGGCCGTGGTGGTCCACATCGACCAGTAGCGACCGCCGATGCCGATATCGAAGGAGTCGGTAGCGCGCCACGAGATCATGATCTCCGCCTGCACGCCGTTGCCGGTTCCCCGCACCGGGAAGTAGAGGGTGCGCAGCCGGTGGATGTCGAGCCCGTCGACCAACACGTAGGGCAGATACGCGATGTCGGCGCCGATCCGCACCCGCTTGGCGATTTCAACGTCGGCGGAGGCACCGACGCGCAGCGACTGCCAGGTGTCGATCTCGCTGATCGCGTTGGTGTCGGAGCCGATATTGGGGAAGCACACCCCCGATCCGGGCGCCACCATCTGCGCGCAGCCCAGGGTATTGAGCACGTACTGGTAGCGGTTGTAGCCGACGAACAGGCCGACCCTGTGATCGCGCCCGCGCAGGACATTGTAGCCGAGGTCGGCGGTGAAATAGTTGAACGAGCCGTTGATGCCCGAACGCGTGATCTCGTAGCCGGTCGGCTCGCTGGCCAGGTCGTTCCCCAGCCCCCAATCCTCGTCGTACATGGTGCCCGCCGAAATGCCGCCGCCGCCGACGAAGCCCTTCACGAACACGCCGAAGGGCGAATCGAGCCGGGCGAACAGCTCGCCCGAATGCCCCTCCATGTTGTTGTAGGGCAGGCGCGAGACCAGCGACGAGGTCGCCGGCCCGTTGGCGCTCTGGAAGTTGCCCCAGCTGTACCAGTAGCGCGCGCCGCCCTCGAATTCCCAGTCCGGCAGCCAGGACGGCGACGGGGTGATGGCTGCGGGCTCGGCCGTCGCGGCGCCGACGCCCCAGCGATAGTTGAGGCCCAGGCGCACGACGTGCAGGCTCTGCGCCATGCCGGCGGTGCCGCCCGGCGGCACGGTGGTGACCGCGCCGGCCGAGGTGACGTTGATGCTCTGCGGCACCGGCACCCTCATGCCGTCGAAGCGCAGATAGTCGTAGCCCAGGCTCGCCGACCAGCGCGGCGACAGGGCGTGCTCGAGGCCCACGCCCACCGTCCAGCCCCAGGCGCTTGTCGACTGTCTCGCCGGGTCGCCCTCGACGTTGGGATCGCCGGTCAGGGCAAAGCCCGTGAGATTGGCGTTGTTGGGGATGACCGAGACGTCGCTGCGCATCCACGCGACACCAGCCTTGCCGTAGACCATCGTGCGGCCGCGCGGCTCGGTGACGTAGCCCAGGCGGCCGGTCAGGGTGGCGACCTCGCGCGGGAAGAGCT
Organism: Enhydrobacter sp.; assembly: GCA_025808875.1. Lineage (NCBI taxonomy): Bacteria > Pseudomonadati > Pseudomonadota > Alphaproteobacteria > Hyphomicrobiales > Enhydrobacter > Enhydrobacter sp. The sequence goes on along the minus strand of CP075528.1, from coordinate 1,199,648 downwards.
GGCAGTTGGAGCCGACGAAGGTGCTGGTGGTCTGCAGGCAGGTGTTCTGCGCCTGCGAGGACAGCACGCTGGCGCTGGCCTCGACGCCGGCCAGCCACTGCGGCGCAAACTGGTGGTTGTAACCGAGCTGAAGGCCGGCGAGGAAGCCGGGGGTCGTCACGCTGTCGCCGAAGATCGGCGGGCCGTCGGGATTGGAGAAGGTCGCGGTGCCGGTCGCGCCGCCGACATGGGCGCCGAGATAGAAGCCGGTCCAGTCGATGCCGCCGTTCGCCAGCGCGGCAGGCACGCTCGACGTCAGCCCGATGAACGCCAAACACGAAGCCAGGTGACGGGTACGCATGCTGCAATCTAGGAGCGGGCCCCGATCCTGCGCAACGACCGATCGATCCAAAGTGCGGCGATCTTCTCCTGCGCGCCGTTCTGGCGCAGCCGCTGGCGCAGGCAGGAGAAATCGACGCGGTCGAGCTCCTGGTCCTGGTTGAAGCAGGAGAAGACGACGCTCTCCTTGCCGGTGACCGGATCCCTGTGGAGCTGCAGGCACTGGGCGCAGATCTCCTTCATCATGCATTGCATGGGCGAGTTGATGGAGCCGAGCGCGCGGTGATCGGGCTTGAGATACGGCTTCAGCACGCCGTGCCGGGCCAGCCGCACCGCGTTCATCATGCCGTCCGAGCCGATGGCGATGATGCGGTCGGCATCCCTGAACGGGATCGGCTGCTCGCCGAGTTCGCCCGCCGCATAGCGGCGCATCGCCTCGACGATGTTGGCGACCAGCGCCTTGTCCTGCGGCCGGTCGGGCGAGAAGCCGGGCGCTTCGTCGCACGCCCACACCACGACATCGGCCGCGGCCTCGATTTCCTCGACCTTGTAGCGATCGGAAGGTTTCTTGTAGCCGGCGAAGTAGAGCACCCTGCTGCCGGCCCTGCGGAAGGCCTGGCCGATCGAGAACAGCACGGCGTTGCCGAGACCGCCGCCCGCCAGCACCACCGTCTCGCCCGGCTCGATTTCGGTCGGCGTGCCGGTCGGGCCCATGACGATCACCGGCTCGCCGGGCTCGAGCAGCGCGCACAGATCGGACGAGCCGCCCATCTCGAGCGTGATGAGCGACAGCAGGCCCTTCTCCTTGTCGACCCAGGCGCCGGTCAGCGCCAGGCCCTCCATGGTGAGGAGCGTGCCGTCGACCCGGTGCGAGCGCGCCTCGTAGTTCTGCAGCCGGTAGAACTGACCGGGCTCGAAGTTGCGCGCCGCGGCATGCGCCTCGACCACGACCTCGACGATGGTCGGCGTCAATCGCTCGACCCGCACCACCTTGGCGCGCCACAGGTCGTTGGCCTCGGCCAGGATCTCGCGCGACGTCCGACGGGGCGCCGGCAGCGCCGCCATGGCGCGCGTCAGCACGGGGTAGCCCTGCTTGGCGCCGCCCATCGCCTTCACCACGTTGCCGGCGAAGGAGGGATGCAGGTCGCCGAAGAACGACATCGTGCGGCCGTCGCCGTGGCGATACATCAGCACGCGCACCTCGGCGGGCTTGGCGACGCGCTCGGGCTCGACGACGCGGCCCTGCTCGTCGATGGCGCGGAAATACTTGCCCTCGATGACGGCGTGCGCGGCATCCTCGCGCGCCAGCACCGTGTTGGGCTGGGTGCCCGCCGCGACCAGGATGGTGCGCGCCGGCAGGGTCGCCTCGACCCTGGCGCCGCCCTGCTCGCCCGCGACCTCGAGCGCGCAGGCGTGGCCGTGCCGGTCGATCGAGACGGCGATCGGCGACAGGCCTTCTGCGAAACGAATATCCTCTTCGAGCGCCTTCAGCACTTCCTCGTGGTTCAGGGTATAGGACGGCGAATCGATCAGCCGGCGGCGATAGGCGATGGTGACGCCGCCCCAGCCGTTGACCAGGCCGGCGATGTCGGGCGCGCGGCCCTCGCGCGCGGCGCGCTTGCGCTCCTCCCGGATCTCTCTTGCGTGCGCGATGAACTCGCCGGCGATCTCGCGCTCTTCCTCGTTCATCGCCGCCAGCACTGCGGCCTCGCCCCGCTCGGCGCTGAGCGTCTCATGGCGCGACAGGAACTTCTCGACCTGCAGCGGATAGTAGGCGAGCGATTCGGTCGCCGCGTCGATCGCGGTCAGGCCGCCGCCGATGACCACCACGGGCAGGCGGATCTGCAGGTTGGCGATCGAATCCTTCTTGGCCGCGCCGGTGAGCTGCAAGGCCATCAGGAAGTCCGATGCCGCACGGACACCGCGGGCGAGGCCGTTGGGCAGGTCGAGCACGGTCGGCTTGCCGGCGCCGGCACAGAGCGCGACGTGGTCGAAGCCCATCTCGAAGGCGCCTTCGGCGGTGACCGTGCCGCCGAAGCGCACGCCGCCGAACATGGAGAATTGCGTGCGGCGCTCGAGCAGCAGCCGCACCAGCTTCAGGTAGTTCTTGTCCCAGCGCACCGTGATGCCGTATTCGGCGACGCCGCCGAATCCCGCCATCGCGCGCTCGCCCAGATCCTCGCGCAGGGCGGCGATGTCCTCGACCGGCGCGAACCGCACGCGCGCGCCGTCGGCCAGCACGCCCGATTGCTCCGGCGGCAGCGGCTCGATCTTCAGGCCGTCGATGCCGACCACGGCGTGGCCGTCGTTCATCAGGTGATGGGCGAGGTTGAAGCCGGCGGGTCCGAGCCCGACCACCAGCACGGTGCGGCCCGTCGCCGGACGCGGGATCGGCCGGCGGAGGTTCAGCGGGTTCCAGCGCGTCAGCAGCGAATAGATCTCGAAACCCCAGGGCAGGCCGAGCACGTCCTTCAGGGTGCGCGTCTCGATCTGCGGGATGTCGACCGGCTCCTGCTTCTGGTAGATGCAGGCCTTCATGCAGTCGTTGCAGATGCGATGGCCGGTCGCCGCCAGCAGCGGGTTGTCGACCGCGGCGATGGCGAGCGCGCCGATGGAGAAGCCCTCGCTCTTCAGCAGGTTCATCTCCGAGATCTTCTCCTCGAGCGGGCAGCCCGCGAGCGTCACGCCGAACGGCGATTTCTGGAACACCCCCGTCTTGCGATCCTTGAGGCCCCGCGAGCAGCTGTCCTTGCCCTGGTTGTGGCACCAGATGCAGTACCAGGTGTGGTCGAGCGAGCGCACGAGGTCGAAGCCCTGGTCGGTGAGGGCGAAACCCTCGCGATGGCGCAGCATCGGCCGCGGCAGTTTCAGGCGCGTCACGCCATCGACGACTTCCGTCTCGATCGGCACCAGGCGCTCGAAGTCGAGCTTGTGCGGCACCTTGAACAGCGGCCCGTCGCGATGGCGCTTCCTTCCCTCGGGATGGTGCAATGCCCAGGCGGCGTAGCGCGTCAGCGCCTCTATCTCGGGCGTCGATGCCTCGACCTTGAATTCCGCGCCGAGCCGCGCGCGCACTTCCAGCGCGAAGGCCAGCTCCCATGCCTCGAGCCCGTCGGCACGCTTCGCGGCGACGGCAAGCGCCGCCGTCACCGCCTCGCCGTCGAGCGACGCCGCCGCATCGGGCTTGATCGCGCGCGTGACGTAGCGTTGCACGAACAGGCGCTTGCAGTCGTAGAGCGGCGCCAGCGCGGCGTGCCGGGCGCGCAGCGCGGCGGCCTGCCGCGAGACGCCGAACAGGGCGGCGACGAAATCCTCCAACGGACGCGCGACCTCGATCAGCAGGTTGGATTCGTCCTTGACCGCAAGCTCGTCGGGTGCAGCGCGCGCCGCCACGAGCCGCGCATGGGCCTCGACATCGGCGTCCTTCAGCCACGCCACGAACGCCGCGTCGAGCCGCGCGAGACCGTCGCGGTCGTAGAGGTCTTCGAAGCTCAGCCCGTGAGCGAGCGAGGGGCCGAGCGCGGGCGCGTTCATCGTCGAAATATCCGTGCGGCGAGGGGTGATTTGTTCGTAGGCGAACCGATTAACGGGGCGGTGCGGCGAGCGCAAGGTGCGCCGCCGCCTTCGCGACATTTAGGCTGATGACGGCGCGGGCGGCTTCACGCATGGTCGGGCACTCATGCAAGCCCCCGCTTCCGTGCGCAACTGGCTGATCGTCGTGGCCGGCATGATTTTTTTCATGATCGTGCTGGGCGCACTCACCCGACTCACCGAATCGGGCCTGTCGATGGTCGAGTGGCGGCCGGTGACGGGCTGGCTGCCGCCAATCGGCGAGGCGGCGTGGCAGGCGGAGCTGCAGAAGTATCTTTCCTCGCCGCAGGGAAGGCTGGTCAATCGCCACTTCACGGTGGCCGAGTTCCAGCAGATTTTTTGGCTGGAGTATCTGCATCGCCTGTGGGGACGGTTGATCGGGCTGGCGTTCGCCGTTCCGCTCGCCTGGTTCTGGTGGCGCCGCAAGCTGCCGCGGGCGCTGAAGCCGCGGCTGATCGTCCTGCTGCTGCTGGGCGGCCTGCAGGGCGCGATCGGCTGGGCGATGGTGGCGTCTGGCCTGGTCGACCGCCCGGCGGTCAGCCACTATCGCCTGGCCGCGCATCTCGGCCTCGCCGTGGCGCTCTATGCCTACACAGTATGGCTGATCCTCGAGACGTCGCCGTCACCGTCGCCGGCGCGACGTGACGATCCCGTCGCGCGCCGCTGGTCCACGGCACTGATCGCGGCGTTGTTCGTCGTGCTCGTCTGGGGCGCCTTCGTCGCCGGGCTGCGCGCCGGCGCCGCGCACAACACCTTCCCGACCATGTCGGGCCACTGGCTGCCGCCCGGGCTGCTCGAGCTCTCGCCCGCCTGGATCAATCCTTTCGAGAACGGCACCACCGTGCAGTTCGTGCATCGCTGGCTCGCCAAGCTGCTGGTGCTCGGCGTGCTGGCGATGGCGTGGCGCGCGCCGCGCGCCGACACCTTGACGGCCGCGGCGCTGGCGCTGCTCCAGCTCGGCCTCGGCATCGCCACCGTCCTGAGCGGCGTCGGCATCGCGGTCGCCACCGCACATCAGGCCGGCGCCGTGCTGCTGCTGACGGCGCTGGTCGTCGTACGCCATCGCGCAACGGCTTCTCGACGGCAGCCCATCGGGGTTATGCTCGCCCGATGATGAGGTCAGTCTGGCGCAACCTCCTGATTGCCGCCGTGGCGACAGCGTCGCCGGCGGCGCTTGGCGCCGACCCTCAATCGTCTGCCGCGCCGGACAGGACGCAGGGCCAGCCGGCGGACGATATCTCCCAGATGCCACTCGACGAGCTGCGGCGGCGGGCCAACACCAACGAGCTTCCCGCCATGGAGGAAATGGGTCGGCGCCTGATCCAGGGAATGACCGCTCCCAAGGACCCGCAGGCCGGCGCCGGCTGGCTGCTGCGCGCGGCCGAGCTCGGCTCGCCGAGCGCCGCCTTCAGCGTCGGCGTGATGTACGAGCGCGGCTTCGTCGTCGAACGCGATTCGACGCGTGCGGTGGAATGGTATCGCCGGGCCGTCGACGGCAACGTGCCGTCGGCCAAGCACAACCTCGCCCTCATGCTGCGCGACGGCAAGGGCACGCCGCGCGATGCCAAGGCCGCGGCCGAACTGCTGCGCTCGGCCGCCAAGCAGGGCATGGCGGCATCGATGTTCACCCTGGGCGACATGTACGAGCGCGGCGACGCGGGGGCCAAGGACGCCACGGCCGCGCTCGCCTGGTTCTCAATCGCCGCCGAGTTCGACCGCCAGGCCAACGGCGGCCAGGAGACGCCGCTGGTGAAGAGCGCCGACCAGCGGTCGCAGACGCTGCAGCGCATCCTGACGCCGACCGAGCTGCTGCAGGCGCAGGACGTCGCCCAGCAGGAATTCAAGGCGATCGTCGAGGCCTTGTCGCCGCCCAAGCCGACGAAGCCCGTCGCCGCCGCCGAGCCGCCCACGACAACGCCGGCGGCGGAGCCCGCGCCGACGCCCCCACCTTCACCCCCGTCCACGCCCCCACTGGACGACGAGGCTCTGGGCTGGCCGAAGACCTCGGCCGAGCAGATCCGCGCGGTCCAGCAGGCGCTGGTCGACATGAAGCTGCTGGGCGGCAAGCCGGACGGCGTGCTGGGCCCGCGCACGCGCACCGCCATCCGCGACTTCCAGGGCAATGCCGGAATGCGCGAGACGGGCGAACCGAGCCGCGAACTCTTCCTGGCGCTCAAGGTGGCGCAACGCGGCATCGTCGAGCACTCGGCTCTGCCGACTCCGCCCAAGGCCGATCCGCCACCACCGGAGCCGCCGAAGGAAGCGGCCAAGGCCGCAATCGACGAACCGAAGGCGCCGACCGAACCGCCGACGACGACGTCGGACGACATCGCCCGCACCGATCGCGATGTCTGGCCGAAGACCCGCGCCGACCAGATCCGGGCGATCCAGCGGCTGCTGACCGAGCTGCGCTACTACGATGCGGCCCTGACCGGCCAGCTCGGCAAGCTGACACGCGCGGCGATCCTCGACTACCAGCGCACGAGGGGCCTCAAGCAGACGGGAGAGCCGAGCGAGGCGCTCTTCGAGTCCCTCAAGGAAATGCGTGGTCTGATGACGCCGAAGCCCAACCAGTGACGGCGCGCCACCAGCCGGCCGGCAGGACGGCCGCCACACGCTCGGCTGCCGCGCGGTCGTCGCACAATGCGAAGCAGGTCGCGCCGCTGCCACTCATCGCGGCGTAGCGCACCCCGCCGCTGCCGCGCAGCAGGTCCAGCACCGCGCCGATTTCGGGGCGCAACGAGATCGCGGCGGCGGCCAGATCGTTGCCGCGTGCCGCGAGATCCTCGACCAGGTCGGCCAGGTCGCGCCATGTCCGGTCGACGGGCCGCACCGGCGAGAACGGCCCGCGCCGCGCGGCGAACACCTCGGCGGTGGGCAGCGCCACGCCGGGGTTGACCAGCAGCATCGAGCACGGCGGCAGCTCCGTCGCCGGCTCGAGCCGCTCGCCGATGCCGGAGGCGATGGCGGCGCGGCCGGCGAGGCACATCGGCACGTCGGCGCCGAGCGACGCCGCGAGGTCGAACAGTTCCTCGACCGGCAGCGCGACCCGCCACAGGTCGGCCAGCGCCCGCAGCGCCGCCGCCGCGTCGGCCGAGCCGCCGGCCAGCCCGGCCGCGACCGGTATGCGCTTGGTCAGGGCGAGCGCGGCGCGCGGTGCGACGCCGGCCCGCGCCGCCAGCGCGCGGGCCGCCGCGAGAACGAGATTGTCGGTCTCACCCGCCAGCACGCCGGCCGTCGGGCCGGTCAGAACGAGCGACAGGTCGGCAGCCGGCCGTGCCTCGACGGTGTCGGCGAGATCGCAGAAGGCCACCAGCGAATGCAGGAGGTGATAGCCGTCGCCGCGGCGACCGACGACGTTGAGCCAGAGATTGACCTTGGCGTGCGCGCGCCTGGTGGCGGCATCCATCGCGCCGCCCGTCAGCCGCCCTGCTTCTTGTCGGCCGGCTTCTCGTAGACCGTCGGCTTGTCGTTGCCGGGGTTGAGCCCGTTGGCGAGCTTGTCGCTGATCACCGGAATGCGGTCCTTCTCCGGCTTCTGGTTGAGGGCGCGCTCCCACTGGAAGCGCGCCTCGCGACGGCGGCCGACATGCCAGTAGGCGTCGCCCAGATGCTCGATGATGGTGGCGTCGTCGCTCTTCTGCTCGCTGGCGCGCTCGAGCCACTCGACCGCCTTGTCGTACTGGCCGAGCCGGTAGTAGGCCCAGCCGACGGAATCGGTGATGGCGCCGTCGTCGGGCAGCAGCTCGGTGGCCTGCTGCAGCATCTTCATGCCCTGCTCGAGGTTGATGCCCTGGTCGATCCAGCTGTAGCCGAGATAGTTCAGCACGTAGGGCTGCTTGGGCGAGAGCTCGAGCGCCTTCTTCATGTCGGCCTCGGCCTTGGGCCACCGCTTGGTGCGCTCGTAGGCGATGCCTCGACTGAAGAACATCGACCAGTGGCGCTCCTCGACGTGGCGCAGGCGCGAGATCGCCACGTCGTAGGCGTCGACCGCCTCGGCGAAGCGCTCCTTGGTGCGCAGCAGGTCGGCGAGGGTGAGCGCCGCGTCGATCCGCTCGGGCTTCTCCGCCATCAGGCCGCGCAGCCGCGCGATCGCCTGGTCGAGCCGGTCCTCCTTGGCATCGAGTGCGGCGGTGCGCAGCCGGCTCTGCCAATAGAGCGGCGAGGCTTTGCCGATCTTGCCCAGCGCGGCCACCGCCTTGGGCACGTTCTGGAACTGCTCGTGGATGCCCGAGATCATCGTCCAAGCATAATCGTGGTCGGGCTTCAGCTCGATGGCGAGCTGCTGGAAGATCAGCGCCAGGTCGGAGCGTTGGCCGCGCGGATCGGCGCCCAGGATGCCGCCGATGTCGAACAGGATGTCGGCGACCCCGGAGGCGGCCGACGGCGGCCTGGAGGCCGGCGCCGCGATCAACCCGTCCATGACCACCGAGTCGCTGTACTTTTCGCCGAAGGTCTTGAGCAGCGTGCGTGCATCGTCGGCCTTGCCGAGACGACGCAGGCCCTCGGCGGCGGAGACGGTGGTGCGCAGGCCGCCGGGATCGAGTTCCAGGGCGCGCCGATACTTGGTCTCGGCGGCGGCCTTGTCCCCCGCCATCTCGTCGACTTGCGCCTCGACGATCAGCGCCGGCGCCTCGGCGCGGCCGCCGCCGGTGGGATGAAGCTTGGCGAGATACTCGCGTGCAGCGACGAAGTCCTTCTGTCCGGCCTTCAGCCAGGCCGACACGTACTCGCGCAGCGGGCCGAGCTGGTTTTCGCCGCCGATGCGGCCGAGTTGCTGCTCCGCCGCGGCATGCTCGCCGCGCTTGATGTGCTGGATCGCCAGCACCAGGTTGGCGAAGCCGTCGGCCGGCCGCGACACCAGGACTGTCGGCGCGAGCTGGGCGGCGCCGGCAAATCGGCCGGCGTAGAGACGCAGACGGAACGCGGCATAGACCAGCTCGGGATCGTTCGGCGCCTGCGACAGCACCTGGTCGATCTGGTCGGCGCCGGCATCGTAGTCGTGATCCTGCTCGGCGACGCGCGCGGCGAGATAGTGGCCGCTGAGCGACGTCGCTGCCGCGACCTGCTGGCGGCCGCGCTGGGCCTGCTGCGCCTCCGCCGCCGAGGGCAGGCCGGCGAGCATCGCAACGGCGACGAATGCAAGGGAGATCTGTCGCATGCGTCTCACATGTTGGGATAGTTGGGGCCGCCGCCGCCCTCCGGCACCGTCCAGTCGATGTTCTGCGCCGGATCCTTGATGTCGCACGTCTTGCAGTGGACGCAATTCTGCGCGTTGATCTGGAAGCGCGGCTGGCCGTTGTCGGCGGTCACGACCTCGTAAACGCCGGCCGGACAGTAGCGTTGCGCCGGCTCCGCATAGAGCGGCAGGTTGACCGCGATCGGGATCGACGGGTCGCGCAGCTTGAGATGGACCGGCTGGTCCTCCTCGTGATTGGTGCTCGATAGGAACACCGACGAGAGCTTGTCGAAGCTCAGCACGCCGTCCGGCTTGGGATACTGGATGGGCTGGAACTCGCTCGCCGGCCGCAGGCATTCGTGGTCGGCCTTGTCGTGCCGCAAGGTCCAGGGCAGGCGCAGCCCGAGGTCGTGCATCCACATGTCGAAGCCGCCATAGATCGTGCCCATGACCGCGCCCCACTTCAGCGCCGGCTTCACGTTGCGCACCTTGTCGAGGTCCTTCCATACCCAGGAGGCCTTGAGCTTCACCGGATAGGCGATCAGCTCGTCGCCGCCCGTCTTGCCGCCGGCCAGCGCCTCGAACGCAGCCTCGGCCGCCAGCATGCCGCTCTTGACCGCGTTGTGGCTGCCCTTGATGCGCGGCACGTTGACGAAGCCCGCCGCGCAACCGATCAGCGCGCCGCCCGGGAAGACGAGCTTGGGCACCGACTGCACGCCGCCCTCGTTGATGGCGCGCGAGCCGTAGGCCAGCCGCTTGCCGCCCTTGAGGTACTTGGCGACGTCGGGATGGGTCTTGAAGCGCTGGAACTCGTCGAACGGCGAGAGGTAGGGATTCTCGTAGCTGAGATGCACCACGAAGCCGATGGCGACCAGGTTGTCGCCGAAATGGTACATGAAGGAGCCGCCCTGGCTGCCGGTCTCGCTGAGCGGCCAGCCCTGCGAGTGCACGACCAGTCCCTTGCGGAAGTTGGCGGGGTCGGCCTGCCACAGTTCCTTGAGGCCGATGCCGAACTTCTGCGGGTCGACGCCGGCGCGCAGCTCGAACTTGGCCATGAGCTGCTTGGACAACGACCCGCGCGCGCCCTCGGCGATCAGCGTGTACTTGGCGAGCAGCTCCATGCCGGGCGTGTAGCCGTCCTTGTGCTCGCCGTTCTTCGAGATGCCCATGTCGCCGGTCGCGACGCCGCGCACCGAGCCGTCCTCGTTGTAGAGCACCTCGGCCGCCGCGAAGCCGGGATAGATCTCGACGCCCAGCGCCTCGGCCTGCTGCGCCAGCCAGCGGCAGACCTCGCCGAGGCTGACGATGTAGTTGCCGTGGTTGTTCATCAGTCGCGGCATGAGGAAATTGGGAAAGCGGTACGACCCTGCCTTGGTCAGCCACAGGAACTGGTCGTCGCCGACCTCGGTCTCGATCGGCGCGCCCTTGTCCTTCCAGTCCGGGATGAGCTCGTTCAGTCCGATCGGATCGATCACCGCGCCCGACAGGATGTGGGCGCCGACCTCCGATCCCTTCTCGATCAGGCAGACCGAGACTTCGTGGTTGCGCTCGGCGGCGAGCTGCTTCAGCCGGATCGCCGCGGACAGTCCGGCCGGACCGCCGCCCACGATCACAACGTCGTATTCCATCGCCTCGCGTGCCATGCCGTTCTCGCTCTGCAGTTCCATTTTCCCGATGGACGCGCCGCCGGCCGGCGGCGATCCTGCAATTGTAGATAGCCTGTCGGGGGCGGGATCGCCACCCGGCGAACAAGGGAATTCCCGTGGCCGAGTTGACCGGAATCGACAGCAGAATCTTCTCCTCCCGCGACTTCCGCCTCGAAAGCGGGCAGGCACTGCCGGTCCTGGAACTCGCCTACGAAACCTACGGAACCTTGTCGCCGACGCGCGACAACGCGATCCTGCTCGTGCACGGCTACACGTCGAGCCACCATGCGGCGGGCCGCAACGCGCCAGGCAAGCAGGGCCGCGGAGTCGCGTCGGGCGCGCCGGGCTGGTTCGACGGCCTGATCGGGCCGGGCAAGGCGGTCGACACCGAGCGCTTTTTCGTCGTCTCGGTGAATGCGCTGGGCTCGGCGCACGGCAGCAGCGGCCCCAACTGCATCGACCCACGCACCGGACGTCCCTATGGGCCGACCTTTCCCGACATCACGCTGCGCGACATGGTGGCGAGCCAGAAGCTGCTGGTCGATTCGCTCGGGCTGCCGTCGCTGGTCGCGGTGATCGGCCCGTCGATGGGTGGCTTCCAGTCGTTCCAGTGGGCGGCCTCGCATCCCGGATTCATGAAGGCGGTCGTTCCCTCGGTCAGCGCGCCGCGCTCGCCCGGCGGCATGGAGCGGCTCGAGGCGCTGCAGAAAAGGCTGGCCGGCGACCCCAACTGGAACGACGGCTGGTACTACGACAACGGCGGCATCGCGGGCACACTCGAAGGCATCCGCTACGACACCTTGCTGGCCTACGGCCAGACCGCGAGCGTCGCCAAGGTGGCGGCGAAGGAATGGGCCAAGGTCTATGACGGCCATTCGCTGGTGACCCTGCGCAAGGCCATCAATTCCTTCGACATCACCGGCCAGTACGACCGGGTGACGGCGAAAATCCTCTACGTGCAATCCAAGACCGACAAGCTGTTCGACATCGCGCTCTGCCCCGGCTACGTGATCGACATGCGGCGCGCCGGCATCGACGTCACCTATGTCGAGCTGCCGTCCGACAAGGGCCATCTGGCGAGCCATGCCGATGCGCACATGTGGGCGCCGATCCTCGGAGACTTCCTGAAGAGCCTGTGATGGAAGCGCTCGAAACCCTGCGCTGGTACAAGCTCCACGGCATCGAGGAGGCGATCGGCGAGGAGCCGATCGATCGCTTCGCGGTGACGGCGGCGGCCGCACCGGCGGTCGCCGCGCCGGCTGCCGTGCCGGTCCGCCCCCTGCGTGCGCCGGCCTCCGCACCGGCTTCGGCGCCGGCGCCGGCTCCCGCACCGATCCGCGCGCCAGTGCCGCTCGAATCGCCGCAGCTCGTCGAGGATGCGCGCGTGCTGGCACGGCACTGCACGACCATCGAGGAACTGGAGGCCGCGGTCCGCGCCTTCGACGGCTGTGCGCTGAAGCGCACCGCCAAGAACACGGTGTTCGCCGACGGCGTGCCGGGCGCTCCGGTGATGATCGTCGGCGAGGCACCCGGCGGCGACGAGGACCGCATCGGCAAGCCCTTCGTCGGCGTCAGCGGCCAGCTCATGGACCGCATGTTCGAGGCGATCGGCATGAGCCGCGGGCACGATCTCTACATCACCAACATCCTGTTCTGGCGGCCGCCCGGCAATCGCACGCCGACCCTCGCCGAGCAGGCGATCTGCCTCGCCTTCACGCGCCGCCACATCGAGCTCGCCCGGCCGAAGCTGGTGGTGCTGGCGGGCGGCACCTCGGCCAAGGCGATCCTCGACACGACCGACGGCATCATGCGGCTGCGCGGCAAATGGGCGAGCCTGGCGCTCGACGACGGCAGCACCGTACCGGCGCTGCCCACCTTCCATCCCGCTTACCTGCTGCGCACGCCCGCCAGCAAGCGCCAGAGCTGGTGGGACCTGCTGGCCATCGACAGGAAGCTGCGCGAGCTCGGCGTCAGAGCTTCTTCCTGAGAAAGAACTTCTTGTGGCCCTTGGGGTAGTCGTCGAGCTCGCCGAACACCTCGTAGCCGCGCTTCTCGTAGAACGGCCGCGCCTGGAAGGTGTGCGTGTCGAGCGTCGCCGAATGGCAGCCGCGTTCGCGCGCATAGGCCTCGGCCTGGTCCATCAGGCGGCTGCCCCAGTCCTCTCCGCGCGCCGCCTCGTCGATCCACAGGATGCCGACATGCAGCCAGCCGCCCCAGATGCCGCCCAGCAACCCGCCCAGCACCTCGTGGCGCGAACTCGTGAGGAAGAGCTGCACCGGGTAGTAGGTCGACACGCCCGTCGCGCCGATGTTGAACATGTCGAGATGCTCGCGCACTTTCTGCGCGTCGCCGGTGTTGTGCGGGTCGAAGACGATCCTGAGGTCGGGTCGCGCGTCAGCCATGCGCGCGAGTGTCGGCGCGCTGGCGCACCAGCGCAAGCACCGCCCGGCCGATCGGCATGTCGACGCCAACCCATTCGCCCATCTCGACCACCGCGCCGAGCAACGCCTCGATCTCGAGCGGCCGGCCCTTCTCGAGATCCTGCAGCATCGAGGTCTTGTGCGCGCCGACCTCGGCCCCGCCGGCCAGCCGCTTGTCGACGGTGAGGGCGAACTTCACGCCGAGCTTCTCGGCCACCGCCTGGCCCTCGAGCATCAGCGCGCGGCAGACCGCATGCGTGCCGGGATCGGCCAGCACCCTGTCGAGCGTGGCGCCGGTCAGCGCGCTCACCGGATTGAAGGCCATGTTGCCCCACAGCTTCACCCACAGCTCGTCGCGGATGCGCGGCCGCACCGGCGCCTTGAGACCCGCCTTGATCAGCAGCTCCGAGAGCCTGGCCGCACGCTCGCTGCGGCTGCCGTCGGGCTCGCCGAGCGTGAAACGGTCGCCGTAGGTGTGCTCGATGACGCCCGGCTCCGCCACGTCGGCCGCCGGATAGACGATGCTGCCCAGCGTCTGCGCCGGCGGCAGCGCCCGCCACAGCACGCCGCCCGGATCGACCGCCTCGACCCGCCGGCCGTCGAAGTCGCCGCCCAGCCTGTAGGTGTACCACCAGGGCACGCCGTTGATCGCCGCGACGATGGTCGTGTCCGGGCCGATCAGCGGCCCGAGCTGCGGCAGGGCCGGCAGCAGCGAATGCGCCTTGAGCGTCAGGACCAGGTAATCCTGCGCGCCGACATCCTTCGGGTCGGTCTCGACGCGCGGCCGGGTGACGGTCTCCTGGCCTTCGCTGCGCAAGACCAGGCCCTTGCTGCGCATCGCCTCGTAGTGCGGGCCGCGCGCCACGACGGTGACGGGCGTTCCCGCCATTTCGAGCTTCGCCGCCATCAGCCCGCCGATCGCGCCCGCGCCGAAGACGCAGATCGAGGTCATGGGCAACACCTTTCATGACCCCTCCGTCGGCGTACGACGCCGACACCTCCGCTTCGTTGCACGAAGCGGAGGAAAGGAAGCGGCGTCTTCAAACCGTCGCCTCGCCGAGGCCGAGCTTGGCGGCCAGGCCGATGCGCTGCAGCTTGCCGGTGGCGCCCTTGGGGATCTCGGTCACGAACACGACCTTGCGCGGCACCTTGAAGTCGGCGGCGCGCGCCGCCACGAAGTCGCGCAGCTCGCGCTCGCTGCATTCGTAGCCGGCGCGCAGCACGACCACCGCGCCGACCTCCTCGCCGAGCTTGGCGTGCGGGATGGCGAAGGTGACGCACTGCTCGACCGAGGGATGGTCCATCAGGATGACGTCGATCTCGATCGGGCTGATCTTCTCGCCGCCGCGATTGATGATCTCCTTCAGGCGGCCGGTCAGGAACAGGAATCCGTCCTCGTCGAAGCGGCCCTGGTCGCCGGTGCGGAACCAGCCGTTGGCGAAGGCCTTGAGGTTGGCGTCGGGGTTGTTGTCGTAGCCCGCCGTGACGTTGGGGCCCTGGATCACCACCTCGCCGATCGCGCCCTGCGGCAGCAGGTTTCCCGCGTCGTCCATGATCGCGACCCTGGGTCCCGCCGGCAGCCCGACCGCGCCGGGCTTGCGCTTGCCGGGCGGCAGCGCGTTCGACGCCATCTGATGGCTCGCCTCGGTCATGCCGTAAGATTCGATCACCGGGCAGTCGAACGCCGCCTCGAGCTCGACCATGACCTGTGGCGGCAGCGACGACGACGACGAGCGGATGAAGCGCAGTCCGGCCTTCTTCGCCGCCTCGGCATTGCCGCGCAGGCGGCCGAGGATCGCCTGGTGCATGGTCGGCACCGCCGTGTACCAGCTCGGCTTCACCTCCTCGAGCCAGGCGAAGAAGCGCAGCGCGTTGAAGCCCGGCGTGCAGCTCACCGACGCGCCCGCGCCGAGCGACGACAGCACGGCGGCGATCAGGCCGTGGATGTGGAACAGCGGCATGATGTTGAGGCAGCGGTCGGACGGCGCGAGCGCGAGCGTGGCGCCGATGTGGCGCGCCGACGCGGCGAGATTGGCGGTCGACAGCGGCACGATCTTGGGCCGCGCCGTCGTGCCCGACGTGTGCAGCACCAGGGCGATGTCGCCGCCGTCGGACGGGCCGGGCCTGGCGGTCTTGCCCGCCTTCAACGCCGTGACGTCGAGCGTGAAGCTGCCGGCCGGCGCGTCCTGCGTCGGCACCAGTTCGACGATCGGCACGCCGAGCTTCTCGGCCACCGCGCGCACCGGACTGTCCATGCCGCGCTGCACGATGCAGCATCTGGGCTTGAGGTCGTCGAGGTAGAACTCGAACTCGTCGGCGCGATAGGCCGGGTTGAGCGGCGCCGAGGTCGGGCCCGACGCGACGGCGACGAACGACGAGGCCATCTCCGGCCCGTTCGGCACCACCATGGCGACGCGGTCGCCGCGACCGATGCCGACGCCGTTCAAGCTCGCCAGGGTCGTGTCGACCAGCGTCTTCAGCCCTTCGTAGGTGAGCCACGGCCGGCCCGGCGCGCCGATGGCGGGAGCGTCCGCCTTGCCGGCGGTGACGACGTCGTAGACCTTCTGGACCATTCTCGCTCTCTTCTCCTCCCCTTGCATAGCAAGGGGAGGTGTCGCCGTCATACGGCGACGGAGGGATCATGACCCCTCCGTCCGCTGCGCGGACACCTCCCCACTACGTGGGGAGGAAGGATGACTAAGCCGCCGCCTTCTTTTCGTCGGCGATGATGCGGTCGTAGGCCGGCAGCGTCAGGAACTCCTCGAAGCGCGGCTGCTCGACCAGGTCGATCATGAGCTGGGCGGCGTCCTCGTAGCGCCCCTTGGCATAGGCCGCCTCGCCCATCTGCGCCTTCACCTTGTCGTTCTCCTCGCGCACGATCTGGCGCACGAACTCCCGGGTGATCGGCCGGCCGTCGTCGAGCTTCTGGCCGTGCCGCACCCACTGCCAGACCTGCGCGCGGCTGATCTCGGCGGTGGCGGCATCCTCCATCAGGTTGAACAGCGGCACGCAGCCGATGCCGCGCAGCCACGCCTCGACATAGCCGATGCCGACCGCCACGTTCTGGCGCAGGCCGGCCTCGGTCTTGGGGCCCTCGGGCATCCTGATCAGGTCGGCCGCCGTGACGTGCACGTCCTGCCGCTTGCGCGCGATCTGGTTGGCTTCCTTCATGACGGCGTCGAACTCGGCCTTGGCGATGGCGACCAGGCCGGGATGCGCCACCCAGGTGCCGTCGTGGCCGTCGCCCGCCTCGCGCTTCTTGTCGGCGCGCACCCGCTCCATCGCCGCCTCGTTGGCGGCGGGATCGTTCTTGATCGGGATCTGCGCCGCCATGCCGCCCATCGCATGGACCTCGCGGCGATGGCAGGTCTTGATGACGAGCTGGCTGTAGGAGCGCAGGAAGTGCGCGGTCATGCCGACCGTGCCGCGGTCGGGCAGCACCGACCAGCTCTGCTCGCGGAACTTCTTGATGAATGAGAAGATGTAGTCCCAGCGGCCGCAATTGAGGCCGGCCGAATGGTCCCTGAGCTCCCACAGGATCTCGTCCATCTCGAAGGTGGCGAGGATGGTCTCGATCAGCACCGTGCCCTTGATCGACTTCTGCGGCACGCCGCACGCGTTCTGCGCATGCACGAACACGTCGTTCCACAGCCGGGCCTCGAGATGGCTCTCCATCTTCGGCAGGTAGAAGTACGGCCCGCTGCCGCGCGCCAGCAGCTCCTTGGCGTTGTGGAAGAAGTAGAGGCCGAAATCGAACAGCGAGCCCGACATCGGCTTGCCGTCGACGGTGACGTGCTTCTCCAGCAGATGCCAGCCGCGCGGCCGCACGAACAGCACGGCGGTCTTGTCGTTCAGCTTGTAGGCCTTCTGGGTCTGCGGATCGGTGTAGTCGATCTGGCGCCGCACCGCGTCCATCAGGTTGAACTGGCCCTCGACCATGTTGGCCCAGGTCGGCGTCGAGGCGTCCTCGAAATCGGCCATGAAGACGTTGGCGCCGCAGTTCAGCGCATTGATGATCATCTTGCGGTCGACCGGGCCGGTGATCTCGACCCGGCGATCGAGGATGTCCTTGGGCAGCGGCGCCACCGTCCAGTCGCTCTCGCGGATCTTCGCCGTCTCCTTCAGGAAGTCCGGCTTCTCGCCGGCGTCCAGCCGCTTCTGGCGCTCGACCCGCGCCGCCAGCAGCTCCTCGCGGCGGCCGTTGAAGCGGCGCTGCAGGTCGGCGACGAACTCGAGCGCCGGCCGGGTCAGCACCTTGTCGAAGCCGGGCTTGATCGCGCCGTCGATCGCCACGCCCGCCGGGAGGTCGAGAGTTGCCATGTCGTTTCCCCTGCCTGATGAAATTTCCGTTGGTTCAGCGGTTTAGCGCGCCCCGCCGCGGGCAGGCCAGCGCCAATTGCTGAATTCCGGTCCGCACTGAGCGGAACGGGAGCCGGGGATCGAGGGCCGCGGGTCAGAAAATTGCCGGCAGCGGACGGGCCGCCGCCAGGGCGTCTCCGTCCGCGACTCTGTTCATGATCGCAGACAACGCCGTCGTGTCTACGATCCTGGACATTGTCGTATTGTCTACGATCGAAGACATGCCTATACTGTCTACGATCATGGACATGAATGACCCGGTAACCTCCGGAGGTAATTCCCCGTGGAAGTGCGCACACCTGCAGACATCGTCAACTTGATCGTTCAGGCCCGGCGCACCCGGGGCCTCACCCAGGTCGAGCTCTCCCGACGGGCGGGAGTCAGCCGGGCCTGGTTGGCATCGGTCGAGGCCGGCAAGCCGAGAATGGATGCCGGCCTGATCCTTCGAACGCTTGCGGCGCTCGGCATACTCCTGACCGCCGAAGCAAACGTTCGACGAACCGGAAGGCGCAAGGCGACCAAAGCAAGGCACGCCACACCCGTCGACATCGACAAGATCGTCGAAGCGGCGAGGCGGCGTACGGCCCATGGCTGACCGGTCCGGAACCGACAGGCTCGTTGCGATCGCCGAGGACCGCATCCTCGGCGAAATCAGAACAACGAAGAACCGCTTGAGCCTGGTGTATGCCGGCAAATGGCAGAACGACCCCGATGCCTATCCGCTTTCGCTGTCCATGCCCCTGACTGCAACGGAATATGGCCATTCTCAAATCGAACCTTGGCTATGGGGATTGCTTCCCGACAACGAAGCGATCCTGAGCGGATGGGGGAGACGCTTTCACGTCTCGCCTCGCAATCCGTTCGCCCTTCTCTCCCATGTGGGCGAGGATTGCCCTGGTGCCATTCAACTCATTGCGCCGGACAAAGTGGACGGCATCCTGGAGCGGCCCGGTCAAATACAATGGTTGACCGAGGCCGAAATCGCACAACGCCTCAAGATACTGAAGCAAGATCCGTCGGCATGGCGTGCCGCGCACGACACCGGCCAGTTCAGTCTCGCAGGCGCTCAACCCAAGACCGCATTCATCCATCGGAACGGCCGTTGGGGCATTCCCTCGGGTCGGCTACCGACGACACATATATTCAAGCCGCCCAGCGACGCGTTCCCTGGTCATGCCGAGAACGAGCACGTGTGCCTCCGTCTCGCCGGCATGCTCGGCTTTCCGGTCGCCGAATCGCGGGTTCTCCAGTTCGAGAAGCAGATCGCCATCGTGGTGACACGGTACGATCGGGTCGAGGCGCGAAAGACCATACGGCGCGCCCATCAGGAGGACATGTGTCAGGCGCTCGCCTGCCCGCCGACGAGCAATTATCAGAACCAGGGAGGGCCGGGCGCGAAAGACATCATTGATTTCTTGAGGGTGCACTCGGGCAACCCCCAGGAAGACATCTGGACCTTCGTTCAAGCCCTGGGTTTCAACTGGCTGATCGGCGGAACGGACGCGCACGCCAAGAACTATTCGATGCTGATCGGCGCCGGCGGCAGGGCCCGACTCGCCCCGTTGTACGACATGGCAAGCATCCTCCCCTACGACTTCGATCGCCGGAAGCTGAAGCTCGCGATGAGTATCGGTCGCGAGTACCTCCTGGAGCACGTCGACTGGCGCAAATGGGCGAAGTTCAGCGAGCAGGTCCATTTGCCGGTCGACCTTCTCCATCAAAAGCTTCGCGATCTCGCTCTTCGACTTCCCGACGCGCTCTCGCAAATCGTGCGTTCCGCCCGAAAGGAGGGCCTCAGTGCCGCTGCGCTGGCCGGCATCACCAAGGCCCTGGAGGAAAGGGCGGCTCGATGCCTGAAGGAATTGTCGTGAGGCTTTTTCGGAGGTGGGATTTCCGCGCATGTCATGTCGCAAGGCAATGAACAAGACCACACTCGATATCCCATTGGATCGCTGGTCTAGTGGCAGCCAAAGAGTTCGTATCGCGGCGCTACCCTGAGGTAAGGACGCTCGATTGGATCACCTCATGGCAAGACTTGACCAACGGCGACCTGCTCCATGCCGTCTATGAGTGGGAGTTGATCCACTCAGCTGTACGAATGCTCCTGCAAGTGATTCAGCCCAATTCGACGCTGCCGACTACGAAGCCTAACTTGGCACAGGGGTGGAAACCCGACGACGGCTCCACCGATTCACCCGACCTCTCCCCCTAGCGGGCGAGATCAAGTCTGCTTAGGGTTGACCGAACCAGGAGGAACTCAATGAACGCCCCCGCCGCCGCCAGGCCGAAGGCCCGCCCGCCTCGCCCCGATCTCGACGCCGAGCTGAACAACCTCGCCATGTCGAAGGAGAGCCAGCCGCTGTTCGACGCGGTGAAGGCGCACATCGAGGAGAACGTGGCGCCGATCATCGAGCCGTTCTTCAAGCTCGGCGAAGGCCGCAAGGAGCGCTGGAGCTGGGCGCCGGGCCAGCTCGAATTGCTGGAGAAGGCCAAGGACAAGGCGAAGAAGGCCGGCCTCTGGAACTTCTTCCTGCCGACCTCGGAGATCGGCCGCGGGCTCACCAACCTCGACTACGCCTACATCGCCGCCGAGCTCGGCAAGTATCCGCTCGCCTCGGAGTCGCTCAACTGCTCGGCCCCCGACACCGGCAACATGGAGGTGCTGGAGCGGGTCGGCACGCCGGAGCAGAAGGAGAAGTGGCTGAAGCCGCTGCTCAACGGCGAGATCCGCTCGGCCTACGCCATGACCGAGCCCGGCGTCGCCTCGTCCGACGCCAAGAACATCGCCACCCGCGCCGAGCTCGACGGCGACGAATGGGTGATCAACGGCGAGAAGTACTACATCTCCGGCGCCGGCGATCCGCGCTGCAAGATCATGATCGTCATGGTCAAGACCAGCCCCGACGCCAGCCCGCAGTTCCAGCAGTCGCAGATCCTGGTGCCGATCGGCACGCCGGGGCTGGAGATCGTCGGACCGATGACCGTGTTCGGCCACGACCATGCGCCGCGCGGCCACATGCACCTGCGCTTCAAGAACTGCCGCGTGCCGGCCGCCAACATCCTGCTGGGCGAGGGCCGCGGCTTCGAGATCAGCCAGGTCCGGCTCGGCCCCGGCCGCATCCATCACTGCATGCGCTCGATCGGCGCCGCCGAGAAGGCGCTCGAGCTGATGGTCAAGCGCGGCGCCACGCGGACGGCCTTCGGCAAGCCGATCATCCAGCTCGGCAAGAACCTCGAGCTGGTGTCGCGCGCGCGGATCGAGATCGAGGCGATGCGGCTCATGGTGCTGAAGGCCGCCAAGGCGATGGACGTGCTCGGCAACCGCGAGGCGCGCGTCTGGGTCAGCATGGTCAAGGCGATGGTGCCGGAGAAGGTCTGCACCATCGTCGACCAGGCGATCCAGATCCACGGCGCGACGGGCATCTCGCAGTGGTCGCCCTTGTCGGAGATGTACGTCAACCAGCGCCACCTGCGCTTCGCCGACGGCCCCGACGAGGTCCATCACATGGTCGTCGGGCGGGCCGAGATCAGTAGGCACTGAGTCGCCCCCTCTCCCCGCCTCTCCCCCTCACGGGGGAGAGGAGAAAGACCTTTTCTCATGTTCCTCTCCCCCGCCAGGGGGAGAGGTTAGGAGAGGGGGTTGGAGACGATCCTCCAAAGAGGCTAAACACATCGCAGTGATGGACGCTGCGTTTCTCGCCGACTGGCTCAATCTCCTGCTGCGTTGGGCGCACACGATCACCGGCATCGCCTGGATCGGGGCGTCGTTCTACTTCATCTGGCTCGACAACCACCTGCACGAGCCGCTCGATCCGGCCGACCGGGAAAAGGGCATCGGCGGCGAGGTGTGGGCGGTGCATGGCGGCGGCTTCTACACCGCCAGGAAATTCACCCTGGCGCCGACGGCGCTGCCGCCCGTCCTGCACTGGTTCAAGTGGGAAGCCTACTCGACCCTGATCACCGGCTTCCTGCTGCTCGGCCTCGTCTACTACTGGGGCGCCGACATCGCACTGATCGACCCGGCCGTCGCCGACCTCGGCAAAGGGCAGGCGATCGTCCTCGGCCTCGCCTTTCTGGTCGTCGGCTGGCTGGTCTACGACGCGCTCTGCCGCTCGGCCTTCGGCAGCGACGACGCGGTGCTGGGCGGGCTGCTCTTC
This sequence comes from Enhydrobacter sp., assembly GCA_025808875.1. Lineage (NCBI taxonomy): Bacteria > Pseudomonadati > Pseudomonadota > Alphaproteobacteria > Hyphomicrobiales > Enhydrobacter > Enhydrobacter sp. The sequence goes on along the minus strand of CP075528.1, from coordinate 1,177,979 downwards.
GGGTTCTGCGCCATCGCCGCCTGGGCGCTCTGCCATCTCTTCTCCGGCCGCGGCGCCTACCTGCATTTCGGCGCCATGCTCGGCACGATCATGGTGCTGAACGTCTATTTCGTGATCATCCCCGGCCAGAAGGAGCTGGTGCGCGCCAGGCAGGAAGGCCGCGCGCCCGATCCGAGGCACGGCGCGATGGGCCGCCAGCGCTCGGTCCACAACACCTATTTCACGCTGCCCGTGCTGTTCACCATGATCAGCAACCATTTCGCCGGCCTCTACGGCCACGAGTGGAACTGGGCGCTGCTCATCATGATCTCGCTGGCCGGCGCGCTGATCCGCGTCTGGTTCGTGCAGCGCCACAAGGGCAACGCCGATCCGCTGGTGCTGGCCGCCGGGCTGGTGATCCTCGCGCTGACCGCGATCCTCTCCCTGCCGCGGCCGGGCGGCGACGGCTCCGGACCCGCCGCCTTCGCCGACGTGGCGCCGATCATCCACGCGCGCTGCATCTCCTGCCACGCCGCGAAGCCCACGCAGGAGGGCATCGCCGCCGCGCCCAAGGGCGTGATCCTCGAGACCGAGCGGCAGATCCACGTCCGCGCCGCCACCATCAACCAGCAGGTCGCCACCAGGGTGATGCCGCCCGGCAACATGACGGAAATGACCGACGCCGAGCGCCGCACGATTGCGCGCTGGTTCAGGAGCGGCGCACAATAGGTCCCATGTACCAGGGCAGGCTTGGCCGCGCGCGCGGCCTGCCGTGGCGCCGCCTGCTCACGGCGGCGCTGGCGGCGGTCGCGATCCTCGTCTACTGGACCAAGCTCGCCGAGCACGGCGAGCCGTCCTTCGCGCGCGACGATCCGGGCTTCACCAGCGCGCGCAGCCTCGACGATCACTACGCCAAGCACGGCCACGAGTTCGGCCGGATCGGCCGCGACGAATATCTCGCCATGGCGCGCCGGCTGCGCGACGCGCCGGTCGGCGGGCCGATCCTCGAGGCGGTGCGCAAGGACGGCGTGATCACGCGCTACGACCGCGAGTCGCGCGCCTTCATCGCCTTCAACCGCGACCGCACCATCCGCACCTTCTTCCGGCCCAACGACGGCGAGCGCTACTGGCGGCGCCAGGCGGAGCGCGAATGAGCCCCCAGGCGACGCCGCCTCCGCCGCCGCCCGATGTCGGCGAGCTGCGCGAGCTGATCGACCAGTGGGCCGAGTTCGTCGGCGCGCTGGAGAGGGACGGCTACACCTTCGACCTCGACAACTGGCTGAACGATGTCGACGTGCGCGAGCTGATCCTCGAGGCGCTGCCGATGTTCGGCCGCGAGGAGATGGGCGATCATGCGCTCAAGCTCGATTCGGCCGACACGATCTTCCGGGCCGCGACCCGGCCCTTCAAGCGCTGCGTCTGGGGCGGCGGCACGGCGAAGAAGGAGAGATGGACGGCCGAGAAGAACTGGTGGTACTTCCGCACCCCGCTCCGCTCCAACGCGCAATTGGAGGATGAGCTTGCGACCGTGCGCTGAAAGGCCCCTCGCTTCGGGGTGACAGAGACGACTCTTGTCATCCCGAACGCAGCGAGGGACTTTGGCGTGACATGAGCACATCGAAGATCCTGGTCGAAAAGAACGAGCCGGTGACGACCATCGTCATCAATCGTCCCGAGGTGAAGAACGCCCTCGACAACGAGGCGGCGCGCGCGCTGGCCGATGCGCTGCGGGCGTTCGAGGCCGACGACGAGGCGCGGGTCGCGGTGCTGACCGGCCAGAAAACGGACAAGGGCGGCGCGTTCTGCGCCGGCGCCGATCTCAAGGAACTGGGCGGCGGCACCGACTATTTTCCGTGGGCCGGCAGCGACGACGGGCCGCTGCACAGCACCCTCGCCAAGCCGGTGATCGCCGCCATCGAGGGCCATGCCTGCGCCGGCGGGCTGGGCGTGGCGCTGTTCTGCGACATCCGCATCGTCGACGAGACCGCGACCTTCGGCGTGTTCTCGCGGCGCTGGGGCGTGCCGATGAGCGACGGAACGACGGTGCGGCTGCCGCGCATCGTCGGCCAGGGCCGCGCCCTGGACATGCTGCTGACCGGCCGCGCGGTCGGCGCCGACGAGGCGATCGCCATTGGCCTCGCCACGCGCAAGGTGGCGCGCGGCACGACGCGCGCCGAGGCCGAGGCGCTGGCGCGCCGCATCGCCGGCTTCCCGCCGATCGCCATGATGTCGGACCGCCGATCGGCCTACGAGAGCTTCGACCGCGACCAGGAAGCGGCGATCCGGCGCGAGCTGGAATTGTCGCTGGCGGCGCGCCGCCGGGAGTCGCAGAAAGGGGCGGCCCGTTTCGCCCAAGGCGCGGGACGCCACGGCAAATTCGAGGAGTGACGATGCGCGCGCTGGTCTGCCACGCCTACGGCCCGATCGAGGATCTGCGGATCGAGGACATCCCCGAGCCGACGCCGAAGGAGGGCGAGATCCTGCTGCGCGTCGGCGCGGCGGGCGTGAGTTTCGCCGCCCTGCTGGGCGTGCAGGGCAAGCACCAGAACAAGCCCAGCCTGCCCTACGTGCCGGGCAACGAGATCGCCGGCCACATCGTGGCACTCGGGCCGGGCGTCACCGAGCACAAGGTCGGCGAGCGCGTCGCCACCGCCGTGCCCCAGGGCGGCTTCGCCGAATATGCCGTGGCGAGCGCCGCCAACGCCGTGACCATGCCCGAGGTCATGCCCTACGCGCAGGGCACCAACTTCCCGACGCTCTATCCCACGGCCTACGGCGCGCTGAAGTGGAAGGCCAACCTGCAGCCGGGCGAGGTGCTGCTGGTGCATGGCGCGGGCGGCGGCTCGGGCCTCACCGCGGTCGAGGTCGGCAAGGCGATGGGCGCGACGGTGATCGCCGCGGCCGGCGGCGCGGACAAGCTCGCGGCGGCGCTCGAGGCGGGCGCCGACCATCCGATCGACAGTCGCCGCGAGGATCTGCGCGCCAGGGTGCTGGAGTTGACCGACGGGCGCGGCGCCGACGTGGTCTACGATCCGGTGGGCGGCGCGGCCTTCGACGCCTCGCTGCGCTGCATCGCGCCGGAGGGCCGCCTCATCCCGATGGGCTTCGCTTCCGGCACCGTCCCGCAGATTCCGGCCAACATCCTTCTGGTGAAGAACGTTACCGTGATCGGCTTCTACTACGGCTACTACAACGGCTGGAGCAACAAGGCGCCGACGCCGCGGGAGGCGGCCGGCATCGCGCGCCGCCGCGCCCTGGTGGCCGACGCGCAGAAGGAACTGATGCGCTGGTTCGTCGAGGGCAAGCTCAACGCCACGATCGGCGGCACCTTCGACCTCGCCGACTGGGTCGAGGCCTTCAAGCTGATCCAGGACCGCACCATCGTCGGCAAGGCCGTGCTGGTGCCTTGACCCCCTTCCGGCGCTTCGCGCCACCTTCCTCCGTCTGCAGGGGAAGTGTGGCGGTGATCCACGGTCCGCTTGCAGTAGTCCACGTGCCACGAGCACTCCTGCTTGCAGGTATTGCTCATGGGATTGTTCTTGTCGCACCAGTCCGTGCAGCTCTAGATCCCGCGCCTTCGCGCTGAGGCAGCGACCGGCATCACCGCCGCAGGCACGCGGGCCATGAGGGCCCGGTCGTGTGTGGTCATCGCCCGAGCTCATACAACCACGGCCCCGGTCACCGCCCAACAGAATGGGGAGGCCGCGCGAACGGCCTCCCCACCCTTCGGTCGACGCCGCGTGCGGCGGGACGTCCTTCTATCTCGTGGTGAGCTTCATCAGCTCGTCGGCGCACGCGTTGGCGACTTCGTTCCGTGCCTCGTCGCTGCCGGGCATGGTGGCCCAACCCTGCCTCTCGACGAAGCCGCCCCGTTGCCAGGAATTCTCCCGCTCCAGCGCCGCGAGCTGCGTCGATCGCTCGTCCATCGCCTGGCCCTTGAACTGGGCGACGCAGATCGGGGTGAGAGCGGCGATGACGGCCTTCTCGCCCTTCACCTCGGCCATGGTGCGAGCGGATCCGCTGGTGACCACCCACCCCGCGCTGAAGCTGAAGATCGCGATGGCGGCGGCGCCGACGAGGGCACCCGACACACCGGGCTTCAGCCATTCGGGAACGTTCATGATCGCCTCCTGCTGTTTTCAGTGTTTGCACGACCGCGGTTCTTCGCCGACCGCTCGACCAAAAGGACCGGCTTGCCTTCCGGCAAAGCCGAGCCTGACGCGGTGACGCTACCGTCGACAGATGGCGCCATCGCTCCATTTCGGACGTAAGTTCACACGCACTGCAATACAAGACCGCGAGCGGTCGATACCGGAGCGACAGGAATTCGCGCGCGTCGTGATTCTTTGGATGAATCAGAAGGGTCGGATTCGGCCGACAGCGCCGGAATCGGGGGATCGAACGGCCCTCCGATGCAGGCGCCATCGGCATCGGACGGAATCCATCGACCCGATTAGGGGCTCGCCGGCGAGTCGACGTAGAATGCGAGCATGGCGTCATGTCCGGTCGCGGTCGAAAAGGCGGCCGGGGAGGTTCTGCAATTCCTGCATTTCCCGAATCGGGGTTTCCGTTTCGCGACCCCCTGCCCGGCCGTCTTCCAACGGGCTGCCGCGACTTCCCGGCATTTCCGGCATTTCCGGCACGGAAAGACGTTCGCGTACGTTCAATCTCGTCCCGTCGGCCAGCCACGACATCCGGGCCGGGGTCGCGCTGTCCGGGACGTGCCCCGGAAGGCGTCCACGTCGGTGTCCCACGACGTGTCTCACCTCGTGTCCCACGAAGTGTCCAGGGGACGGGGGTGGCGCACCGTGGGACATTCGGGCCTCGAAGCCTTGCGCCATCGGCATCGGAGGTGTCCCACCATGTTGGAACGATGGGACACTTCGGGACATGCGGAGGACACCCGGGCGCAGGCCGGACCGCCCCCACATCTGGTTGAGGGATGAATTGATCGCCGTTTTTTAATTCTCGCGGCTCAATGTCTGGACGCGAGACCGGGAGGACGTCAGGCGTGAAGAAACTGATCAACGAGCCGCGCGCCGTGGTGCGCGAGATGCTCGAGGGATTGTGCGATCTCCATCCGGGCCTGGCCTTGCTCGAAGCGGAGAATGTCGTGCTGCGCGCCGACCTGCCGGCGCCGGCCAACCGCCGGGTCGCGATCCTGTCGGGCGGCGGCTCGGGCCACGAGCCGGCCCATGGCGGCTATGTCGGCCGCGGCATGCTGGGTGCGGCGATCGCGGGCGAGGTCTTCACCTCGCCGGGCGTCGATGCCGTGCTGGCCGCGATCCGCGCCGCGGCGGGGCCGGCGGGCGCGCTGCTGATCGTCAAGAACTACACCGGCGACCGATTGAATTTCGGCCTCGCCGCCGAGCTGGCGCGCGGCGCGGGCATTGCCGTCGAGGAGGCGATCGTGGCCGACGACGTCGCCCTCGCCGGCATCGTGCCCAGGTCGCGCCGGCGCGGCATCGCCGGCACCGTGCTGGTGCACAAGATCGCCGGCGCGGCGGCGGAGAGCGGCCGACCGCTCGCCGAGGTCGCCGCGCTCGCGCGCGCCGCGGCCGCCGACCTCGGCAGCATGGGCGTGGCGCTCGGCCCCTGCACCGTGCCGGCCGCCGGCCAGCCGGGCTTCGCGCTCGCCGCCGACGAGATCGAGCTCGGGCTCGGCATCCACGGCGAAGCCGGCGTCGAGCGCACGACGATGCGGTCGGTCGATGCGCTGGTCGCGCGCCTGCTCGACTCCATCATCGCCGATCTGAAGCTGTCGGCCGGCGAGCGCGTCGCCCTGCTGGTCAACGGGCTGGGCGGCACGCCGCCGATCGAGCTCGCCATCGTCGCGCGCGCGGCGCTGGCGCGGGCGCGCGGCGCGGGTCTCATCGTCGAGCGCGCCTGGTCGGGCACCCTGCTCTCGGCGCTCGAGATGCCGGGCGTGTCGCTGTCGCTGATGAGACTCGACGACGAGCGGCTCGCCCTGCTCGATGCGCCGACCGCGGCGCCGGCCTGGCCGGGGGGCGGCCGCATCGAGGCCGGGCGACGGATCGTGGCGGCGCCGGCGCCCTCGCCGGCCGGCGCCTCCGTCGCGCGCGGCGACAATCCGGCCTTCACCGCGCCGCTGCTGGCGATCGCGCAGGCGCTCGAGGATGCGGAGGCCGAGCTCACCCGCCTCGACAACGCCGTCGGCGACGGCGATCTCGGCATCAGCATGCGCCGCGCCGCCGCGGCGATGCGCGACATCGCGCGGTCTCCCGGCAACGACGCGGCCGCGCTGCTGTCTCTCCTCGCCGGCGAGCTGCGGCGCGCCGTCGGCGGCAGCTCCGGACCGTTCTACGCCACCGCCCTGCTGCGCGCCGCGCGCGAGCTTCCCGCGTCGCCCGCGCCGGCCGACTGGGCGCGCGCCTTCCGCGGCGCCGTCGCGGCGGTGCGCGATCTCGGCGGCGCGGCGCCGGGCGACTGCACCATGGTCGATGCGCTGGTGCCGGCGTCGGAGGCGCTCGACCGGCTCGGCGCGCGCGATGCGGTCACGGCCGAAATCGTGCACGCCGCCGCCGCGGCCGCGCAAACCGGCGCCGATGCGACGGCCGACCTGCTGCCGAAGCTCGGCCGCGCCAGCTACATGGGCGCCCGCGCGCGCGGCGTGCCCGATCCGGGCGCGGTCGCGGTCGCGGTCTGGCTGCGCGGCCTGGCGGGCCACCTCAACGGTCTCGGAACCGGGCACACCCCATGCCCATAGAACTTTCGATCTCGCACGCCGACCGAATGGTCGTCGCCGTCGTCAAGGACCGTCTGACCTTCGAGGACGCCGTGCGCTACCATGAGGAGTTGCTCGCCGACGGCGCGCTCGGCTACCGCAAGATCTTCGACCTCGGCGAGGGCCGGATCGATCTCGACAACGACGACCTGATGATGCTCGGGGCGCGCTTCAAGGCCTACGCCGAAACTGTCGCGCTGGGGGCGATCGCGCTGGTCGCACCGGATGCCTCTTCCTACGAACGGGCCCGCCTCTACAAGGTGCTGGCGTCCGGGACCCGGCCGCTCGAGATCCACCGCAGTCACGACGCCGCGCGACGGTGGCTCGACTCCCTGGCGGTCGGGGGGGAAGGCGCGACGTGATGATCAGACAATTGGTCCGGGAAGGAATCCGGCTGTCCTACGACGAGGCCGGAATCGGTCCGCCCATCCTCCTGCTTCACGGCGGAGCAGTTTGCCAAAGTCGCCGTGCCGACGCTCGTCCTCGACGTGCAGGTGATTCCGGGGGCCGATCACAACATGATCGCCGCCCATGCCGAAGACGTGGCGCAATGCATCCTGAAGTTCACCGGGCGGATCTGAGCCCGAGCACCTTGGGGAACATCGCGCAGTCGAGCCGGTCGCCGGGCTTCAGGCCGTGACCCTCGAGCGGCGGCGAGATCTGGCCGACCCGCGCGGCGTAGCGCGCGTCGTCGCCGCACCAGCGCGTCGCCCAGGCGCGACGGCGACGGCTCGTCGAGCGGTTGCCCGGGGCGCCGTGCAGGGTCAGCGCGTGGAAGGCGACGACGTCGCCCGGCTCCATGTCCCAGGCGAGGAACTCGTGCCGGTCGCGCTCGGCGTCGAGGTCGGGCAGCGGCTCGAAGCGCGGGTCGCTGACCTGCAGGTCGACGCCGCCCTGGCGGAAGAACTTGGGCTGGAACCAGCGGCCCCAGCGATGCGAGCCCCGGACGTACTCGACGCAGGTCGCGCGATCGACCGGATCGAGCGGCAGCCACAGCGAGACGATCTGCTCGCCATCGATCGGATAGTAGGGCTGGTCGTGGTGCCACGGCGTGCGCTCCTCGGTGCCCGGCTCCTTCACCAGCAGATGGTCGTGGTAGTAGACGACCTCGCGGCTGCCCATCAGGCGCTGCGCGATGTGCTTGGCGGGCGAGTCGTGCACGAAGGCGCGCGCCGCGTCGTGGCGCTGCCAGAGCTGGAAGTCGACGAAGAACAGTCCGGGCGCGCCCTTGGGCGTGTTGATGCGGACCATCGGCCCGGGCGCGGCCATGTCGGCGTCGACCGCCGCGCGCAGCCGCTCGATCCAGTCCATCGGAAAGGCGCCGCGCAGGCAGATCGCGCCGTCGGCGCGATAGCGCGCCACTTCCTGGTCGCTCGGCAGCCGCATCGTCATAGGTCGCCGAAATCGCCGCCGCGGCCCTTGCCGGAGGCGAAGCGCGCGGCGCCCGCCTGCGCCTCTTCCTGCAGCGCCGGCAGGCCGCGGCTCGCCTCGTTGGCCAGCGCCTCGCCGAGCGGCATCGACCATTGCTCGTACGACGAGCGGCGGTCGGAGCGCAGGCAGGCCTGCGGGAACTTCGCGAGCTGTTCGGCCAGGGCCTTCGCCTCGGCGAGCGCCCGGCCGGCCGGCACGACCCGGTTGGCGAGGCCCCAGTCCCATGCCTCGCGCGCGCCAACCTCGCGGCCGGTCAGGATCATGTCGAGCGCGCGGCTGTGGCCGATCAGGCGCGGCAGGCGCACCGTGCCGCCGTCGATCAGCGGCACGCCCCAGCGCCGGCAGAACACGCCGAACTTCGCCGTCTCCGACGCCACCCGCAGGTCGCACCACAGCGCCAGCTCGAGTCCGCCCGCGACGGCATATCCCTCGATCGCGGCGATCACCGGCTTGGAGAGCAGGTGGCGGGTCGGCCCCATCGGCCCCGGCGAGTCGGGCGTGCGGATCGGCGCCGTCGTGCGGATCGCCACCGACTTGAGATCGTATCCGGCGCAGAACGTGCCGCCGCGCCCGGTCAGGATGGCGACCGACTGGTTCGCGTCGCGGTCGAAGGCGAGGAAGGCGTCGCGCAGCAGCTCGGCCGTCTCGGGATCGACGGCATTGCGCGCCTCGGCGAAGCGGTCGATCGAGACGATGGTGGTGGCGCCTTCCGTCTCGACCGCGACCTTCGGCATGTCAGCGGCCCTGCATCATGCGCAGCGGCGTGTAGACGATCGCCGTCTCGCCCTTCTGGTTCTTCACCAGGTTGGTGGTGCGGACGAGCGCGCGCGCGGGATCCTTCGAGGTCGGCCTGATCTCGGTCACCTCGATCTCGACATGGATGGTGTCGCCGACATAGGTCGGGCCCTTGATGTCGAAGCCCATCGACAGGAAGGCGAGCCCGCTGCCCTGCAGCGTGGTCGGGATCACCAGCCCCTCGGCCATCGAATAGACCAGCGCGCCCGGCACCGGATGGCCGCCGCGCATCGGCGCGTGACTCTTTATGTATTCCGTGTTGGTGAACAGTTCCTCGGAGAAGCCGCACAGCGTCACGAAGGCGAGCAGGTCGGCCTCGAACAGGGTGCGGCCGAACGTCCTGAAGCGGTCGCCGACCTTCAGATCGCGCCAGTTCCAGCCCTCGCCCAGCTGCTTCATGGTCTGTGTCATCGCCCGAACGCCTCAGTGGGCGTGGGCGTGACGAGCCGCGCCCTCGCGCAGCACGTAGAGCCGGCTGCAATAGGGACACTCGATCCGCCCTTCCCTGCCCAGACTGAGGTAGACTTTGGGGTGTCCCAGGGGGCCGCCGCCGCCGTCGCAGGCGACCCGGTCCGTGTCGACGGTGATGGTCTCGAAAGGCTCGGTCACGATCTCGCTCCTCGTTCGCCGTTCGATCATAGCGGCGGTCTTCCTCCCGGTCATGCTCGCAGCCTGCGCGCCGACGGTCGTTCCGGCGGGCGAGACCGTGCGCCGGCCGGCGCTGGAGGGCGACCGCTACATCGCGGCTGACGGCACCGCGCTGCCGCTCGCCGTCTGGCCGGCCGCCGGCGGCGCGCCGAAGGCGATCGTCCTCGGCCTGCACGGCTTCGGCGACTATCGCGAGGCGTGGGCCGAGCCCGGCCCGATCTGGGCCGAAGACGGCATCACGACCTATGCCTTCGACATGCGCGGCTTCGGCGCCAGCCCCTCGCGCGGCCGCTGGCCCGGCACCGACACCTTGGTCGAGGACGCGCGCACCGTCGCCACCTTGATCCGCGCCCGCCATCCCGGCGTGCCCATCTACCTCGCCGGCGAAAGCATGGGCGCGGCGCTGGCGCTGGTCGCCGCCGACCGCGGGCTCGCGTGCGACGGGCTGATCCTGCTGGCGCCGGCGCTGCGTTCGCGCGACACGTTCGGGCCGCTGTTCAGCACCGGGCTGTGGTTCTTCGCCCACACCATGCCCTGGCTGCCGTCGGGGCCGACCTCGATCGACTACCGGCCGACCGACAATCCCGAGCAGCTCGAGAAGCTGCGCAGGGATCCCCTGATCCTGCGCCAGCCGCGCCTCGACATGGGCTACGGGCTGGTCGACCTGATGGACGCGGCGCGCCGGTCGGCGGAGCGCATCGCGCGGCCCTACCTGCTGCTGCACGGCTTCGGCGACCGCATCGTGCCCCGGGGCGCCGTGCGCGCCGCCATCGCGGTGATGCCGCGGCGCGACGATTCGCGGCTCGCCTTCTACCGCAACGGCTATCATCTGCTGCTGCGCGACAAGGAGGGGCCGGTCGTGGCGCGCGACATCGTCGCCTGGATCGGGGATCATGACGCCGCGCTGCCGTCGGGCGCCGACGCCGAGCTCTCGCAGCCGGAGCTGCTGGCCGAGTGGGGCTCGCGCCGGGCCCAGCCTTGAGGGAGGCAGATCGTGAAACGACTGGGTTGCGTGATGTTGTTGGCGTTGCTGGGCGGCGAGGCCGCGGCCCAGGTCGACGAAGCCAGGAAGGCGCGCTGCTACCAGCTCGCCGAACACGCGGAGTACTACCTCACCCGCTTCAAGGAGGGATCGGGCGGGCCGAACATGACCGTGCTGGGCGCGCGCATCGATTGCGACAAGGGACGCTACGACCAGGGCATCCGGGCCCTCGAGAAGGAGTTGCGCGACCAGCGCATCTCCATCCCGCCGCCGCCCGGCTGAGCTACTTCTTCCTCGACACCTCGAAGTCGCGCCACAGCAGCAGGCCGGCGGCGCCGTCGATGGTCGAGTCCTCCATCCGTGCCCTCATCTCCTGCGCGTTCGGCCGCCACACGAAGGTGCTCTGGCCGACCGCGCCGTCGAAGCGGCCGGTGCCGCCGGCCAGCCGGAAGACGCCGCGGCATCCCACCAACTGGTAGCCCTCGCATCGCCAGTCGCCGAAGGCGGTGGCGCCGTCGTGGGCGGTGAAGGTGCAGGCGCCCTGCCCGTCGGTGCGCGCCGTCGCCATGTCGAGCCGCGCCGACGCCGCGCAGGTCACGAACCCGCCGTCGACGGGGCCCTCGGCGGTCTCGACGTAGAAGCGGCCGGTCAGCGTGCCGGTGACGAAGTACTGCTTGTCGGCGGCACGCACGATCGTGCCCTCGGCCTCGACGGTGGCGAAGGCGTTGAAGACCTGCGGTTCGTCCTGCGCGATCGACGATGCGACCGTCGACAGGAACAGGGGCGCCGCCAGGGCCGAGGCCCGCAGCGCGCGTCTGGAAGGATGCATCGCCCGCCTCACCTGAAATCGATGACGACGCCGTCGCCGCCCAGCGACAGGGCGAGCCCGACCCGCCTGGTGCGCAAGGTCATCTGCACGCCGTTGGCGTTCTCCAGCCACATCTCGCCGCTTCCCTTGTCGCCCAGCGCCATGCCCTTGCGCGCCTGGACGTAGACGCCGGGGAACTGGCGCAGCTCCTTGAGATCGTAGATCTCGCCCGTCGCCTCCATCCGGGAGATGCCGAAGCCGCCGACGCCCAGGCCGCCCACGGTGAAGCGATGGGTCTTGCCCTGGAAATGCAGCGTGCCGCTGCCGACATTGCCGCTGCCGATGAAGGCGACCTGGACCTGCTCGATGTGGACGGTGCCCGACTTCTCGCGCGCTTCGGCCGGAAGCGGCGGCACGGCCATCGCGATTCCCGCGACCCCACCCGCCACGACGGCGCGGCGGCCGAGCGCACTCATCGTCCGCGCCCCTTGCCCGATTCGGGCAGGAAGGCCGTCGATTCGATCTCGACCAGCAGGCCGGGCACGGCGAGCGCGCTCACCGCCACCAGGGTCGAGCTCGCCACCGCGCCCTTGAGGGCGCGCGCCAGCGCCTTGGAGACGGCGCCCATGTCGCGGATGTCGGTGACGAAGATGGTGAGCCGCGTCAGGTCCCTGAGCCGCGCGCCGGCCGACTTCAGGCCGCCTTCGATCTTGCGCATGGTGATCAGCGTCTGCTCGAAGGCATCCTTGCCCTGCACGCGTCCCTTGGCATCGAGCGACGTCGTTCCCGACACGAAGACCAGGGGCCCCGTCCTGATGGTGCGGGCATAGAAGCCCGCGACCTCCGTGCCGTCGCGAAACACCTGCTTGGCCATGAAATCTCCCTCTCGACCGAACCGCCGCGATCCTAGCGGAGGCGGACGCGCCTGTCGTGTTGGCCCTGGAGCGGCGGCCGGAACGCAGGGCCCTGCCCCGCGTTCTCAGGGCCGCATGACGGATGTCCTCGACGAGATCGGCCGGCCGACCTGGCTGCCCTTTTCCGTGATCGCGGCGCGCCTGCTGCTGGCGGCGCTGCTCGGCGCGGTCATCGGCTTCGAACGCGAATGGCGCCACCGCCCCGCGGGACTGCGCACCCATATCCTGGTCTGCCTCGCCGCCGCGACCTTCGCCGTGCTGACGGTCGAGATCGTGCATGCGCCGGTCTTCGCCGGCGAGGCGCTGCGCGTCGATCCGATCCGCGTCGTCGAGGCGGTGACGGCGGGCGTCGCCTTCCTGGCGGCCGGCACGATCATCCTGGCGCGCGGCGAGGTGCAGGGCCTGACGACCGGCGCCGGCATGTGGCTCGCCGGCGCGATCGGACTGGCCGCCGGGCTCGGCCTCTGGCAGATCGCCGTCCTCGGCACCGCGCTCGTCGTGATCGTCGCCGGCCTGATCTATTCGGTTGAGGCCAAACTCAAGCCGCCCGCCTCCGGCGCCGAGCCGGGCTCCCGGCCGCCGACCGAGGATTGAGCGCGTTTGCGACGAAACGGCGCCTCCGCTATGGTCCGCCCCGTCGCGGACCCGTAGCTCAGCTGGATAGAGCGCTGCCCTCCGAAGGCAGAGGTCGTGAGTTCGAATCTCGCCGGGTGCGCCATTTTCTCTCATATTTCCGGGCACTTAGCAAGATCGTTTTTTGTTCTCGCCGCGCCCGAATCCGTCGCGGAAGCACCACGGAAGCAGCGTGAGACGTAGTCTGGCGTGCTGCGGCGTAGCGCGCGTGAGACGTGCGAGCGAAACGCGCAAGCTCAGACATTCGCTTCTGTGCGATGCTTGTCTGCTGCCGGCATTCCTTCGCGCGATGGCATACCGTTCGAGCAAGAGTTACGCGCGTGATGGTTTTTGCGGTGAGAATGGGGATCTCGGTTGCGCGTGATCGATCGAACTGGGATAATGTCTGGTCTACGTCGATTGACCGACGCGAGGTCGCCGCGTTAGTAGCGCACTTGATGCACCCGTAGCTCAGCTGGATAGAGCGCCACCCTCCGAAGGTGGAGGCCGCACGTTCGAATCGTGCCGGGTGCGCCACCTACGCTAGGCTGCGACCGCTAACCCTACGATGCGATGCCATACGCATGTGCATCCGATCGTCCTCCCACGAGGTGCCGCCCCAGCGTTGATGAAATTGATAACTACATTTCCGCTGGGGCGCTATGATATTCGAGCCGCGCACTCGCGGCAGCGTCCGCCGGCATCCGAAACTCCGCAAAGCCACTACGACCGATCGCAGATGGTGGGCTGAGAACGACGAAACCGAGATCTACAAGCGCGAGGAGGACGGTGTCGTCCTCATAGACCAGCATAAGTGCCGCGGCTGACGCATGTGCGTGTCCGCCTGCCCCTACAAGAGGATCTACTTCAACTGGTCTTCCGGAAAATACGAGAGGTGCACGCGCTGCATCCGCACGTTGAGGCGGGTATCGGTCGCGACGAACTACTGGACGCTCAGGCCGCACTTAATGGCAAAGAGAAACTTCTCGATCAATGACGACGGCCGTTGCCAAACGGCATCTGCCAAGGTTCGAAGCGGGTTCTTATTGCGGCGGCGCGGGTTGCGGTGAGCCACCGAAGCCGAACCAGCCAGTGGCATAGCCGATCACGATCAACACCACGGCTAAGGCGATCAAACCTAACCAGAGGTTCCTGCCCGAGAAATTCATCGTTGGCTCCTCCCCCGCCTGTCGCGAGATTAGGGGTAGGTACTGATCTACGCTTCAGCGCAGTGCACCACCCCAAATGTACAGTAGCCCAAGTGCGGACTCTTGAGAAGACGATCAACGAATCCATGACATCGCGTTACGGGTGCGACTGGCCATCAAAGTGAAGCACGCCTCAATGTTCAAGCTCTCGAACGATCGTGTCTCGCAGCCGGGCAGCAGCGGGGTTCAGGTCAGGTGCCTCGATCAGCGCCATCTCCGTGTCCTTCAGGTCGGGAAGTCCAAGAGCTTCATCGTTGAGAATGGCGAGATCCGTTGGCACCATCTCCTTTGGCAACACGGTGATGCCGAGGCCCGCACGAACGGCTGCGTGCGTGCCGGCCAAGGAGCCGCACGTATAGGCGACACGCCAAAGGCGCCCCATCGTGTCGAGCGTATCGGTTGCCCGCTTGCGGTAGACGCACGGCCGCGGCGAGACGATGAGCGGAAGCGGGCCCTCTGTCTCTGCGATCTGCCGGTCGGCGGCGACCCAGACCAGCGGTTCCCGCCACACGCGGATGCCGCCCATCGCGCCTGAGGGCTCCCGTTTGACCAGCGCGATCTCGAGACCGCCAGCCCGGAAGCGCTCGAATACCTCGAGCGTCAACTCGCAGGTCACTTCCAGGGCAACCCGGGGATGGGCGCGCGCGAACTTGGCCAGCACGCTCGGCAGGTGGCTGGTCGCGAAGTCCTCTGGCGCTCCGAGGCGAACGACGCCGGAAAGTTCGCGCTCGGTAAAGCGCCCGACCAACTCGTCGTTGAGGCGCAACAGGCGCCGGGCGTGGTCCAGCAGCAACTCTCCCTCGCTTGTCAGCGACAGGTGTCGGGGAGTCCGTTCGAGCAGCTTCGCCCCGAGGCTGTCCTCCAAACGCTTCATTTGCAGCGAGATGGCCGACTGGCCGCGCCGCAGCCGCTCGGCGGCCCGCGAGAACCCTCCGCATTCCACAACGGTCACGAAAGCGCGCAAGAGGTCGGGATGGATATTCATGCACGCATCCATGATGTCATTGACGATCGCAATCTTAGCGTCGAGAACAATCAATTTCAACAATTCATCCTTGGTCTCTATCCTGCCTTCGTTCAGAGACGCACTAGGAGGGATCGATGATGAGCACTCGGCTCATGTTGGAAGGCCTTACCGACTTGGAGAACCCGTCCGGGAGGCATGGCGCCGTTCCGGTCACAGTCGCCTTCGGTGACGGCATCGGGCCGGAGATCATGAAAGCCAGCCTCAAGGTCCTGATTCGGGCCGGCGCGAACATCGCCATCGAACCGATCGATATCGGAGAGCGCCTCTATCTTTCAGGCAACACCTCCGGGATCGGACCGGAAGCCTGGGATAGCCTGCGGCGCACCAGGGTCTTCTACAAGGCGCCGATCACGACGCCGCAGGGCGGCGGCTACAAGAGCCTCAACGTGACGGTGCGCAAGACCCTCGGCCTGTTCGCCAACGTCCGGCCCTGCGTCGCCTATCAACCCTTTATCGCGACGAAGCATCCCGGCATGGATGTGGTCATCATTCGCGAGAATGAGGAGGATCTATATGCGGGCATCGAGCATCGGCAGACCGACGAGGTCTACCAGTGCCTGAAGCTGATCTCGCGGCCGGGTTGCGAGAAGATCGTCCGGTACGCTTTCGAGTACGCGCGCGCGCACGGCCGCCGGAAGGTCACCTGCTTCACGAAAGACAACATCATGAAGATGACCGACGGCCTGTTCCACACGGTCTTCGACGAAATCGCCGCTGACTATCCCGGTATCGAGAACGAGCACTGGATCGTCGACATCGGCGCAGCGAAACTGGCGGATACGCCGCAGGCCTTCGACGTGATCGTTATGCCCAATCTCTATGGCGATGTTCTGAGCGATGTAGCCGCCCAGATCGCAGGCTCCGTCGGCCTCGCGCCGTCGGCCAACATCGGCGAGCAATGCGCCATGTTTGAAGCGATCCACGGCAGCGCACCGCGGCGAGCCGGCCAGGATGTGGCCAACCCCTCCGGCCTTCTCTTAGCCGGTGTCATGATGCTGGCGCATATCGGCCAAACCGAGGTGGCCAGACGCGTGCACAATGCCTGGCTCAAGACGATCGAAGACGGCATTCATACCTATGATGTTTTCAAGGAAGGCGTATCCAAGCAGAAGGTCGGCACAGCAGCCTTTGCCGAGGCCGTGATCGAGCGGCTTGACCATACGCCGAAGACGTTGCGCAGTGTCGCGCCTGGCGCTGCGTCAAAGCCTTTCGCCGTGCCGCAGGCCCGGCCAAAGAAGCCGGCTAAGAAGGAATTGGTCGGGATAGACGTCTTCGTCCATGCAACCAAGCCCGTGGACGAACTCGCCCGCGATATGCAGGCGGCGACCAACGAATTGTTCGCGCTCACCATGATTACCAATCGGGGCGTCAAGGTCTGGCCGGATGGTCTGCCCGAGACCTTCTGCACCGACCACTGGCGCTGTCGCTATCTCGCGCGGCCGAGCAAGCAATTCAACAAAGCGATGATCGTGGAACTGCTCAAGAATCTCACCTATACGGGTGTCGACTTCATCAAGACTGAGCATCTTTACAATTTTGATGGGGAGCCAGGTTTCTCACTTGGTCAAGGTCAATGAAGAATTCGCGCTAGGCTCAGGACCTGTTAATTCGTTAATTGGCGGGCGAGTGTGATTCAGAGTGGTTGCAGTTGATGTCGTCCTTGCGCGCTTGCTCGCGCTCCATCCCAAGCGGATCGATCTCTCGCTCGACCGCATGTGGTGCCTTCTTGGCCGGCTTGGCCATCCTGAGCGCCGCCTGCCGCCGGTGATTCATGTTGCCGGCACCAACGGCAAGGGTTCGACCGTTGCATTTCTGCGTGCGATCTTGGAAGCGGCTGGGTTCGGCGTACATGTTTACACCTCGCCGCATCTGGTTCGCTTCAACGAGCGCGTCCGTCTTGCACGGCTGGGTGGCAGCGTGCTGGTTGAGGATGACGAACTGGCGGATGCCCTTGCGACCTGCGAACGCTTGAATGCCGGCGATCCGATCACCTTCTTTGAGATCACCACGGCGGCGGCTTTTCTGCTCTTTGCACGCAATCCCGCCGATGTGCTTCTGCTTGAAGTAGGCCTGGGTGGACGGCTCGACGCGACGAACGTGGTCGACTGCGCGCTCGCGACCGTAATCACTTCTGTCTCGCATGACCATCACGAATTTCTGGGCGATACGATCGAGCTGATCGCGGCGGAGAAATCGGGCATTCTCAAACGCGGTGTGCCGGCGATAATCGCACCGCAGTCGCAGCAGGCGCTCACGGTGATCGAACGACACGCCGAGCGTCTCCGCACGCCGCTGCGGATTGGTGGCAAGCACTGGAGAGCGACGCCTGATCGCGACCGCATGGTCTTTCGGGACGGCAACGGAATCATGGAGCTGCCTGCGCCGCGTCTGGTTGGCCGTCATCAGCTCGATAACGCAGGCACGGCGATAGCAACGCTACGCTGCATTCATGCGCTCAGGATTCCGGACACAGCCATTGAGCAGGGGCTCACCAGCGTCGAATGGCCAGCTCGCATGCAGCGCCTCGCCCGTGGCCGGCTCGTAGAACTCGCGCCGGAAGGCGCTGAACTATGGCTGGATGGCGGCCACAACCCT
The DNA here is from genome assembly GCA_025808875.1 of Enhydrobacter sp. Classification (NCBI taxonomy): domain Bacteria; kingdom Pseudomonadati; phylum Pseudomonadota; class Alphaproteobacteria; order Hyphomicrobiales; genus Enhydrobacter; species Enhydrobacter sp. The sequence goes on along the minus strand of CP075528.1, from coordinate 1,160,235 downwards.
GACGGCGGCCTTGCGGTGGCGAACGCTCTGGCCGATCTTGATAGGCGCGTCTCGCGGCCGCTCATACTCGTCGTCGGCATGCTCGCGAACAAGGACTGCCAAGGCTTTCTCATGAACTTCGCCGGCCTTACCCGTACCGTCATCGCAGTGACAGTCCGGCAGGACACGGCTTTGCCAAGCGAGGAGATCGCGCATATAGCTCGCGGCATCGGCATTTCGGCGGAGACCCGCGACAGCATCGCGGAAGCGATTGCCGCCATCACCGCGCTTGGCCTCGATCCGGCACCGCGAATCCTCATCACCGGTTCGCTCTATCTTGCCGGAGAGGTGCTTGCCGCGAACGGCCTACCATCCACTTGAGTGGTCAGACGTGGCGCATTTGGAAGGGATGCCCTGCCACTGCTTGCTTAGAAATGCTCGTCGCGAATAACCTCGACGTCGGAAACCACCACGATCCCGGCGTAGTTTTCGAGGAGCGGCTGCGATTGTTCGACGATCAGGTTCGCGATCTCTTCGGCAACGATGACGATGATGAGCATGTTGCGGAACACGTCCGAGAGATGTCCTTCATCTCGGACGCCGCGGTTGCCGCGGCCGGAGACGTCGGGCACGATGGTGTAGCCCTTGGCGCCGACCGCCTCGATCATCTCGATGATCGCGCGGGCGCGCGCGGCCTCCACGACAATATCGATCCTCTTCTTCCGGTAGAGCTGCACCATAGGGATGTTCCTCTTGCTTCACATGCCTGCAATCCATTGTGCGGCCGCGTGGTAGAGTGGGATTCCGACGATCAGGTTGAACGGGAACGTTACGGCCAAGGACAGGGGGACATAGATCGCCGGATTGGCCTGCGGCAATGAGAGGCGCATCGCCGCGGGAACCACGATATAGGAAGCGCTGGCCGCGAGCACGGCGACAAGCGTCATGCCGCCGAGAGAGAGGCCGATGGCATGGGATGCGAACAGCCCGATTAAGGCTCCGATGAGAGGCATATAAAGGCCGAACGCCACCACCGGCCAGCCCACCGCTCTGAAGTCGTGCAGTCGGCGTCCGACAAGCAAGCCCATGTCGAGAAGGAAGACGGCAAGCACGGCCTTGAACGGATCGACGATGGCCGGCGCCATAACGGTCATGCCATTGTCACCAGTGATCCAGCCGATCGCCAGACTGCCGCCGAGCAACACGACGCCGCCGCTCAGGAACACCTCGCGGGCGACTTCTCTCGAAAAGAAAGGCGCGCTCGACGTGGTCGGCGCGGCGGCGCTAGAGCGACGAGCAAGTAGAAGGCCGGTCACGATGGCCGGCGTCTCCATGAGGGCGAGCATTGCCACCACGTAGCCCTCGTAAGGTATGGCACGGTATCCCAGAAAGCCGGTCGCCGCGACGAAGGTCACAATGCTGACGGAACCGTAGTGCGCCGCGACGGCGGCCGCGTTCGGAATATCGAGCCGTGTAGCGGTGCGGAGCAAGGCATAAGCAAGAACAGGCAGGCTGAAACTGAGCACGAGCGCCAGGGCCATCGCGACCGCGACTGTGCCGGCCACGCCGTTGGTAGCGAGCTCAACGCCGCCCTTGAAGCCGATCGCCAGCATCAGGTAGAGCGACAGGCCCTTGCTGATTGGCTCGGGGATGGCGAGATCGGATTTGAGCCAGCCGGCGGCGACACCTAAGGCGAAGAACAGCACCATCGGTGACAGGAGGTTGCCGATGGCAAGCTGGAGCAACGTATCCACAAGGACGCTTCCTATTGTATGCTGGTCAAGATGTGAGAAAGGAATTCAAAGTGCTCGGTCGCGTTCGGCAGGTCCAGTGAGCGCCTCCCACGCTCCAGTCGCTGTGTTCCACGTCAAGGGTTGACCGATCAGGCCCGGGAACAACTCTCGCAGCCGCTCGGTATGAAGCAAAGCAGAACGGCAGTTGTCGTCCGCATCGAAGACAGGAATAAACTGCAGAGTCCTGGGCTGTTGGTGTGGCGCCTGCTCCTCGATCAGGGCTGACACCAGTGTTTTGCGTGTCGTAACGAGGTCGGATGATTTCCTTGCATGATCAGCATCAACCCAGCACAGGCACCATATTCCACTCACGCCGACGCTTTCGCGAATCTGGAATTGGCACGCGCGAGAAGCCAAGCCCACGCCGCATATTTCAGGCAGCGCGTCCACCATCACGGGGTCTATCCATACTCCGACCAACCGCCGGTCCTGTTGCGCATGCACTGTCGGGAGCCGCGCGCGCTGAAATGCCAGAAACTCTCCCGCCTCCCGGCAAGCGCGGGGAACGTCATCACTGGACCGGACCAGGAGCAAGAAGCAGTTGGCGAAGTCTGACACCGGCAGCACTCCTTGATTGCCCCTCTGGCGTCGGGCGGTTCGTATGCGTCTGGCGGTATGACCCGGTCAGGTCGCGCCATCGCCTTCCGGACACGGGTGACCAGGACATGATTAACCGTTATTGCCCCTACATACGAACTTCATAACACGATATAAAAGACACGAAATCAGTTTCGCACTTTCCTTATAGGGGCTCTCGCGGATGCAGGCAATGGCAAACTCCAAATCTGATACCTCCTCTGCCAGCTGGACCTTTCTGACCAACCACGCCCATGTGCTGCTCTGCCTGGTCGAGAAGCCGGCAGCGAGAATGCGCGAGGTTGCAGTCCGGGTCGGCATCACGGAGCGCGCCGTGCAGCGCATCGTCGCCGAATTGGAGGAGGCAGGGTATCTCAGCCGCATGCGTGAAGGTCGCGCCAATCGCTACCTCGTCCATGACAACTTGTTCCTCCGGCATCCGGTCGAAAGCCATTGCACCATCGCCGGACTGATCGGGATGGTGACCGGAAGACGAGCGCACGCCCAACCCTCTCGCAAAGGCGCTCGCCGGGCTTGACCGCATCTATCTTTGTCTTCGTCGTGGGCGATTGCGGCGAGCGATCCGCTTGAGACGAGACAGGGGCTAGCGCTTGTCGTCGACGAACAGTTCCGTCTTCGCTGCTTCGCTGATCGCCACGACGGCCGGATGGGTCAGTTTGCGTTCGATGGAGATGGCGTAATATTTTGCTGCGACGCTGTCGGCGCGGCCGATGATTTCAGCTTCATATTGGCTGCGAATCTCGTCGGCCAGTACTGTCGGTGCAGGGAAAATACCAGCACCCGCCTTGCCGAAGGCCTTCATCAGCGCGGTGTCGTCGAACTCGCCGACAATGCGCGGTTCGATCTGATGTTCACTGAACCACCGCGTAAGCGCCCCCCGCATGGTTGCGCCATCGCTCGGGATGAGCATGGGGGCGCCGTGGAGGGATCGTGGAAAATCCTTCCGATAGCGTGCGACTAGTGGGCGCACGGCATAGAAGGCGATCGGTGTGCGCCCGAGAGCGTGGCTGTAGCCTTTCACCCCCAGTTCGGAGGGCAGCGGCCGGTCGGCGATCACGAGATCCATCTTGTGGATGGCGAGTTCCGCGAACAGCCGATCCAGCTTGTCTTCCCGGCAGATCAACCGCACACGCCCGGCACTAGTCAGTGCCGGAGCGAGCAGGTGATAGGCCATCGACTTCGGCACGACGTCCGCCACCCCTACCCGTAAGAGCATGTCGCTGCGGCCGGGGCGGTTGCGCACCGTCTCCTCCAGCTCTCTTCCGATCTGGAAGATCTCGTCGGCGTAGGAAAGGGTCAACTGCCCCGCCGCAGTCAATTCCAACCGCCGCCCGGCGCGGCGGAACAGCTCGGTTCCGAGCGCTTCCTCCAGCGTGCCGATCTGGGCGCTGATGGTCTGCGGCGCCAGACGCAGCTGCTCGGCGGCGCGCGCAATGCTGCCGGCCTTCGCGACCTTCCAGAAATAGTGCAGCTGCTTGTAATTCAACACGGCCGGCCAATCCAATCAGCAGTTTTTTTCGACTGAAACACACCGGATTATCTGCTTTTTTTGATGATCGATCAAGCCTAGATACTGCGCGAACTCGGCTGGTGGATGGAGGAATGATGAGAATCGCGATTCAAGTGCGTAACGCGGACCTCACAGAGGAGCTGCGTGAGCATGTGGAATATCGGCTGGCATTCGCACTGTCGCAATTTCCAGAGCACATTCGCGGCGTTGCCGTAGTCTTGTCCGATATCAACGGACCGAAGGGCGGCATAGACAAGCGCTGCAGTCTGCGCGTTCGGCTGAACGGGCGGTCAGATATCGTCATCGAGGAGACAGAGGCGGACTTTCATGTCGCGGTGAATCGCGCCGCGGATCGGGCCAAGCGGACTCTGGGGCGCCGCCTGCGGCGCGTGCGCGACACCTTCAGTGAACGGGCTTCGTGAGGCGGTGATGCGCAGCCCCCTCCATAAGCATCGGTTTTCGGCGCTGGCCGTCTCGGCTTTGAGCAAGGTGCGGGCGCGCACCTGGCTGATCCTGGTTGCCGCCGTTGTCGGGATCCTCGGTCTGGTGACCTGGGCCGGGATCGCGTTGCTGTCCTGGTTGTGGGGGCAGTTTCCGACGGCAACCGAGGCAGGCAGGCGCCTTGCCAACGATGCGGCGACGCAGATCGAACAGGTGGTGCCAGGCCTGAAAGAACAGATCGGACAGTGGGTGCCGGATCTCGCGGAAAACCCGCCGGCGAGCGACGTCAGCGGCACCGATGCGGGGCCCGTGCCGCGCTTTCCCGGCCTGGTGCGCAGCTATTTCGCGCGCGGGGAGAAGACGGTCGAGGTCCGCTATGCCGGGCGCGCCGCTTTTGAGGCCGTGCGAGCGCACTACGTTCAAGGCTTCGCGGCCGCAGGATACGCCCATGAGGTGGTGAATGGATCGCCCGAGGCCGAACATCACCGCTTCAAGCGCGACCAAGAGTCAATCGATCTCTTGCTGTTCCGCCAGGTGGAGGAGCGTGTGGAGATTCGTTTGACGGTTCCGGCTCAGTAGGAATTTGGCGAGGAGTACCGCGAGGACCACATCTCAAACAACCAACCGGAGAAAGGCTATGAGTATGAGTGCTTTGATATACAAGCTGACGGTCGTCCACGGCCAGCTCGACGATGCGATTCGACACGAGCACAAGCGGCGTTTTCCCGACGGCATCAGACTGCTGCGGCTGAAAAAGCTCAGGCTCGCGGTGAAGGATCGCCTGCAGTTGCTCGTCCGCTTCGGTCGGCAGGAGAGGGTTTGAACCATGCGAACCGAGGAAACTGTGGCGGCGATGCCCTGTCCGACCTGCAAGACCGGGTTGGTGCTGTCCGACCGACAAGGCGTCGAGATCGACTATTGCCCGACCTGCCGCGGAGTGTGGCTTGACCGGGGCGAGCTCGACAAGATCATCGCTCGCAGCACCGAAGATGCGTCGCCTGCAGCCCGCACGACCGGGTCGCGCGAAATCCGTGAGCAACGCCACTACGACGATGACGATGATCATCGCAGCTACGGCCACAAGAAGCGCAAGAGATCCTTCTTGTCAGACTTTTTCGACTGAGGGGAAGCGCCGTGCGCGCCACGCGGATGGCCGGACGACGACGGCAGACGTGGAGCATCAGCGCTTCAGGCGCAGCGGCAAGAGGTCAATCGCTTCGCCGCTACGCCGAGTTGGGCGCGTGGGACTATGAAGATTCTGGTCGCAGACATTTCGTGAGGAGCGCCGGGTGAAACGCATTGCGCTTTTTCTGGCAACCAATTTGGCCGTGGTGCTGGTGCTGTCGATCACCCTGCGCTTGCTGGGGGTCGAACCCTACCTCAACGAACAGGGCCTCAATCTCAACGCTTTGCTCATCTTCGCGGCCGTCTTCGGCTTCGGCGGCGCCTTCATTTCCCTTGCCCTCTCGAAATGGACGGCCAAGCGTGCGGTCGGCGCCCAGGTCATCTCCCAACCGAAGACGCCGATGGAACAGTGGCTGGTGCAAACCGTCGCCCGCCAGGCCCAGGTCGCCGGCATCAAGATGCCCGAGGTTGCGGTCTACGACTCGCCGGAGGTGAACGCCTTTGCCACCGGCATGAGCAAGAATGCCTCCCTCATCGCCGTGTCGACTGGCCTCTTGCAGCAGATGAGCCGGGAAGAGGCCGAGGCGGTGCTCGGGCACGAGGTGTCGCACGCCGCCAATGGCGACATGGTGACGATGGCGCTCATCCAGGGCGTGGTCAACACCTTCGTCATGTTCCTGTCGCGGGTGATCGGCCATGTGGTTGACCGGGTGGTGTTCAGGACCGAGAGCGGTCACGGTCCTGCTTTCTTCGTCACGATGATTGTCGCCGAATTACTGCTTGGCGTCCTCGCATCGATCATCGTCTTGTGGTTCTCCCGCCAGCGGGAATTCCGCGCCGACCGGGGTGGCGCCGAGCTCGCCGGCCGGCGGCACATGATCGCCGCCCTGCGCCGTTTGGCGGCGCTGCAGCCGGCGTCTCTGCCGGACAAGATGGCCGCATTCGGCATTTCGGGGACGGCACGGGGCGGACTGATGCGCCTGTTCAGAACGCATCCGGCTTTGGAAGAGCGGATCGCAGCGTTGGAAAACGCGGATAAGGAATTTGCAAGGTGAAGATGAAAGCGGACGCAAGGTGAGCCGTGTGATGCGGTCAATGTGAAGCAGCAGATCAATTGAGGAGATAAAAAGAATGGCTTTCAAGGACGCCTTGCTCCAGTTGAGCAGCTATCCGGAGCCGACGTCGGCCGCGGCAATCGAGCAAGCTGTCGTCTTCGCCGGGGCGCTGGACGCGCGCATCTCAGCGCTCACTTTCAAAATAGAGATTCCGACCGCCGGTAACGTGCTTGCGAATACGCTGCTCGACATCCCGGGAATGGTTGCGGCCGAGCGGCAGAAAAGCGCGGCCAATGCCCAGAGTCTGATCAGCACGTTCAAAAGCATGGCGACGAAGCGCGGCGTTCCACACGAGCAGATCGTCGAGTCGTGCACGACCTCGCAGCTGGCGGCCATCGTGACCGAACATGCCAGGATGCACGATATCACGATGATCCCGATCGGCGAGCAGGCGACGCTTCAGCAATATGTCGCCGAGAGCGTGATATTCGGCTCTGGACGCCCCACGATTATCCTCCCCGAAGTACCAGAACGCAGTGGTTCCTTGTCTTTCGACGTCGTCGGAGTGGCTTGGGATTTCAGCCGGGCGGCGGCACGGGCGGTGGCCGATGCCCTCCCGATCCTGGAGCGCGCCAAGACGGTGCGGGTGGTGACGATCACACAGGAAAAGACGATTGATACGAACCACTCAAGTGCGGACCTGGCGAAGCATCTCGCCTTTCATGGCATCGAGGTTGTCCTAGAGGAGGAAGAGGCCGCCGGGCGGACGATCGGGCAAGCTCTCAAAGAGTATACGACCGCGCATGCAATCGACCTGCTCGTGATGGGGGCCTACGGGCACTCCCGCCTGCGCCAATTCATCCTGGGCGGCGCGACGAAGACCATCATCGCCTACCCATCGTTGCCGGTGCTCCTGTCGCATTGAGGTGCCGCGTCGACTGCTGCGCGACGGCGGAGAGCCAGGACGACAACGCCAATGATCATCAACGGCTATAGGAAGTACTGGATCGGCAGCTTGCGCCCCGGCCGCATTCACACTGGCACGTCAATCCTGCTACGGGTCGCATTGAATGTCGCTGGTGCGTCGAGGACGACTTGCCGCGCGACACGGGTTGGCAGCAACTCGGCCTGATACACGCAGTTTACCAGATGAACCGCGCGGGAATTCTGAGAGCAACGGCCGAAACAACTCCTATGATATACGAAAGTATATCGACGCGATACCTTCGGCTGGCGTGGCTTTCCTCACGCGCCCTGGCATTGCCGACGTTGGCAGTTTACACAGCCGCCACACCGTCCAGCGCGCTGAGGCGCGCTTGGGCAAGTCTGGGACCAAACTGATGCCTAGCGACAGTAGTCGACAGCACACGCCGCTGAGGCCGTCCGGCCGAGCCTAGACGCATGGCTCGCTCGTGACAGCCAAGGCGGCTGACACGAGGTGAGTCATGAGCACTTATTGCGCGCGCTACCCCAACATATGCCGCGTCAGCGATGAAGCATCAGGCGTCGCCCTGACGCTCCGGGGGTTTCAATCGTCATCGAGGCCGCCCGTTGCACATGTTTTTCCGGGGAGCTTCAGACGCAACGCTCCCGGATCGTCGGGCGCCCTCTCCCGAATATTGATCGCCAACTGAGCCGACACGACGGAGGGCGCACGGCCCTGCGGAGTTTGCTCACGCCAAAACATATAGAGGATTGTCATGCTGATTACGAAGATGGATCGTATCACTAAGAATGGTGGAAATAACAGGATTGCTCCGACGCTGGAGCGTGAGGTTATTATTTCGACCGTCGCGCTTTATCTGCTGATTTGTGGGGCGCTGCTCGCTGTCCATCATTTTCAGCCGGCGGGCCAGGAAACGACAACATCGTCGTCGTCACCGTCGCATCAGCATTTCTCGACAACCGGAAAATAGTTGAAGGAGCGCGAACAGAGCACCGCAAGATAATGAGAGAAGGTCTAAGTTATGGTCACGATGGAACAAGTGGAAACCACCGTCGCGGAAAAGGTTTGGGTTCGCCTGTCGGCTGACGACAAAGATGCGGTCGCTGCCGCGCGTCGACATTGGAAGGCCAATTTCCCTGCTGCGACGGAAGAGCTGTCCGAAGACGATCTGTACTACTACCTGCCCGTCACTCTGACCCTGCGGCTTGGCGACGAGTTCCACGCTGAGACGGTGATCTTCGCGCTTGGCGACGGTCCCCTCATTACGCTTGAACCGGCCCGAAAACTTGCGCCGCTGGATCGCTTTGCGCAGCGGCTTGCGAGCAGTCCTGACATCGCCAAGAGCGGAAAGGACGCGATGCGCGCGATCCTCCGCGCCATGAATCTGGCATCGGATCAGGTCGTCGAGGCGGTCAGTATTTCATTGGAGTCGATGAATGACGACATCCTGCGCCTGACCGGCGGACGGGATGAAAAGGGACGCGAGATCGGCGTCAGCGATGTCTACGAGACGATGCAGCGGCTGAATGAGGTCGAGGAATTGATCGCGCGTGTTCAGGAGTCCCAACTGGACTTGGCCCGGTGCGCTCGCTACCTCAAAACCGAGGTTGGCACTCGGGACACCGAGTCACGCGCCGAGATCGAAAATCTGCAGGCCGACATCCAGGGCGTGAAGGAACACGCGACGTTTGAACACGAGAAGGCGCGTTATCTCCAACAGTCGGTCATGACATCGCTGGGTGTCAAGCAAAACCAGATCGTCAAGGTGTTCACGATCATCACTGCCGTATTCCTACCGCCAACTCTCGTTGCGACCTTCTACGGCATGAATTTCGCGGTCATGCCGGAACTCTCGTGGCGGTGGGGCTTCACCGTGACCATTGCCATGACGCTGGCGGCCGCGCTTCTGCCGCTCATCTACATCCGACGGAAGGGCTGGCTGAGATGACGGTGACGTCATAAGCGCAGCAGCGCGACCTTTCCGACGGGGCCGACGCTTCTTTCGGCGCAGAGCGGCAGAAGCTCGGCCGCCGTCGGCGTCCTGCGCGGCGCAGGCTTCTATCCCCAGGCAATGATCGCGACCGTTTTCGTTATCGGCGTGAATCTCGTCTTGCGTCCGCTGGTCACTATGATCGGGCGGCGTCCCATTTCCATGAGTGATGCGGATGCAGCCTATGAAATCTCGATCATCTGTCACGGTGAAGCCGAGGCCCACGTCCGCGCTCTTCTCCTGCGAGACCTCGGCTCGACGCTCTATATTCGCGACCTCGAAAGCAGCAACATCGAGGACAGTAGTCGCGTCGAGGTGACGGCCTCGGTGCGAGCGGACAGCCGCCAGGATCGCATGCTCGAGTAGATCGTCGGCCGCCTCAGCCTTGAACCGTTGGTCACGGCGGCCCGCTGGCGTCTCTCCGCCGTCGAGTGATCGGGAGAAAGCATGTATAAAGCCGAAGCTCAGAAGTAGTTTCGGCGGGGGCCTTACGCATATGGAAGGAACGAGCCCTTGATGGGAAGACACCAGCGCCTGGCGGGGACAGGCACCGCTCTGCGGTGGGTGCTGATGCTCGGCCTGATGGTGGTCGTCTTCATCGCGGACACGATCACCGATCTGGAGATCGCCGTCGCGGTGTTCTATGTCGCGGTCGTTCTCATTGCGGCCGGTTTCCTGCGAGCGCGCAGCGTCCTTGTCGTTGCTGCGAGTTGCGTTGTCCTGACGCTGGCGAGCTTCATGTTCACCCGATCCGGGGCCTATGAAGCGGGCGTGATAAACTGCGCGCTGAGCATCGGCGCCATCGTCGGCACCACATATCTAGCTTTGACGAAATCGTCGGCGATCCTTGCCGAGCATGAAGCTCGTGCGCAACTCGTTCGGCTTGCTCGCGTCAACTCTCTTGGTGAGCTGACCGCGTCCATCGCGCACGAGATCAATCAACCCCTGACAGGCGTCATAAATAGCGGGAACGCAGGCTTGCGTTGGCTGGCGGCGGAGCCGCCCAATCTCAGCAAGGCGCGGCAGGCGCTTGAACGGATAATTGGCGATGCGAATCGTGCTAGCAGCGTAGTCGAACGTGTACGCAGCCTCGCGAAGCGCGTCGAACCGAAGGCCGAGTGGCTAAACGCCGCTGCGATCGTTAACGAGACCATCGCGCTCAGCCGAGGCGAGTTGGACCAGAATCACATCGTCATCCGCACCCATGTTGCGAAGGATTTGCCCCTGGTCTTTGCGGACGGCATTCAAATTCAGCAGGTGTTGCTCAACATCATCCTGAACGCGATGGAGGCTATGGCGAAGACGCCGCCAGAGCGGCGCGAAATTACAATAGAGCTGTCTTCCAATGATGGCCGGTTCGTCGAGTTCTCGATCGCGGACAACGGTTGCGGCATAGCGCTCGACGAGGCCGAGGGGGTATTTGACGCATTCCACAGCACGAAATCGGATGGGATGGGAATCGGACTTGCGGTCAGCCGTTCGATCGTCGAAGCGCATGGTGGACGGATTTGGGCCGGCCCAAGGTCGGGCGGTGGGGCAGAATTTCATTTCACCCTGCGGGGACATAAGCTTGGTGTATGACACTGTCGATGACAACAGATAGCGAGAAAGACCGGCCGATTGTCTACGTCATCGACGATGACAAATCCGTCCGTGACTCCCTTGAAGACCTGCTGGCTTCGGTCGGTTTGCGCTCAATGCTGTTCGCATCGACTCAGGATTTCGTGCGCAGCGAGCGACCTGATGCCCCTGCCTGCATCGTGCTTGACGTGCGCATGCCGGGACTGAGTGGGCTGGATTTCCAGGAAGAGATGGGGTCGCTTTGCATTCATATCCCTGTCGTTTTCATTACAGCGCACGGCGACATCCCGATGTCCGTGAGGGCCATGAAGGCAGGGGCGGTCGAGTTCTTGACCAAACCCTTTCGGGAGCAAGACCTGCTCGATGCAATCCAGCAGAGTATTACTCGCGATCGGGCCCGACGGCAGGAGAGTGGCGTCAAGGAGGAACTGCGCCGGCGCTATGCCAGCCTCTCGGATGGCGAGCGCGAAGTCATGGACCTCGTCGTTAAAGGTCTATTGAACAAGCAAATCGCTGGAAAGCTTGAGGTCAGCGAGATCACGGTCAAGGTGCGGCGGGGTCAGGTGATGCGGAAAATGGGCGCGGATTCGCTTGCCGACCTCGTGCGTTTCGCCGAGCGCATCCACGGAACTGAGAGTGAGGCGTTGGACCTCAAACTCTAGAGTATACTTTGGTATATTCCTGCGATGCGAATGCACACGGCATGCGGGCGTGGTTCTTAAGAAGCGATAGGTCGCAGCAACTGTAAGATTCTCCCAGCGTTGTTTGAGGCTGGCGATGAATCGGTCGAACGAAAATTTAGATGCAGCCGCCACTCCTGCCGAGGAGCGTCGAGATGCGCCCCGCCGCCGAACGCTGTTCTCCGGCAAGATCATCTTCAATCAGCAATCTTCGGTCTTTAACTGCATTGTTCGGAACATCTCCGACGCTGGCGCATGCCTCGAAATCGACTCGCCTGTTGGGATTCCTGACCAGTTCGAGTTGCTGGTCGAAGATGCCGGCATAAAGGCCGACTATCGAGTTATTTGGCGCCGCGGGAAGCGAATTGGTGTCACTCGGGTGTAAGCCGGGACGCTTGGAAAGGATGTTGATCGGTGAAGGGCGATCTCACGATCGGAAAATCGCGGCCTGATAAGGTCAATATGGCATCACCCTTTTCCGGTGAAGCCACTAGCTCAGTTCCTTTTCCCGGCGTTGGATTCGTGCCACTGCACGATGAACCGATGAACCGATGAACCGAAACCAGTTCCGTTCAGCGCGGTATGGTCGCCGCATAACACCAGCCAGCCGCTCCGCGGTCTGCTTGAGATTGCGCAGCTAGCGTAAGGCTTTTCGGCCCTTGAGCGTTCAGAAGGATGCCGTGAGAGCACTTGCGTCGGACACAGTCAATTGTCCCGCCGCGGGACAGCTCCAGTCGGCACGCGCCCCGCGCGGCGGAATGGCGCTGTTCCGAAGGCTTCCTTGAGTGTTCCGTTCTGATGGTCTGCGGGCGAGACGCAGCTGCTCGGCAGCGCGCTCGATGCTGGTTCGTGACCGTCCAGCGTAGTGTGGCTGCTTGTACTCCGATCCGCAGTTTTTCTCGATCAAAGCACTATTATTAATCTGCTTTTTTTGACGATCAATCAAGCCCACATTCCGCACATGCTCAAGAATCTGGGTGGATGGAGGATTGATGATCGTTGTTCAGACGCCTGACAGGGGCCGACCGATGGTGCTTGCACGCCGACTGGATCACGGCGATCGGCAATACGATCGTCGTGAAACCGGCGGATCGGCTTCCCGACCGCGGCATCGTTGGCCAGACCGCGTCGGAGCCTTCAGCCATTGAAATCGAGCAGCGGCTTCGTTCCCCGACGTCACCAAGCAGCTCTGCGCTCGGCAAAGGTACAGGCAAACGGACGGGGAGGAACAGGCGCCGTGCGGACTGACGAACAACGACGGCACAAGAGGGCGATGCCGTCCCGAACCATCCGGACCAAGCTGGGATTGGAGAGAATGGCTTTCAACGACGCCCTGCTTCACGTGAGCAGCTATCCCGATCCGACCCCGGTTGCGGCCGTCGAGCAAGCGGTCGACTTCTCCGCGGCGTTAGGCGCGCGCATCTCGGCGCTGACTTTCAAGGTCGAGATCCCGCTAGCCAGCAACATAGTTGCGGACATGTTGCTCGACATCTCGGGCATGATTGCGGCGGCGCGGCGGAGGAGCGTGGCGCATGCCCAGAATCTGATCGGTGCGTTCGAAAGCATGGCGACGAAGCGTGGCCTCACACACCAGCAGATCATCGTGTCATGCACCACGGTGCAGCTCCCGGACATCGTGACTGCACGCGCCAGGATGCACGATGTCACGATGGTCCCGATCGGCAAGCACGCGGACCTACAGCAGCAAGTCGCCAAGTGCGTGATACTCGGCTCTGGGCGACCGACGATTGTCTTCCCGGAAACGCCCAAAAAGCAGCAGTTCTTTTCCCTCGATGTCGTTGGAGTGGCTTGGGACTTCAGCCGGCCCGCGGCACGAGCCGTGGCGGATGCCCTCCCGCTCCTTCAGCGCGCCAAGACCGTGCGGGTGGTGACGATCACACAGAAGAAGGTGCCCGATACGACAAGCTCGGGAGGGGAACTCGCGGAGCATCTCGCCTGTCATGGGATCGAGGCTGTCTTGGAGGAGGAAGACGCCGCCGGCCGGACAATCGGCCAGGCTCTCGAAGAGTATGCAACCGCGCACGACCTCGACCTGCTCGTAATGGGTGCCTACGGGCACTCCCGCCTGCGCGACTTCATCCTGGGTGGCGCGACGAAGACCATCGTCGCGAACCCACCGCTGCCAGTGTTCCTCTCACATTGAGATGGAGCACATACGGCAGTGCATCGGCGAGCGACAACCCGAACAAGAGCCATCGGCGCTATCGCAATTGGCCCGCTCGCTAACGTCTAAAACGCTCCCGAAGGCCCCGGGTCCCGCTGGCGTTCGAGCATGGCGCAATAGGGAGCCCGTAACGCATTCAACGGGTGCTCTCAAACACCCGAATAGTAAGGATTACGCATGGAACTGCTCGCCGATTTCCTGACCAGCGATTTCCTCGGCAAGTCTGTCTGGCTATGGCTCGCCTTCCTCTTCGTGGTCGGCGCGCTGCTCGCCTTCGACCTCGGCATTCTTCACAAGAAGGATAAAGAGCTCGGTGTCGCGGAAAGCCTGAAGCTATCGGTGTTCTACATCGCTGTCGCGCTCGTGTTCGGTGCTTGGCTGTGGTGGTCCATGGGCCCGACCTCGGGCATGGAGTACTTCACGGGCTACGCTCTGGAGAAGGCGCTTTCGATCGACAACGTCTTCGTCATCTCGCTGATTTTCAGTTATTTCGCCATTCCCGCCAAGTATCAGTACCGGGCTCTGCTGTGGGGGATCATCGCGGTGCTGGTCTTGCGCGGCATCATGATCGGGCTCGGTGCAGCCCTCGTGCAGCAGTACGAGTGGGTGCTCTATATCTTCGCTGTCTTTCTGATCGCCACGGGGATCAAGATCCTCGTCGTCGGCGAGGGCGAAAAAGACGTGTCGAAGAACCCGATCGTGCGCTTTCTGTCCAAGCGTATGCGGGTGTCGGCAGAGTTGCACGGTTCGCATTTCTTCGTCCGCAAACCAGACCCGAAGACAGGCAAGCTCGCGCGCTTTGCGACGCCCCTGTTTCTGGCGCTGGTCATGATCAACATCGCCGATCTGGTATTCGCGGTCGACTCGGTGCCGGCGATCTTCGCCATTACGACGGACACCTACATCGTGTACACGGCCAATATCATGGCGATCCTCGGGCTGCGCGCCCTCTATTTCGCCCTGGCCGCCATGGTGCACCGCTTCGAGTATCTGAAATACGCGCTCGCCATCGTGCTCGTCTTCATCGGCGTCAAGATTTTCTGGAACCAGATCGTCGGTAAGCTCGACCCCGCGATCTCGCTTGGCGTGACCCTGTCCCTTATCGCGGGCGGCGTCTTGTTCTCGCTCTGGAAGACCCGCGCGGCCGACACTGACGAAACCGGAAGGCATTCCCACGCTCGCCCTGCCGGAGATGATTGATGAACTTCGATGCCCCTATTGCTGCCATGACACACGGCACCGCATCCTCCACCGGGACCGACTCGTGCATAGACACCGACACACGTGACAACGTCCTTGCCCGCCGCAACGTGCTCGCGGGTTTGTGGGCCGGTCGACTGATGCAGCTCCGGGACGATGGAGTTCAAGGCTACGCGGCAGCGGTTCACCACGCCGACTTTTGCGAGCCTGGGGACGAAGATGTCGTCGACAAGCTCTTTGGCGACCTTACCCGTTGCGGAGTTGCCATCACGCGCGAGGAAGTACGCCGCAAGCTCTGTGAGTTCCATCGTCAGGCGATCGTGCAAACCCGCGAGACCGACTGAATGACCCGGAAGAGACGACTGGCGAAGGCAAATCGCTCGGCACGTATAGATGACGCGCCATCGCGTGCGAACTGCACGTGCCGTAGCACTGAATCGCCGCTGCGCTGCTGCCGCGGCGCAGCGCAGCGCTGTGAATGCATGTCTGCAAAAGGCACGAGCCGACCGGTCCATCACAGGAGAACAGAATGATCGACGTGAACAAGCTGCTGAACACCGTGCTGGCGGGCGACACGGCATCACGGCAAAGTGGCACAGAAGTCGGACACCCGGTCGACCGCAGTAGACGCGCGGGCCTCGGCGATTACCTCTCCAGCAATGTGGGCGCACTCGGAACCGGCGCGCTCGCGGGTGGTTTGGCGGGCACGCTCCTGACCTCCAAGCACGCGCGGAAGCTCGGCGGCAGCGTTTTGCAGATCGGGGCTGTCGCCCTGCTCGGAGGGCTCGCCTATAAGGCCTACAGCAACTATCGCGACGGCAAGCCGCTCGTTCCGCAAACCATCCGCGATGCGCTTGGCGGCCTCTCGCCGCAGCAGGCCGGTGCGGCACAACCGGCTTCGGGCGGTCTGTTGTCGCCACCAAGTGCTCTGCCGGCAGACAGCAGCGCCACCCTCCTGTTGCGTGCGATGATCGCGTCGGCCATGGCCGATGGTCGCCTTGACGAGACCGAGCGTTCCCGTTTGATCGAGCGCGTCGAAGCGAGCGCTCTCCCGGGCGAGGAGCGGCATTTTCTCGAGTCTCTGATCGCCCATCCGGATACGCCGGAGCAACTCGCCGCCGCTGCGAATTCTCCTGAGGAGGCCGCGCAGGTGTACCTGGCAGCCTTCATCGCAATTGATGCCGATACTCCCGCCGAAGCGGCTTGGCTCGACGATTTGGCCAACAAGCTCGGCCTCGATCCGCTTTTGCGCAGGAACATCGAGGCCGCCGGCCGCGGTACCGCGTGATCTTGTAGGACGCGCGATCGGAGAGCCAATGACGCTGAATGCGATCCAACGTTCGAGCTTGAAACGTCCTGCTGCGGGCCGCACCCGCGAGGCAGACCGAAAGGTGTCTGCGAAGCGCCTCCTGTCCAGGATCGTTCGCATCCGAGCTGCCGTCATTCGGGAGAGCCAAGCCATTGTGGAGGACTGGACCCCCAACGTGGCTCGGCCGAGTTTTCTGCCTGGAGCCATCAATCTCGCGCAGTATCTAGCGTTTCGTCGCCATGATTTAAGCGGTCTACAACATCAGCTCTCGGCGCTTGGACTGACCTCGCTCGGGCGGAGTGAGGGCCGCGTTATGGCGACCCTTGACGCCGTCTGCGCGAGGCTGACCGAAATCGCCGGCGAGCCCGCCGTGTCCCATCCCGTCCCCTTAGCCTTCCGGAACGGAAAGCGGATTTTGAGGCGAGAGCAGGCCAGGATTTTCGGGAGCGATCCGCACGGGCCCGGCACGCGGATCATGGTCACGTTGCCGACCAGAGCCAGTGAAGATCGCGCCCTGGTGGCTGACATCATTCGGGCCGGCGCCGATTGCCTGCGCATCAACTGCGCGCATGGGGGACCGGAGACCTGGGCGACCATGATCGGGAACAGCCGCGCCGCGGCGGCTGAGCAAGGCAGGACCTGTCCAATCCTCATGGATATCGCCGGCCCGAAATGCCGGATCGCCGAAGTCTGCGCGCCGAAGAAGACGCGGCTCCACCGCGGCGACCTTCTCATGTTGGCTGGTCGAATGCCCGCTCAGCTAAAGGCTGGCGATATCGTCATCCGTGTGACGTTCCCTGCCGTACTTGATCAGCTTGAAGTCGGAGCACGGGTCTTCATCGACGATGGCCGCATTGGAGCGCGCGTCGAAAGGATTGAGCCTGACGGCGCGATGCTTCGCGTGGAGCAGGCGCGCAGCAAAGGGGAGAAGCTCAGACGCAAAAAGGGACTGAACTTCCCGGATACGGCGCTCGATCTTCCGCCTCTGACCGAGAAGGATATCCACGATCTCGATTTCGTTGCGGAGAATGCCGACCTCGTCGGGTTCTCGTTCGTTCAGCGTCCGTCGGACATCACGCTTATTCAGAGGGAATTGGCAGCACGACGCGGTGGACGTCCCGTGCAGCCTCTCGTGATCAAGATCGAAACCGCGCTCGCCGTCAGGAACCTTCCCGAGCTGATCGTGCATGGCGCCGGGCAACAGCCACTGGCGGTCATGATCGCGCGAGGCGATCTCGCGGTCGAAAGTGGCTTCGAGAACATCGGCGAAGTCCAAGAGCATATTCTCTGGCTTTGCGAGGCGGCCCATGTGCCGGTCATCTGGGCGACCCAGGTGTTGGCCGGGATGGTCGAACAAGGAGCGCCCAGCCGAGCGGAGATAACCGACGCGGCCATGGGGCAGCGTGCCGAATGCGTGATGCTCAACAAAGGACCATTCATTGTCGAGGCAGTGCGGCTCCTCGACGACGTGCTCCGCCGCATGGATCGCCACCAGCTGAAGAAATCGGCCCGCCTCATGCCGCTGGAGCTCTGGATAGAACCGCAAGATGCGCGCCAGGCGCGCGAAGCGGAGCGAAGGTGACCCCCGGTGAACGAGATGACCCTCCTTCGGCCTGACGACTGGCACGTGCACCTTCGGGATGGGGCCATGCTGCAGATGGCGCTGCCATGGACGGCGAGCACCTTCGGCCGCGCCATTATCATGCCCAATCTCGATCCGCCGATCACGACGGCTGCCCAAGCGGCAGCGTATCGCGATCGGATCCGGGGCGCGATCCCTCGCGGCTGGATCTTCGAGCCGCTGATGACCTGCTTCCTCACCGATGAGACCGATCCAGTGGAGGTAGCTCGAGGCTTCGCCGAGGGAGTTATCACCGCGGTCAAGATGTATCCGGCGCGCAGCACGACCAATTCCGACGCCGGTGTCACGAATGTCCGCCGGGTCTATCCGGTGTTGGAGCGGATGCAGGCCATCGGCATGCCGCTTCTGGTCCATGGCGAGGTGGCCGACGGCGAGGTCGACGTCTTCGACAGGGAGAAGGCGTTCATAGACCAGGTGCTTGTCCGGCTGCGAGCCGATTTCCCGGCGCTGCGGATCGTCCTGGAGCACATCACGACCGCCGAAGCCGTGGACTATGTGCAGGACGCCGAGGGGCCCATCGGAGCCACCATTACTGTTCATCATTTGATGATCAATCGCAACGCGATGTTCGCGGGCGGTATCCGGCCGCATATGTACTGTTTGCCCGTGGCCAAGCGGGAGGGCCATCGCCTCGCATTAAGGAACGCCGCGACCTCCGGCAACCCCCGCTTCTTCCTCGGCACGGATTCGGCGCCGCACCTGGTCCGGGACAAGGAATCGGCCTGCGGCTGCGCCGGCATCTTTACGGCGCCGGTTGCGCTCGAATTGTACGCCCAGGTCTTTGAGGAGGAAGGGGCGCTCGATCGGCTCGAAGCCTTCGCGTCCCTCAACGGCGCACGTTTTTACGGCCTGCCGCCCAATACCGAGACCGTCACGCTCGTGCAGTCACCTTGGAAGCCACCCGAAACCCAGCCGGTTGGAAGGGAGCAGGTGCGGGTGTTCTGCCCGGAAGGCGTGGTCCGTTGGCGCATTGCGCCGACGGATTGAAAGCAACGGATCCCTATTCACAAACCGAGGCCGACCCATGACACATCGCTTCGACAAATCCAGGCTGCCGAGCCGCCACACGACCGTTGGTCCCGAGCGCGCGCCGCATCGTTCGTTCCTCTACGCCATGGGGCTGACCGAAAAGGAGATTGCCCAGCCCTTTGTCGGCGTCGCCACCTGCTGGAACGAGGCGGCGCCGTGCAACATCGCGCTCAGCCGCCAGGCGCAGGCGGCCAAGCTGGGCGTCAAGGCGGCCGGCGGCACGCCGCGCGAGTTCACCACCATCACCGTGACCGACGGCATCGCCATGGGTCACCAGGGCATGAAGTCATCGCTGGCGAGTCGCGAGGTGATCGCCGACTCGGTCGAGCTCACCATGCGCGGCCATTGTTACGATGCCCTGGTCGGTCTAGCCGGATGCGACAAGTCGCTGCCCGGCATGATGATGGCGATGGTCCGCCTCAATGTGCCGAGCGTGTTCCTGTACGGCGGAACGATCCTGCCGGGACGCTTCCGCGGCAAGGACGTCACCGTGCAGGACGTCTACGAGGCGGTGGGCGGCTATCAGGCTGGCCAAATCTCCGCCGACGAGCTGCACGCGCTCGAATGTGTCGCTTGCCCTTCCGCAGGCTCCTGCGGCGGCCAGTTCACCGCCAATACCATGGCCTGCGTCTCCGAGGCGCTTGGGCTCGCACTGCCCGGTTCGGCCGGGGCGCCCGCGCCCTACGAGATCCGCGACGCCTTCGCGGAAGCATCCGGCAAGGCCGTGATGAACCTGCTGGCGCGCGATCTCAGGCCGCGCGACATCGTCACCCGCAAGGCACTGGAGAACGCCGCTACCGTGGTGGCGGCTTCTGGCGGCTCGACCAACGCGGCGCTGCACTTGCCGGCGATCGCGCACGAGGCGGGCATCGACTTCGACCTGCATGCCGTCGCCGAGATCTTCAAGCGCACGCCCTACATCGCCGATCTCAAACCCGGTGGGCGCTACCTTGCCAAGGATCTGTTCGAGATCGGCGGTGTGTCGGTGCTGCTGAAGGCGCTGCTCGACGGCGGCTATCTGCACGGCGACTGCATCACGGTGACAGGCAAGATGATCGCCGAAAACCTGGCCGATGTAGTCTTCCCGACCGACCAGGACATCGTTCGCCCGATCTCCGATCCGATCACCACCACCGGCGGCGTGGCCGGTCTGCGCGGCACGCTCGCCCCCGAGGGCGCGATCGTCAAGGTGGCTGGTATGACGAACCTCCAATTCCGCGGGCCGGCCCGGTGCTTCGACTCCGAGGAAGCGGCCTTCGACGCCGTCCAGAAGCGTAAATACCAGTCAGGGGAGGTCATCGTCATTCGCTATGAAGGGCCAAAAGGCGGGCCCGGCATGCGCGAGATGCTGGCGACCACGGCAGCCGTTTACGGCCAGGGCATGGGCGACAAGGTGGCGCTTGTCACCGACGGGCGCTTCTCCGGCGCCACGCGCGGCTTCTGCATTGGGCATGTCGATCCGGAAGCGGCCGTTGGCGGCCCGATCGCATTGCTGAAGGACGGTGACATCATCGCCATCGATGCCGAGGCGGGTACGCTTGACGTGGAGCTCTCGGCCGAAGAGCTGGAGGTTCGGCGCAAGGCGTGGCGACCGCATCGTCACGACTTCCAGTCAGGCGCGCTTTGGAAATTTGCGCAGACCGTGGGGCCCGCCTCGAAAGGCGCGGTCACCCACCCTGGGTCCGCCGCGGAGACGCACTGCTATGCCGACATTTGAAAGCCGGGCGAAGCTGAATGCCCCACGGCCATTCGCGGCTGCACGCACCGTGTCGTGGCGACCTGGCCGCGCGCCGCCTCTGCAAGTGACACTTGGAAGCTCAAGAAGCCGCCATCTTCTCGGCGGCCGCACAAGTCGAGAGACCATGCTGATATGACAGTCATCGAAGCTCCCAGCCGAGTTGATGAACGATTCTCGCACATACGCCGGCTCGAGGCCGAGTCGATCGCCATTATCCGAGAGGTTGCCGCCTGTTTTCAGCGGCCCGTGCTGCTCTACTCGATCGGCAAGGACAGCTCGGTCCTGCTGCATCTGGCGCAAAAGGCATTCGCACCGGCGCCGCTGCCGTTCCCGGTGCTGCATGTCGATACCGGATGGAAGTTCCGGGAAATGATCGCCCACCGCGACAGCATCGCCGCGCGCCTTGGGTTCGAACTCCTCGTTCACACGAACGAGGAAGCCGCGCGCGCTGGCATCACGCCGTTCACCGCATCTTCGGCGGTCTACAACCATGCGATGAAGACCGAGGGACTG
Source organism: Enhydrobacter sp. (assembly GCA_025808875.1). Taxonomy (NCBI): domain Bacteria; kingdom Pseudomonadati; phylum Pseudomonadota; class Alphaproteobacteria; order Hyphomicrobiales; genus Enhydrobacter; species Enhydrobacter sp. Next base: position 1,138,922 of record CP075528.1, on the reverse strand, counting down.
AAGCAAGCAATGGCGCGCTGGGGTTTCGATGCTGCGATCGGCGGCGCACGCCGCGACGAGGAGAAGTCGCGCGCCAAGGAGCGCATCTTCTCACACCGCAACCCAGCGCAGCGCTGGGAGCCAAAGACGCAGCGGCCGGAGTTCTGGCATGCTTGGAACACGCGCCTCGCCCCCGGCGAGTCGATGCGTGTATTTCCGCTGTCAAATTGGACCGAGCGCGACGTCTGGGACTACATCTGGATCGAAGGCATCTCCCTCGTTCCTCTTTACTTCGCGAAACCTCGGCCCGTCGTCCGGCGCCAAGACACCTGGATCATGGTGGACGACGACCGCATGCCGCTCGAGGCGGGAGAGTCCCCCGAAAAGAGGTCGGTCCGGTTCCGCTCCATCGGCTGCTATCCCTATACCGGGGCGATCGATAGCACCGCCGCCACGCTTGCCGACATCCTGCTCGAGATGCGGTCGACGCGCATGAGCGAGCGCCAGGGACGCTTGATCGACCACGATCAGCCCGGATCGATGGAGCGCAAGAAACAGGAAGGATATTTCTGATGCGCGACACGCCCCATCAGATGCCGGAAGAGGAAAGCCCGGACGCCATAATCGCCCGCGTCATCGCCGCCGAGCAAGCCAAGTCGCAGCTTCGCCTGTTGACGTGCGGCAGCGTCGATGACGGCAAATCCACGCTGCTCGGGCGAATCCTCTACGACGCCGACTGCGTCTACGAGGATCAGCTTGCGCGCCTGTTCAATGACAGCAAAGGCCGTGTGCCGGAGGGCGATCTCGACTTCGCGCTGCTGCTCGACGGGCTCATGTCCGAGCGCGAGCAGGGCATCACGATCGACGTCGCCTGGCGTTTCTTTGAGACCGACAAGCGCAAGTTTGTCGTCGCCGACTGTCCGGGCCACGAGCAATACACGCGCAACATGGCCACCGGCGCATCGCAGGCGGATGCCGCCCTGCTGCTGGTGGACGCGCGCAAGGGCGTCCTCACCCAGACGCGACGTCATGCTCATATCCTCGCCTTGATGGGCATCCGCCACGTCGCCGTGGCGGTGAACAAGATGGACCTGGTTGGCTTCGACCGCACTGCGTTCGAGCGTCATGCGGCCGAGATTGCCGACCTTGCCGAAGCGCTCGGCTTCACCGACGCGGTTGCCGTCCCGGTCTCGGCGCTCAAGGGCGACAATGTGTTGGGCCGCTCGGCCGCGATGCCCTGGTTCGAGGGCCCTACGATCATCGGATGGCTCGAGTCGGTCGACGTCGACGATGCGCTGGAGATCGGACCATTTCGCATGCCGGTGCAGTGGGTCAGTCGCGCCGGCCAGGATTTTCGCGGCTACTGCGGACGGATCGTGGGCGGCCGGGTGCGACCGGGAGACGAGTTGACGGTGGCACGCTCCGGCGCGCCTACCGTGGTCACGCGCATCATCCCGGAATGTGATCTCGGTCAGGCCGTCGCGGGGCAGTCGGTCACGCTGGTGCTCGACCGCAACGTGGACGTAAGCCGCGGCGACGTGCTGGCCGCCGCCGATAGCCCGCCCGCTATCGCGGATCAGTTTCAGGCGCATCTGCTGTGGTTGGGCGAGGCGCCCATGATCCCCGGCCGCCAATACCTGATGCGGCTCGGCACCGACGAAGTGCCGGTGAGCATCACAGCACTGAAGCATCGGATCGACATCGACACGCGTGCGCATCTGGCTGCCCGTCAGCTCGCAATGAACGAACTCGCGGTCGTGAACCTCGCTGCCGATCGCCCAGTGGCCTTCGACCCTTATGCCGAGAACCGCGACATGGGCGGCTTCGTGCTGGTCGATCGCATCACCCATGCCACGGTGGGCGCCGGGATGATCGACTTCGCGCTGCGGCGCGCCGGCAATATCCCCTGGCAAGCCTTCGATACCGCTCCCGATGCGCGCGCCGCGGCGCAGGGGCAGCGCCCGGCGATCCTGTGGTTCACCGGACTGTCGGGGGCTGGCAAGTCGACGATTGCGAACATCGTCGACCGCAAGCTGATGGCCGCCGGCTTCCATCCATTTGTGCTGGACGGCGACAATGTCCGCCACGGGCTCAATCGCGATCTCGGCTTCACCGAGGCGGATCGGGTCGAGAACATCCGCCGCATGGCCGAGGTCGCAAAACTGATGGCCGATGCCGGGCTTGTCGTGCTGGTCTGCGTGATTTCACCCTATGCGCGCGACCGGGCGCTCGCGCGTGAGATCGCCGGCAGTCATCCATTCTATGAGATCTTTGTCGATGCGCCGCTGACGGTGGCGGAAGCGCGCGATCCCAAGGGGCTTTATGCGAAGGCCCGGGCTGGAAGAATCACGCATGTCCCCGGCATCGACGCGCCTTACGAGACGCCTGAGGCGCCGGAACTGCGCCTCGCTTCTCACGACGGGCCGGCCGAGGCGCTGGCGGATCGGGTTCTCCATCTTCTCAAGCTCGACCGTACTCTCAAGGTGACCGATGACTAGGGAGCTTTCGCCAAAATGTACAGCACAGCGGATAGCCATTTCCGAATCGACGCGGGGTCGCGCCTCCATGCCGATCTCTGATTCCCGCGACACCCCCGCCCACGCGCTTCCCGATCAGGTCGGCGGCGACCAATTCCATCTGGCCGGCGCACGGACGGTGATCGCCACGATGCACGGCAAGGAACGCGTGATCGCCCCTTTGCTTGCGGAGGCGCTCGGCCTCGATTGCGTTGTGCCACGGGCCTTCGATACCGACCGCTTCGGGACCTTCAGCCGCGAGATCGAGCGAACCGGTTCGCAACTCGACGCCGCCCGCGCCAAGATCGCCGCGGCGTTCGAACACGTACCGCATGCACGTGTGGCAGTCGCCAGCGAAGGCAGCTTCGGGCCACATCCCCAAATTCCCTTCGTCCCGATCGGCCGCGAGATTGTCGTAATGAAGGACCGCGTCAGCGGTCTTGAATTGATCGGTCATTATGCGGGTCTGTCGACGAATTTTGGCCATGCGGTCGTTACGGACCTGACCGGCGCCAGTGCGTTCGCCGAACGCGCGCGATTTCCCGGACATGGGGTGATCGTCATGGGCTGCGTCGATCAGCAGCCGGCGCCCAGGTGCGCGCTGATCAAGGGCATTGACGCTTGGGCCGAACTGCAAAGGGCGATTGAGGAGGTGATCACGATCTGCGGCGCCGCCTTCGTTGAGACCGATATGCGCGCCCATCGCAACCCCACCCGAATGCGCGCCATTAAACGCGCGACGCTGGACCTTGTCCGCCGGTTTCGGAGCCTGTGCCCGATCTGCGCTCGACCCGGATTTGCCATCACCAAGCGGCTATCCGGCCTGCCATGCTCATGGTGCGGAGGCCCAACGCTCGCGCTGAAAGCTGATGTCTATAGCTGTGAGGGGTGCGGTTACCGGGAAGAGCGCGCGGTGAAGGCGGCGACAGCGGACCCGGGGCAATGCGGGGAGTGCAACCCGTGACCAAGGGAACGAAGGGAGAGCAGAATGGCCGCTTCCCAATCGCCCGTTGAGCCTCTCCTAGAGGCCGAAAAGCAGATTGCGTGGGTGCTCGCCCATCCTGGCATGAGCGACTGGCTGAAGGACGCTCTTAGGACCGCAGTCGACCGCGATCCCGAGCACCTTCTGAATGACTTGGAGATACTATGTTTGCTTTTGAGAGCGAAGTCCCAAGCCGCCATAGATGAGCGGCTACGTTAGTCTCCAGGTCCGGTAGGTATCGGGGCGAATATTGAACAGCGTGAGGAGCGTCACAGATGATGAAATGCGCAGACGACGTCTACCGAGCGCTTCCGATGTATGCGGAACGCGGTGCGTTCTTCGACAGCGCTGTTTCCGCGCGGCGAAACGAGCGCTCTCGTGTCGATCGAGCTTAAACATCTGCGATACGCTGAGGCGGCGGAACGCTGTGGCAGTTTTCGCAAGGCGGCAGATCTGCTCGCCCTCAAGCAGTCTAATCTCAGCCGACGAATCCGACATCTGGAGGAGCAACTCGGCGTAGCGTTGTTCGAACGAACGAATGGCGGCGTCAGGCCGACGGCGGCAGGCCGGGACTTTGTGAGCGGCGTTCGCCGGGTTCTCAATGATTTGCAGATTGTCGTCGACGGAGCCAAGGCCGTCGGACGCGGCGAGGCCGGGTACTTGACGATCGGCTTCTACACGTCCCTCTCAGCCGGCAATCTCAGGGCAAGTCTTGTCGAGTACGGCCGTCGCTTTCCCCAGGTTGAGATCAAAACTATCGAAGGATCGCGAACGCGATTGTTCGACGGAATACAGAATAGCATGATCGACATCGCCATCGTCACCGGGGAGCCGGCTTCAGATTGCAATCGCTCGATGGTGCTCTGGAGCGAGCGCATCATCGTCGCTCTGCCCGAGGATCATCCGCTCGCAGCGAACGAAGTCATCTATTGGACAGACTTAAAACATGAGCGCTTCTTGCTGAGCGAGCGCGATCCGGGACCGGAGATCCAAGACATCCTCGTTGCCAAGCTCAGTTCCCCTGGCGATCTGCCCGACGTCGTCCGGCACGATGTGAGCCCGGAAAACATCAAGAGCCTGGTTGGGGCCAACCGAGGCGTCAGCCTTATGTGTGAGGCCTGCATGGGAGCCAGCTATACCGGCGTCGTCTACCGCGAGGCGCGCGACGGCAACGGCTCGACCCGGATCGGGTATCGCGCCTATTGGCGAGACGGCAACGAGAACCCAGCGCTCCGGAACTTCATTCGCCTCTTGGAGGAGCGCTACCCGCCGGTTGCGAACGGGAACGGGCCGCGTGGCGCATCTTCGCGAATCCCCGATCCGTCGCCATAAAACGCTCAATCATTGGTGCGATCAGCTTAGCGGGGTCGAGAGCTTGGCCGCTTTCGCGGCCAAGGATCTCGGCATTATCCGGACTCTCCAAGCGTGTCTCACGTCCGCGACGCTTGGACGGTAAGCGCAGCGATCATCGTCGCATTCAGTTCATGGTGCCAGAAGGTTGTCGTACGCCGCAGCGGGAGCCCGTCGCGGCTTGCGAACAACGACCGAGAAGGTTTCGATCCCGCAACTGTACCTCACGGACCTGTCCGCCCTTCATTCCTCCGGCGGGGCCGGCGGGATGACGCCGCATCTGTGCGTTGCTGCGGCCGCGGCGGCGCACAGATGCGGGCTCAGTGACGGCCGCTTGGTACCGCCGGAGGCAGCGGCCAACCCATCTGGATGTCCGAGAGATTGTGATACATCTGTTCCTTTTCATTACCTCAATGATACGGTCTTTTCATGGACGATGACCGATCACCAAACCAACCCTGGCTCCTTCTGATCCACCAGCTTCCCAGCAAGCCGGCCTATTTGCGCGTCAAGGTCTGGCGCCGGCTGCAGGCCATCGGCGCCGTCGCGGTGAAGAGCACCGTCTACGCACTTCCGGCAACTGCCGAGACGCGGGAGGATTTCGCGTGGCTCCTGAAGGAGATCGTCGAGGGCGGCGGCGAGGCGCTGGTCTGCGAGGCGCGCCTGATCGACGGTCTCTCGGACGACCAGGCGCGGGCGCTTTTCGACACGGCGCGTGATGCCGACTACGAGGCGATTGCGACCGAGGTCCGGGCGCTCGCGGAGACGTTCGATGCGGCGGCGGGCGGTGAGGAGAAGACGGACGCGCGCGCCCATGCCCGGCGCCTGCGCAAGCGGCTCGCCGATGTCATTGTGATTGACTTCTTCGGCGCCACCGGGCGGCTCGGTGCGGAAGGTGCCATTGCTGAACTCGAGAGCCGGCTCGTAGCGGACAACGACATGGACGCCGCAGAGCCCGAGGCTGCGCGGACAGACGACCTCAAAGGTCGTATCTGGGTCACGCGCAAAGGCGTCCACATCGACCGCATCGCCTGCAGCTGGCTGATCCGCCGCTTCATCGACCCCGATGCCGTCATCCGCTTCGTGCCGGGCAAGGGCTATGTCCCCAAGCCGGGCGAGCTGCGCTTCGACATGTTCGAGGGCGAGTTCACTCATGAGGGCGACCGCTGCAGCTTCGAGGTGCTGCTCGCCCGCACCGGTCTCGACGACCCGGCCCTTCGGGCGATCGCCGAGATTGTCCACGACATCGACCTCAAGGACGGCAAGTTCGCACGCGAGGAAGCGACCGGCATCGCCCATCTCATCGCCGGCATCGCGATCGCTCATGCGGACGACGAGGAGCGCATCGCTCAGGGAGCACCCGTCTTCGATAACCTTTACCAGTATTTCCGCAAGAAGCGCCGCTGACGCGCAGGGATGGATCGATGAACAAGATCGCAAGCAACGACACACAATCCATCGAGCGCAACACTGCGCCCGACCACGGCATCCCGTTCGGAGAGGCCGTGCGCGTCTGGGCGCGGGTGGCGGCGCTCTCCTTCGGCGGCCCGGCCGGGCAGATCGCGGTGATGCACCGGATCATCGTCGAGGAGAAGCGCTGGATCGGCGAGAACCGCTTCCTGCACGCGCTCAACTACTGCATGCTCCTGCCGGGACCGGAGGCGCAGCAGCTCGCCGTCTATATCGGCTGGCTCCTCCACAAGACCAAGGGCGGGCTCGTCGCCGGCACGCTGTTCGTGTTGCCGGGCGTCGTCGCCATCATGGGCCTGAGCTGGATCTACGCGCTCTTCGGCAATGTCGGCGCCGTCGAGGCGCTGTTCTTCGGGCTTAAGGCGGCGGTGCTCGCCATCGTGCTCGAGGCCGTCGTGCGCGTCGGCAAGCGCGCCCTCAAGAACAACGTCATGATGGCACTCGCCGCGGCTGCCTTCATAGCCATCTTCTTCTTCCACGTTCCGTTCCCGCTCATCATTCTGACAGCAGCCCTTATCGGCTTTGCTGGCGGGCGCGCTGGCCTTGCGCCCTTCCTCGCCGCCAACGGGCACGGCAAGGTGGGCGACAGGCAGGTCGCCGACGCGGAGAGCGTCCTCGGCGAGACGATCCCGGCCCACGCGCGGCCTTCGGTTGGCTGGGCGTTGAAGATCGCCGGCGTCTTCCTCGTCCTGTGGCTTACGCCGGTGGTTGCCCTTGTCGCCGCCTTTGGCACCGGCAATGTCTTTGCCGATATCGCTGTCTTCTTCTCCAAGATGGCGGTGGTGACCTTCGGCGGGGCCTATGCCGTTCTCGCCTATGTGGCGCAGCAGGCCGTGGAGACCTATCACTGGCTCCAACCCGGAGAGATGCTGGACGGGCTTGCCATGGCCGAGACCACGCCCGGGCCGCTGATCATGGTCACGCAATTCGTCGGCTTCATGGGAGCCTTCCGCGCGCCCGGGTCGCTCGATCCGTTGCTGGCGGCCACGCTCGGTGGCCTGCTCACCACTTGGGTGACCTTCACGCCCTGCTTCCTGTGGATCTTCCTCGGCGCGCCCTATGTCGAGGCGCTACGCAGCAACCGGGCGCTGTCGGCCGCGCTGGCGACGATCACCGCGGCCGTCGTCGGCGTCATCCTCAATCTCGCGGTGTGGTTCGGGCTGCACGTGCTCTTCGGCGAGCTGATCGAGGTGAGCAGCTTCGGCATGAGCGTCGATGTGCCGATCTTGAGCTCGGTCAACGTGGCCTCGCTCGTGCTCACCATGGGCGCGCTGATCGCCGTGTTCCGCTTCAAGGTCGGTATGCTGAAGGTGCTCGCCGCCTGTTCCCTGGCGGGGCTCGCCTATGGGCTCCTCTGACGCTCAAACGGACGTCCAGCCGCGCAAGTGGCTCCACCCGACGACCTGCCTCTTTGCAGCGCGGGCGCTGCGCGATTTCGGCGACGGCTTCGTGGCCGTCCTCCTGCCGGTCTATCTGCTTGCGCTCGGCTTCAGCCCGCTCGAGGTCGGCATCATCGCCACCGCATCGCTCCTCGGCTCGGCGCTGCTCACTATTGCAGCCGGCTTCCTTGGCCCGCGCTTCGATCATCGTCAGCTTCTACTGGCCGCTGCGAGCCTGATGATCGCTACCGGCGTCGCCTTCGCCGTGGTTCACGATTACGCGCTCCTTCTGATCGTCGCCTTCGCAGGCACGATCAACCCGTCGGCCGGCAGTGTGAGCGTGTTCGTGCCGATCGAGCACGCGGCGCTGACACGGGAAGTGAGTGACGCCAACCGGACGAGGATGTTCGCGCGCTACAGCCTTGTAGGAGCGCTCGCAAGCGCCGTTGGCGCGCTCGCTGCGGCCGCCCCCGATGTGATGACCACGGTCGGGCTCGGCCAACTCACGGCGATCAAGCTGATGTTCGTCCTCTATGCGGTTGTCGGGCTCCTGGGTGGCCTGTTCTATGCACGCATCCCCAAGCGCCCGCCCGCAAGCGAGCCGGCCGCCGCGCTTGGCCCCTCCCGCGCCATCGTCTTCAGGCTCGCGGCACTCTTCAGCCTCGACGCCTTCGCCGGCGGGTTCGTCGTGCAGTCGCTGCTGGCGCTGTGGCTGTTCGAGCGGTTTGATCTCTCCCTGTCAGCCGCGGGCGTGTTTTTCTTCTGGTCGAGCATACTGTCGGCTTTCTCATTTCCCGTCGCCGCCTGGCTGTCGCGGCACATCGGGCTCGTCAACACGATGGTGTTCACCCACATTCCCTCCAGCATCGCCCTGATGCTGGCGGCGCTCGCCCCCAACCTGGGCATTGCCCTTGCCCTGCTGCTGATCCGGGCAGCGCTTTCCCAGATGGACGTGCCGACGCGCTCGTCATACGTCATGGCCCTGGTAACGGAGGCCGAGCGCGCCGCCGCCGCGAGCTTCACCTCCGTTCCGCGCAGCCTCGCCGCATCCGCCAGCCCCGCACTGGCCGGCGCCTTGTTTGCCGCATCCTACAAGGCCTGGCCGCTCCTGATCTGCGGCGCGCTCAAGATCACCTACGACCTGCTGCTGCTTGCGCAGTTCCGCCACATCAAGCCGCCGGAAGAGCGTAAGTAGGTTGGCCGTTGAGCACTTCCGCGGCAATCGAAGTCTGCGGCGGAGTTCACGTCCCCAGCGACCTTGACTCTATCCTCCCCAGGAGGATAGGCCGGAGGCATGTCCACCCATTCCTCGCACCCCGCCATCGTCAAGCGCCTGAAGCGCGCCGAAGGCCATCTGCGCAGCGTCGTCGCGATGATCGAAGCCGGCCGGCCCTGCCTTGAACTCGCGCAGCAGCTGCAAGCGGTCGAGAAGGCCATAGGCCAGGCCAAGAAGACGCTCATCCGCGACCATCTCGATCACTGCCTCGGCGACGCCGCACAGGCCTTGCCCGCCGGCCAGCAGCGCTCGATCGAGGAGTTCAAGGAGATCACCAAGTACCTTTAGGACAGCCAGTGCTCGGCATTCTCGCAAACCGCACCTACCGTCATCTCTTCGCCGCGCAGGTGATCGCGCTGATCGGCACCGGGCTGGCCACGGTCGCGCTCGGGCTTCTGGCGTTCGAGCTGGCCGGCGGCGAGGCCGGCGCGGTGCTGGGAACGGCGCTGGCGATCAAGATGATCGCCTATGTCGGCGTCGCACCCGTGGCGGCCGCCTTTGCCGAACGGCTGCCCCGGCGCGCGATCCTGGTCAGTCTCGACCTCGTGCGCGCGGCGGTGGCGGTGGCTCTCCCCTTCGTCACCGAGGTCTGGCAGGTCTATGTGCTGATCTTTCTGCTGCAGTCGGCATCGGCGGGCTTCACACCGACATTTCAGGCGACCATACCCGACGTCCTGCCGGACGAGAAGGACTACACGCGGGCGCTCTCCCTGTCGCGATTGGCCTATGATCTCGAAAGCCTTCTCAGCCCGATGCTCGCTGCGGCCCTTCTCACGGTGATGAGCTTCTATGCGCTCTTCGCCGGCACCGTGATCGGCTTCCTGGCCTCGGCCGCTCTGGTCGTCTCGGTTCTGCTCCCCAGCCCCAGGCCTTCCACGCCGCGCCCCATTTACGAGCGAACCACGCGTGGCTCCCGCATTTACCTCGCCACCCCGAGGCTGCGTGGGCTGCTGGCGGTCAACATGGCGGTCTCCGCCGCCGGTGCGATGGCGATCGTCAATACTGTGGTCATCGTGCAGGGAGAGTTCGGTTTGTCGCAGCGCGCGACCGCGCTGGCGCTGGCGGCGTTCGGCGGCGGGTCGATGGTCGCCGCACTCGCCCTGCCAAGGCTGCTCGAAGCCATATCCGACCGCGCGGCGATGCTGGCAGGCGTGATCCTTATGATCCTTGGTCTCGTGGCTGGGGCCACTGTCTCGGGCTACCAGCTCCTTCTGCTGCTCTGGTTCGTTCTCGGCCTCGGCTATTCGGCGGCCCAGACGCCCTCGGGCCGGCTGCTGCGGCGTTCCTCGCAACCCGAGGACCGGCCCGCCTTGTTCGCGGCGCAGTTTGCGTTGTCGCATGCCTGCTGGCTTGTAACCTATCCGCTGGCCGGATGGCTCGGCGCCTCCGTCGGGCCCAACGCGACATTCCTGATCCTGGCCGTGATTGCGGCCGCCGCTCTCGTGGCAGCGGCCCTTCTGTGGCCGGCTTCCGACCCGGAAGTCGTTGAGCACCGGCATCCCGGCCTTTCCGACGACGATCCGCATTGGGCGGAGGGAGCGCGGCACGGTGAGGGCCGCCATGCTCACGCCTTCGTCGTCGACAACCTGCATCCGCAATGGCCGCGCGAGCCGTGAGCGGCAAGGAGTGACGATTGGGTCTGTATGCTGCAATGGGTTATTGAGGTCCAACGCGAGATCTATCTGACGTTCGCCGACCGCATTGGCGCGTTTGCCGGCGGCGGCAGCTGGACCGCGCTCGCCGCCTTCCTGCCGATGGGCATCGTATTCGGCGCCGTCCACGCCATGACGCCGGGACACAGCAAGTCGGTGCTTGCCACCTATCTGGCGGGATCGTCCGTGGGAATGGCGCGCAGCCTGATGGCTTCGCTCGCGCTGTCTTTCACGCATGTGAGCATGGCCGTCTCCTGATCGCGCTGCTGTCACTTCCCCTGGTCTCAATCGCCTTCGGCGGCGTCGGCCGGGCACCATTGCTCGAGGATTTGAGCCGCGGCCTGCTCGGCGTTATCGGCTTGTGGATGCTGTGGCGGGCGTCGAGGCGTGCGAACCATGCCCATGGCGTTGGGGAAGGTGCCGCCGTCGGCTTCATGGCGGGACTGATCCCCTGTCCGCTGACGCTGTTCGTCATGACCTTCGCGATCACGCGGGGCGTGCCCGAGGCCGGCATCGCCTTGCCGTTGCCATGATGGCGGGCGTGGCGGCGACGCTATCCCTTGTCGCGGTGACCGCCGTGTTTTTCCGTCAACAGGTGACACGCCTGCCGGAGACGCGGCCAAGGCAGATTGCCGCATTCACGCGGACGATCGAGGCGGTTGCAGGTATCGTTCTCGTTGCGGTTGCCCTGCGTGAGATCCTGATGCGGTGACGGAGTTAGGTGCCCTAAACGAACGCCCGCTAGCGGTCATGGACGTGAGTTCGTGCGGCGGCGACCGAAATTCCGCCAGAGGGTCGGAACCAATATTCCGCTTAGGGTGCCAACCGTTAGGTTCGGCAAAAGGACAGCTTCAGGCGGAGCCATCGCCTTCGGCACCGCTTAATGCCTTTTTGCTGGCTGGAGGCACCCCTGGCTGACGCGCACGGCCTCCCTTCGCCTTACGGCTGCGCCAACCGCGATCCGAACGGAGGAAGGCTTCTAGCATGTGCGGGACCAGCGCTGCGGTGTCCACGGGTTCGTACAGCCGGCTGTGTTCGGCTGCATACTGGTCGAGTTCCTCCTTAAGTGGCTCCGGCAAGATGATGGTCATGCGGACGACGCCAACCTTCGGCAACCGACCGAGCCTCAAATCCGGCATGGTTCACCTCCTACTGGTGAGACATGTTGACTGTTCAGATAATCAGCATAGGCGATGAGATCGCGGTAAAGTGCAGCGGGCAACTCCATTGAGATCTTCGCCGGCTTGTCGTCTTCGAGCGGCCCCAGCTTGAGCTTGGCCATCAGCTAATCTCCGTAGGGTTCGAGCACCAAATCCCGCGTAACGATGACGCGAACGGGAAAGCCCGGCCGGATCGTCAGTGTCGGGGCGACGTTGAGCTGGCGGCGCACGATCTGCTGGCCGGCATCGTTGATGGTGTCCTGCCCACCGTTGCGGATGGCCTGGACCAGGCGGTCGTCGTCATTAGTGGCGAGCTCGGCTCCGACGCTCAGCAACGTGGAGAGCCCCGCAGCTTTCGCCAGCTCCCACCAATGATAATCGACGCCATCCTGAAGGCCGGCGTAACCCTCCGCATCGGCGCCGGGCTGGCGCTCGAGAACGATCGAGCGCCCGTTTGGGAAGATCAGCCGGTTCCAGACCAGGAGCACGCGGCTCTGACCGAACTGAACGCTGTTATTGTACTGGCCGATCACGCGCGTGCCTTGCGGCACCAGGAGGATACGTCCCGTTGGGCTGTCATAGATGTTCTCCGTCACCTGCGCGGTGATCTGGCCGGGTAGGTCGGAGCGGATGCCGGTGATGAGCGCCGCCGCGATCACGGCGCCTGCCTGAAGGATGTAAGGCGACGCCGGTGCGGCGACGCGATCGGGTGCGACGGTGCGCCGATCGGCCGCCGCATTGAGAAATGCGAGCTGTCGATCCTGGGCCGATGGGGTGGCGGGTGGCGGCGCGAGGCCGAGGCCGGTGAGGTCCGGAGTGGGCGGCGGCGCGATCGTCGCGGCGCCGGGGCCCGTCGAGGCCATGGACCTGTTCTCGGCGCCGCTGAACAGCCTACTGACGCGGGCGGTCTCTATTTCCTGCAGCCGGCGTTGCTCCTCCGCGCTGAGGCCGGCCTGGTTTGGCAATGGCTGGCCACGATTTTGCGCGCCCAGAATGGGTCGCCCGAGGTCGCCCGGAAGCGGCGGACCCAATTGGGGAACACCGCTGTAATCGCGCGGCAATCCGGCCAGGCCATCGGCGGTCGACCGATTATCGGTCGAGTAAAGTTCGTCCGCCGGCCTCCCCGCGTCGCCGGTCTGGAGCGCATAGATCAACGCGGCGCCGATTCCGACGCTCGCCACGAGTCCGAGGCCGGCGAGCACCTTGCGCGAGAGCCGCGTAACGCGCGGCGCATCCGCGCGCAGCCGCATCGGGGCGGCCGCGTCGTCCGCCGACCCGGTCAGCGGCGCCTCGTCTTCTTCTTTCCGGGGTTCTGGCTCGCTCACGACGCCGGCCTCCCATCGGTGCGGACGATCCGGACGCGCTTCTGGCGGTCGCCAGCGCCGAAACGCAGCTCCGCGGCCGCGAACAGCCGGTCGACGATCATGTAGTTGGCACGGACGCGGTAGTTCACGAGCTCGGAGGTGTTGCCCTCCGGACCGACCACAAACAGCGGCGGCATCTCGCCCTGACCGATGCCACGCGGAAACTCGATGAAGACCTGGCGTCCATCATCGTAGGCGCGCAGTGGCCGCCACGGCGCACGATCGCCTTCGATGGCATAGCGGAAATTGATGTTGGCGAGGTCGACGCCGGTGGCGACGGGACTGCTGGCCTCGGCCTGCGCGTTCTGGCGGCGCAGCGCGATGAGCTGATCCTGCGGATACTGCCAGGACACCGAAGCCATATAGGTGCGCTCGGTCGAGCGCAGCTCCATGTGGTAGGTGCGCAGATTGGTGTTGATGATGAGATTCGTCATCAAGTCGGCGCGGGTCGGCTTCACCAGGATATGAACTTGCTGGGTCGCGCCCGAGCCGCTCACCGTGTCGCCGATGATCCAGCGAACCGTGTCGCCGGCGGCGACCGGGCCGGAGCCGACCAGTTGCTCGCCCGGCTGAAGAGCGATGTCGGTGATCTGGCCGACGGCGGTGTAGACCTGATAGAGCGCGCCGCCGGTATAGGGATAGACCTGCATGGCGTTGATGAAGCCATCGCGGACCGGCTGCACACGCGCGGCGGCGTTGGCCTGATTAACGCGGGCTGTCGGATCGGTAGGCTCAGGCGTGCCGCGGGACGGCTCGACGGGCTTCATCTGACCGGGGAGTGGCAGAGGTCGCGGCAGCTCGACCACGCGCACGGGAACCGGAGGATTGGCGCTCAGCGCCGCTGGCACGGCGTCATCATAGGAGATCTCTGGCGGCCTGTTCGCCGTGGCGCAGCCGGCGAGCGCCGACGTGCACAGCAGGAGAACCGCAAATGTGGACGTGCGAGAAGCCGGATTTCCGGCTTTACGGAAAGACGGCTTCATTGCCCAAGCTCCCGTGACCAGTTGATGGCGTTGACGTAGATGCCGAGCGGGTTGGCGCGCAGCCGATCGGCGTTGCGTGGAACCTGCACGACGATGGTGAGGATGGCGGTCCAGCGGGTCGTCTCGGCGAGCTGGCCGTTCTCGTACCGGCGCTCGACCCAGGCGACGCGGAAACTGTCCGGCGAGGCCCGGATGACGCTGGAGACGTCGACGGCGATCTGTTGTCGGCCGACCTTGGTAAAAGGGTCGTTGGATCGCGCGTAGTCGTTCAGCGCCATCGCGCCGCGGTCGGTCGTGAAGTCGTAGGCGCGCAGCCAGTTCTGCCGAACGATGATGGCGTCGGACGGAATCGAGCGGACCTGCTCGATGAAGCGCGCGAGATGAAAAGCGATCTGCGGATCGGTGGGACGATAGTCGGCGACCGCTGGCGCCACCGCCTGCGCTTGGCCGAGCCGGTCGACCTGCACAACCCATGGCACGATCGTGCCGCGGGCCGATTGCCAGACAAGCGCCGCCGCGAAACCAGCGGACAGGATCAGCGAGCCGAACGCCATGAGCCGCCAATTCTTCGCCTGGACGCGCGCGGCGCCGATGCGCTCGTCCCAGACCTGCGCGGCGCGCTGGTAAGGCGTCTCAGGTTCTGGTGGTTTGCCGTAGTGAGTAGAAGGTCGTTTGAACATCAGCGATCGCCTTGAGAGAGGTTGATAGAGGAGCCGCCGCCATGGCTGTCACCGCTGCGAACGGCGTGGGCGGCCGCCGTCACACCGTGGCTCAAGGCCTGAGAGCGCTTCATGCGCTGGGCCCAGGCCGGCGGCCCGTCAGCCGCAGCGGCCGGCGCAGCATCGGCCGCGAGCCCGCCGATCGTGCCCATGGTCGATGTGCCACCCGTCGCGGCGAACGCGGACTTGGCGCCATCGGAGAAGCTCGACTTCATGCCGTCTGCTGCCCGGGAGGCCGCGCGACGCAGCGGTGAGCTGGCGGCCGCGCCAGCGGCGCGAGCAACGCCACCGAGTCCAGATCCGACGGCGGACACGCCCGACTGGCCGGCAGCGCCGAGGCTGTAGGCCGTCGAGGCGCCACCGGCCAGGGCCGCTCCCCCTCGAGCGGCAGCGGCAGTTCCGGAAAGAGCAGCGGCGCCGCCGCGAAGGGCCATTCCGCCAGCCGCGCCGGCCGCGACCAGAGCGCCGCCCGCCGCGAGCCCAGTTCCGACGGCCGCGCCGGCGCCGAGCTGCGGACCGCCAGAGACGAGGCCGTTGGCGATGCCAGGGCCGAAGATTCCGAGGCCCAGCAGCGAGAGCGCGGCAAGCACGATCGCCATCGCCTGGTCGATCGTCGGTGTCTGGTTCGCGAAGCCGGCGGTGAACTGGGAGAACAACGTCGAGCCGATGCCGATGATGACGGCGAGCACCAGAACCTTGATGCCGCTCGATATGACGTTGCCGAGGACGCGTTCGGCCATGAACGCGGATTTGCCGAACAGGCCGAACGGGATCAGCACGAAGCCCGCAAGCGTCGTCAGCTTGAATTCGATCAGGGTGACGAAGAGCTGGACGGCGAGAATGAAGAAGGCGAGCAGCACCAGCGCCCAGGCGAACAACAGGCAGGCGATCTGGATGAAGTTCTCGAAGAAGGCGATCCAGCCCATCAGGTTGGAGATGGAATCGAGCAGCGGGCGGCCGGCGTCGAGGCCGGTCTGCGCAACGCGGCCGGGGCGCATGAGATCTTCGACGGTAAATCCAGTGCCCGACGCCTTCAGGCCGAGCCCCGCGAAGCTCTCGAACACGATGCGCGCGAGGCTATTCCAATTGCCGATGATGTAGGCGAAGACGCCGACGAACAGCGTCTTCTTGACCAGGCGCGCCATGATGTCGTCGTCGGCGCCCCAGCTCCAGAACAGCGCGGCCAATGTCACGTCGATGACGATCAGCGTCGTGGCTATGAACGCTACCTCGCCGCCGAGCAGGCCAAATCCGCTATCGATATAGCGGGTGAAGACCTCCAGGAATTGGTCGATGACGCCGGTGCCGCCCATGGATCACCGCCCGTCGTCATGCTGCGGCGACGTCGGCGCTGGCGCCGGCGCAACGCCGAGGAAGCGGTCGCGGGTTGCGGCCCAGGTGCGCAGGCATTCGGCATCGCGCGCGGCGGCCTCGCCGAGCAGTTGGCACCGCCGCTGCGCCTGGCGCAGCGGATCGGCCGGCGTGACTTCAACTGGCCGCAACGCTTGGCCGGCCGGCTCTTCCTCTTTCCGGGACATCTCGATCGCCGTCGCCGTGATGGCGACGGCGACGAAGACGACGGCGCCAAGGCGCGCCAAGAGCTTGCCGTCCATGACACGATCCTCTTGCGGGGCCTTAGTTGCCATTCGGGAACATGCGGGCGTTGCCGGGCTGATAGCCGCTGCCGGGGGTCAGGAAGCGGCGGCGCTGCTCGCGACCCTGCTCGGCAGCCGCCGCGCGTTCCGCTTCGGTCAGTGCCTGAGCCCGGCCGTTCGCAGCGACGACAGCCGTGAGATCGGCGAGCTGCTGGGCCTGGAGCGCGAGGAGCTGATTGCCGGCCTGCGCCGCCTGCAAGGCGCCGGTAGCGCCCTGACTCTGACCAATGAGCGCCGACATCTCGGCGCGGTTGGTGTCGATGTTGCCGACGACACCGGCCTGCACGCGCATGGCGTCCTGCAAGCCGCCGACGGTGTTCTGCCAGCGCTCGCGCGCCTGCGAGACGAGCTGCTGGTCGGAGGCAGACATCGACGCATTGCCGTAGGTGGAAGTAAAGGCCTGGTCGATCTGCTGGACGTCGTAGGCGATGCGCTGCGCCTGGCCGAGAAGCTGCTGCGTCCGCTGCACGGACTGCTGCAACCGCTGAAGCGAGGAGTAAGGCAGGCTTGCGAGATTGCGCGCCTGGTTGATCAGCATCGTCGCTTCGTTTTGAAGCGAGGTGATCTGATTGTTGATCTGCTCCAGGGCGCGGGCGGCGGAGAGAACATTCTGCACGTAGTTCGTTGGGTCGTAGACGACCCATTGCGCGGATGCCGGCTGGACCATCACGGGCGACATCGCCACGGGAATGGAAAGGATCGACGCGGCAAGAAGCGCCGCGCGTGAGCGACGGAAGATCATGGCTGTGTCTCCAGGTTGTTAAGGTTGGGGATGAGGTCGGCGGCCCAGGCGACGCCACGCAGCCGCAGCCAGGCCGGCAGAAAGCCCTCGCGTCCATGTTCGGCGATGACGCGTTCGATGGCGGCTTGATCGGTCTTCGAGGAAGCGGCGCACAGCGCCAGCGCCACCTCGGACAGACCGAGCTCGAACAGCCGGTTGCCGCGGCGGGACTGGCAGTAATAGTCGCGCTTGGGCATCGCGCGGGCGAGGATCTCGATCTGGCGGTCGTTGAGGCCGAAGCGCCGGTAGATCGCGGTGATCTGCGGTTCGATCGCGCGCTCGTTCGGCAATAGGAGCCTGGTCTGGCAGCTCTCGATGATGGCGGGCGCAATCGCCGAACTGTCGATGTCGGAAAGCGACTGGGTGGCGAAGACGACGGAGGCGTTCTTCTTGCGCAGCGTCTTCAGCCATTCGCGGAGCTGACCAGCGAAATCCTCGTCGTCGAGCGCCAGCCAGCCTTCGTCGACGATGAGCAGCGTGGGGCTGCCATCCAGGCGATCCTCGATGCGATGGAACAGGTAGGCGAGCACGGCCGGCGCCGCGCCCGTGCCGATCAGGCCCTCGGTCTCGAACGCCTGCACAGAGGCTTCGCCAAGATGCTCGTTCTCGGCGTCGAGCAGGCGACCATAGGCGCCTCCGACGCAATAGGGTCGTAGCGCCTGTTTGAGGTCGTTCGATTGAAGGAGGACTGCAAGCCCGGTGATGGTGCGTTCGCTAACAGGCGCGCTCGCGAGCGAGGTCAGCGCCGTCCAGATATATTCCTTCACCTCCGGCGCGATCGTCACGCCCTCGCGCTGCAGGATCGCGACGATCCAATCCGCCGCCCACGCGCGTTCCGGCACGTGGTGGATGCCGGCGAGCGGTTGCAGCGACACGCTGTCGGCCGCGCCCTCGGTCAGCCCGCCGCCGAGATCGTGCCAATCGCCGCCCATGGCGAGCGCCGCGGCGCGGATCGAGCCGCCGAAATCGAAGGCGAAGACCTGCGAGCCCGAATAGCGCCGGAACTGCAGCGCCATCAGCGCCAGCAGCACTGATTTGCCGGCGCCGGTCGGCCCAACGACGAGCGTGTGACCGACATCGCCGACATGAAGGGAAAACCGGAACGGGGTCGAGCCTTCGGTCCTGCCATAAAGCAAGGGGGGTTGCCCGAAATGCTCGTCCCGTTCCGGCCCCGCCCACACCGCCGACAGCGGAATCATGTGGGCGAGATTGAGCGTCGAGATCGGCGGTTGCCGGACGTTGGCGTAGACATGGCCGGGCAGCGAGCCAAGCCAGGCGTCGACGGCGTTGATCGTCTCAGCCATCGCGGTGAAGTCGCGGCCCTGAACGATCTTCTCCACCAGGCGCAGCTTCTCGGCGGCGATGCGTGGATCGGCGTCCCAGACGGCGACCGTCGCGGTGACATAGGCCTGACCGGCATAGTCCGCGCCGAGTTCCTGAAGCGCGAGATCGGCATCGGCCGCCTTGTTCGCCGCATCGGTGTCGACGAGGACCGACGCCTCGTTGGTCATCACCTCCTTCAGGATCGCCATGATGCTCTTGCGCTTGGCGAACCATTGCCGGCGGATCTTGGTGAGCAGCTTGGTGGCGTCGGTCTTGTCGAGAAGGACGGCGCGCGTCGACCAGCGATACGGGAAGGCGAGCCGGTTGAGGTCATCGAGCAGCCCGGGCGTGGTCGCGGTCGGAAAGCCGACGATGGTCAGGATGCGGAGATGCTTGTCGCCGAGGCGCGGCTCCAATCCGCCCGTGAGCGGCTGATCGGCCAGCAGCGCATCGAGATACATGGGCGTCTCGGGCACGCGCACACGATGGCGTTTGGTCGAGACGGTCGAATGAAGATAAGTCAGCGTCTCGCCGTCATCGAGCCATGCACATTCCGGCATGAAGTTCTCGACGAGCTGGAGCACGCGATCGGTGCGATCAGCGAAGCCGCGTAACGCCTCATGTGGGTCAAGACCGTTGTCGGCCTTGCCTTCATAGAGCCAGCTCTCGGCGCGGGCGGCGTCCTCGGCCGGTGGCAGGTAGACGAAGGTCAGGAAGTAGCTGGACTCAAAGTGCGAGGCGTCTTCCTCGAAATCGGCTTTGCGTTCGGCGTCGACCAGGGCGGACGCGGCCTCGGGAAAGCGGCTCGCCGGATAGGCGCCGGCGCCATGCCGCTGCGCCTCGACGAAGATCGCCCATCCCGAGCCAAGCCGGCGGAAGGCGTTGTTGAGGCGGCCGGCGACGGCGACAAGTTCGGCCGGCACCGCGGAATCGAGGTCGGGACCGCGAAAGCGAGCGGTGCGTTGGAAGCTGCCGTCCTTGTTGAGGACGATGCCCTCGCCCGCGAGCGCGGCCCAGGGCAGGAAATCCGCGAGGCGGGTTGAGGTCCGGCGATATTCGGCAAGGTTCATCATCGGGGCCTCACGCGCTCAGGTGGCCGGGGATGCGCAGGTGACGGCGCACCACGTCGACGAATTGCGGATCGCGTTTGGCCGCCCACACCGCCGCGAAATGCCCGATCGCCCAGAGCCCGAGACCGACCAGCCAGAGGCGCAGGCCGAGGCCGAGCGCCGCCGCGAGCGTGCCGTTGAGGATGGCGATCGAGCGCGGCGCGCCGCCGAGCAGGATATGCTCGGTGAGCGCCCGATGGACCGGGACGGCGTAGCCCGGCACGTCGCCGGTGCTATCGATCAAGCTCGCCATCAAACGAGCGCTCCGCCGCCGAAAGAGAAGAACGACAGGAAGAAGCTCGACGCGGCGAAGGCGATCGAGAGGCCGAACACGATCTGGATCAGCTTCCGCGCACCGCCTGATGTGTCGCCGAAGGCGAGCGTCAGACCCGTGATGATGATGATCATCACGGCGATGATCTTGGCCACAGGTCCCTCGATGGATTCGAGGATGGACTGCAGCGGCGCTTCCCACGGCATCGATGAGCCGGAAGCATAAGCCGCCGGCGCCAGCATCATGCTGACGACGGTGACGGACACGGCTGTCGCGATGTGACGGCGCGCGAGCAAGGCATGACGGATCATTCGGGGTCTCCTGAGACGGGCTGGGTTGCGGGGATGACGCGGTAGTCGCCGTCCGGCTGAAGGCCTTTGACGCGGGCGAGTGCGGCGAGGCGACGGGTCGAGCCGCGGCCGCTGAGCACGGCGACGAGATCGATGGTCTCGGCGATCAGCGCGCGCGGGACGGTGATGACGGCTTCCTGAATGAGCTGCTCGAGGCGGCGCAGCGCGCCGATCGCGGTGCCGGCGTGGATCGTGCCGATGCCGCCCGGGTGGCCCGTCCCCCATGCCTTGAGCAAATCCAACGCCTCGGCGCCGCGCACCTCTCCGATCGGAATGCGATCGGGGCGCAAGCGAAGCGAGGAGCGGACGAGATCGGAGAGCGATGCGACGCCATCCTTCGTCCGCATGGCGACCAGGTTGGGCGCGGCGCATTGCAGCTCGCGCGTGTCCTCGATCAGAACGACGCGGTCGGAGGTCTTCGACACCTCGGCGAGCAGCGCGTTGGTGAGCGTCGTCTTGCCGGTCGAGGTGCCGCCGGCGACGAGGATGTTGCGGCGGTCCGCGACGGCGTGGCGGAGCACCTCCGCCTGTTCGACCGACATGATGTCGGCGGCGACGTAGTCATCGAGCGTGAAGACAGCGACGGCGGGTTTGCGGATCGCGAACGCCGGCGCCGCCACGACAGGAGGCAAGAGGCCTTCGAACCGCTCCCCCGTTTCGGGAAGCTCCGCCGAAACGCGTGGTGAACCGGAATGAACCTCTGCGCCGACATGATGCGCGACGAGGCGGACGATGCGCTCGCCGTCCGCGGGCGACAGACGCTCTCCGGTGTCGGAGAGCCCCTCGGACAGGCGGTCGATCCAGAGCCGCCCGTCGGGATTGAGCATCACCTCGACGATCGACGGGTCTTCCAGGAATCCGGCGATGGCGGGGCCGAGGGCTGTGCGCAACATGCGCGCGCCTCGCAGGGTCGCCTCTGATTGCTGGTGAGAAACCGCCATGTCGTCCCCGTTCTGTGCGGGACCGCGAACACGCGGCCCTGGATCGGGGATCAGTAGAAGAGGCAGAAATCAGGGCATGACAACAAGCAGAACGGGGTCGTAGTGCTCTGGCGTACAAAGACAGGGACAGGGCGGAACTGCCGGACGCTTGCGACACGTTACGCGATGGTTATTCCGCGCCCGCGATGCCCGTGACGTCTTCGGAAATCTCCTCACGCACCTTCGGTCCCTTCGCGAGTCGCCGGCCGAGCGCGGCGACGAAGGCGTCGTACCGCTCGCCCGCCTGTGCGCGTGCGGCCGCCTGGGCTGGCTCCGGCAACGGCGGGTTGGTGGTGAGCCAGTGGCGGACGAACACCGCGAGCATTTCCACGGAAATGCCGAGGTCGCGTTCCATGCGTGTCATGCGCCGGTCGAGCTGGTCCAATCGCTTGGTGGTCGCGGCTTCCTGGCGCTCGGCGGTGTCGGGTGACAGGAAGGATGCGATCGCCGCTTCCGCGACCAGGGATCGCGATTGATCGCGACGCGCGGCATAAGCGGTGAGCGCCTTCATGATGTCCGGATCGAGATAGACCGAGAGGCGCTGCTTCTTCGGAATCTTCATGATCGCCACGCTCAGAGGTCCATCCCATCGTTGGGATCGAGCGAGACCTGCCGCGCGATGCCCTGCATCACCTGGTTCAGCCGGCGTGCGCGCGCGGCGTCGTCATCGGCGTCGTCGGGACCATCGAGGTCGAACTCGTTGTTGATCGGCGCCTTCTTCTCGACGGTCCCGGCCTTGTTCAGCTCGGGCTGGTGGCGGCGTTCCGAGCCGGTCGGATCCTCGTCGTCGCCCTGGCCATCCTTTGCGGCGGCGCCCTCGATCTCCGGCCGCGGCGGCAGCGGCATCTTGCTCCAGTCGTCCGACTTTGCCGCCGCTGTCTTTGCCAGCGCCGGCGGTGGCAGGATGCGTTCCTGAAACCGACGATCCTCGAAGTAGCGCGCCTTCTTCGCGCGGATCGGCGGCGTTCCGGAAACCATGACGATCTCGTCGGCGGGTGGGAGCTGCATCACCTCGCCCGGCGTCAGCAGCGGGCGCGCGGTCTCCGATCGCGACACCATCAGATGGCCGAGCCATGGGCTCAGCCTGTGCCCGGCATAGTTCCGCATCGCGCGCATCTCGGTCGCGGTGCCCAGCGCATCCGACACGCGCTTGGCCGTCCGCTCGTCATTGGTCGCGAAGCTGACGCGGACATGGCAGTTGTCGAGGATCGAGTTGTTCGGGCCATAGGCTTTCTCGATCTGGTTCAACGACTGCGCGATCAGGAAGCTCTTCAGGCCATAGCCGGCCATAAAGGCCAACGCGGACTCGAAGAAGTCGAGGCGCCCGAGCGCTGGAAACTCGTCGAGCATGAGGAGCAGACGGTGTCGGCCTCCCTTTGCCCGCAGGTCCTCGGTCAGGCGGCGTCCGATCTGGTTGAGGAGAAGCCGGATCAGCGGCTTGGTGCGCGCGATGTCGGACGGCGGCACCACGAGGTAGAGCGTCGATGGCCGCGTCCCGCCGACGATGTCGGTGATGCGCCAATCACAGCGGCGAGTCACTTCGGCCACTACCGGATCGCGGTAAAGCCCGAGGAACGACATGGCGGTGGACAGCACGCCGGACCGCTCATTGTCTGATTTGTTCAGCAGCTCACGCGCCGCCGACGCGATGACCGGGTGCGGTCCAGCTTCGCCGAGATGCGCCGTCTTCATCATGGCGGCGAGCGTCGACTCGATCGGCCGCTTGGGGTCGGACAGGAAGGCGGCGACGCCGGCGAGCGTCTTGTCGGTCTCGGCGTATAGAACGTGCAGAATGGCGCCGACCAGCAGCGCGTGGGACGTCTTCTCCCAATGATTGCGGCGTTCCAAACTCCCTTCGGGATCGACGAGAATGTCGGCGATGTTCTGGACGTCGCGAACCTCCCATTCGCCGTGGCGGACCTCGAGCAGCGGGTTGTAGGCGGACGACTTCGCGTTGGTCGGGTCGAACAGCAGCACCCGGCCGTGTCGGGCGCGGAAGCCGGCGGTGAGCTGCCAGTTCTCGCCCTTGATGTCGTGAACAATGGCGGAGCCTGGCCAGGTCAGCAGCGACGGCACAACAAGGCCGACGCCCTTGCCGGAGCGGGTCGGGGCGAAGCACAGCACATGCTCAGGTCCGTCATGACGAAGATAGGCGCCGTCGAACCTGCCGAGCACCACACCATCGGGTCCAAGCAGGCCGGCCGCCCGGACTTCATCGGCTCGCGCCCAGCGCGCCGAGCCGTAGGTCTCGACATTCTTGGCCTCGCGCGCGCGCCAGACCGACATACCGATGGCGACCGCGATGGCGATGAAGCCGCCGGATGCCGCGATATAGGCGCCCTCGACGAAAACGTGCGGTGCATAGGCATCGTAGAAGTACCACCACCAGAAGAAGGCCGGCGGATAGTAGATCGGCCAGCCGAAGAGTTCGAACCATGGCCGGCCGAGCTGCGGCTGGAAGCCGAGCTGCCATGCCGTCCACTGCGTCGCGGCCCAGGTGGTCGCGAGCACAATCAGGGAGACGACAAGGATCTGGCCCCAGAGGATTTTGGTGGCCGACATAGTGGAGTCCTTTCTTGATGAGGCGCGCTGTTCACAGGCCCAGCCTCCGCTTGCGGCCGAAGCTCCAGTCGATGCCGCCATCGCTGCGCGCGAGACCGGAGACATGCCGGCCGAGTTTCTTTTCGAGTGAGGGCGACCAGGGCACGAGCTGGAAGCCGAGGCCGTCATCGATCATCGCGAAGCGGCCGGAGGCGAGCGCGATGCGCCGCTGGTAGGCGCCAGCGACGTATTCCCCCGCCGCGGCCTTATTGAATGGGCGGCCGCTCTCTGCCGCGATCTTGGCGCCCACGGCGTCCAACTCGCGCCGGCGGAGCGTCTCGATCAGGTTGCGGCTGAAGCTGACGCCGCGGTTCTGACGTTCGGCCAGACCTCGCCCAATCAGGTGTTCGGCGCGCCGGTCCAGGGCGTCGCGCACCTCCGCGCCGAAGCCCCCGCCACCGAGCGCAACCGGCTCGCGGGCGATCGCCTGTCGATCAAGCCAAGTGGCGCCGGTCGCGGTGATCTGCTGCTCGATGGTGAGGTCTGATCGGACCGCCATCGCGACGCGACGCTGCCCCTTCGCGTCGTCGAACCTGCGCAGCTCGACGATTGAGCCGGGCGCGCTATCGCCGGCGGCGTCGAGATCGGGCAGCTTGATGTGATGGGTGCGGCCGTCCATGCCGTCGACCACGGCATAGGCTGTACCCTTCAGCTCATCGTCGAGACCGCGGGCGACCAGCCGGCCGACCACAGGATCGTCCAGACTTTCCCCGGCGAGCACATAGTTGGACGCGCCGCGTTCGATGCTGTGTTCTGAAAGGCCGCGATGGATGCGCTTGATGATGTCGCCGCGTTCGCCGAGCTCGCGCAGCGTCGTCTCGGCATTTTCGGAAACAGTCCACTGGCCGGGGCCGACCTGGTCGGCAAGCCCGAGCGATTCCAGTTTGCGAAGGCGCCCGACCTTGAGCGCATGAAATTCGTCGGGCTGGCGGTTGGGATGTGGCGCGAGGTCGATGACGCCGGTGCGATAGCCGTCGCGTGCGAGCTGCCGATCGAGGTTGGTCCAGCGCTCGGTGTCGATCTGACGTTCCAGGGTGCGACGGATCTCGTGATCCGTGCGCGGCCCCAATTCCTGCGTGATCAGATCCCGCGCCCGATCACGCATGCCTTCCTTGATATAGTCGCGGGAGATGACGAGGTTTTCGCCATCCTCGCGCACGCCACGCACAATTAAATGGACGTGCGGATGTTCGGTATTCCAGTGATCGACGGCGACCCATTCGAGCTTGGTGCCGAGGTCCTTCTCCATCTGGCCGACCAAATCGCGGGCGAAGGTCTTGAGGTCTGACATCTCCACGGCGTCGTCCGGCGAGACGATGAACCGGAAATGATGCCGGTCATCCTCGCACCGTTCCGCGAACGCCTTCGGATCAGCGTCATCGGCGCCAGGCCCGAACAGCCGGGCCTTCTCTCCGTCCCGGGTGACGCCCTCGCGGCCCAGATAGTTCAGGTGGGTCGCGAGCGGCGCGCTCCGTCCGCCGTGACGGACGACACGCGCCTTGACGACGGCGCCGCGCGAGCGGGACGTGATGAACCGATTGGCCTGCACTGATGCGCGCTGGCCCCGGCCGAACCGGGAGCGGTGGTTCGGGCCGATCGTCCCCTTGCGGGAGACCGAGCCGCCGGCGCGCTGGGCGGCGGCCAAGGCTTGGGCGATGAACGGCCTCGCGCGCTGCGCGCTGGTCGATCGGATGCGGCCTGGCCGGACGCGGAAATCGTTGTCGTCGCTCATGGCGGCAAGACCGCACATCGCGCGATAGCGCTGATTTGCTTATGAAATCGCCGGAGCCGCAGGCTGCGCCGAACAGGCGCACCTCGCGAATTCGCAGCGTAAGCCATTGAAAAAGCACAACCGAACCGAGGCGCACATCGCGCCCCTTTATCCTGCCATCGTGCGGTTGTGTTGTCCTGCTTCCCCCTCCACGCACTCCATGATGCGCTGGAGCCCGCCAGACCGCGATCCGAACGAAGCGCCGTCATCGCGGGCCTCCGCCATCCGAGCGCGCCACGAACAGGCCCGAGGATTGCGGGACGATCGCGGAAGTCTCGCGCGCCCGAGTTGCTGCCAGAGCGTCGTCCGGAGTGCTTTCCGCCTGCGCTGGATCGACGCTGGTCACGTTGTTGGCGCGCGTGATGAACAGCGGCGCGCGAGTCCAGGCGCGAGGATCAGCCGCGGCGACGGTGGTTGCACCCGGCAGGTCACCGCCGCCGAAGGAAGGGATCAATGCGGCCACATAGGCGCGGGTCTCGGCCGGCAACGGGCGGCCCGCGAGATATTCTTCGTAGCGCCCTGGCCCCGCATTGTAGGCTGCAAGAAACCCCGGCGAACCGTAGCGATCATGCATCTCGCGCAAGTAAGCTGCGCCAGCCAATATATTGTCGCGCGGATCGTATGGGTTTCGCCCGAGACCATGGCGGACGCGCAGCTCCGCCCAGGTAGCAGGCATGATCTGCATCAAGCCCATCGCCCCGGCAGAGGAGATCGCGCGCACATCGCCGGCGCTTTCCGCGCGCATGACGGCGCGAATCCACGCGGCCGGGATGCGGAAGCGCCGTGCGGCCTCTTCAATGTAGGCGGCGAACGGATGGGCCGTCGCCGTCCGCGTGCCCGGTGGGTTCTGCGCGCTCGCTGTGGCGTTAAACGGCACGGCGAGCAGCAGGCCGGAAAGGAGAAGGAGGCATGTCAGTCGGACGGCGCTTGGCCGCCCGACGACAGCTTGATGGCGCGGGCCGGACATCGTTCAGTCCCGCTCGCCGCGCTTGGGCGGGCGGTTCCAGTGCAGATTCCAGGCGGATTTGTCTTCGGCCGATTGGAACAGATTGGCGCGGATTGGCTGGGCCAAGGTGGGATCGTCGATCTGCAGGGAGACGTAGTCGCCGGCTTTCTCACCGGTGCGTTTCCATCCGGCGCCGATCTCGGGGCCGTCATCGCTGCCGTGGTGAACACGGTAGTCCGGCGCGTTCTCAGCGTCGGTGTGCTCGGCGGGGACGAGCACGATTTCGGCGTCGAGCGAGAGCGTGCGGATGTGGCCGGCGTAGCCGTTCTTCGTGCGGGTGAATTCGCCGATCTGCGGCATGGGAAGACTCCTTTGCTGTGCGGTGAGGTCGGATAGGCGCGTCGTTCACCGCGTCGCGGCGCGCCATTGGAAGCGGCCGCCGCCGTCTTCATCGGTCCACACAGGCGTTGCGCGGCCGATGATCGAGCGGGTGGAAATCGGACCGAAGTAGCGCCCGTCGAGGCTGTCCTCGACGGACCAGTTCATGAGGAAGATCTCGCCGTCGGCGATGCGCCGGCAGCCCTGCCAGACGGGCAGATGGCGGCCGAGACGGTCGCGCGTCAGCGCTTCACCCATCGCGACGCCATCGACGGTGACGTGTGCGCCGGTGCGGCAGACCTGCTGGCCGGGAAGGGCGGCGACGCGTTTCATGAGGGGGACGCCGCGCGGCACGTAGCCACGCTCGGCGAGGAACGATGCGAGCGGCTCAGGGGCGTCCACGGCGACGAGGTCAGTCACTTGAAGGCGTGGCGACCGGTCGAGCGAATAGAGTCCGATCGGCGTGCTGGCGGACGCGTTCCAGATCAGCCGGGGCGTGATGTGGATGAAGGACAGGCCACCGATCAGCATCACGGTGAAGTACGTCGTGATGACGTAGCCGAAGCGGGTCATGGCTCGACCCTTCGGCGCAAGAGGATGGCCCGGTGCTGCTGCGCGGTGTAGTTGCGCGGTTCCTGGCCGGCGACGAGCCGGTTATGAACGTGGCGCCAATGGTGCGGCGAGACCTCGGCGGGATTGATGCCGCTGGACTCGATCGCGTCGACGATCTGCAGGACGCGCTCGACGTGTCGCCAGCTCTCGGCCTTCAGCAGAATGTCGCCGCCGGGGCGCACGAAGGGCAACGTCTGATAGGGTTCGCCCGGCGAAACCGCGCGCACGATGTCGATGCGCGAGAGGACCGTTCCGAAGTCGTTGGACGCCCAGCGGACAAGCGCGAAAACGCTGTGGGGCGGGAAGCTGACGACGCGCCGGCGGCGGTCGAGAATCTGTTCGTGGACCTCCTGTCCGAACCGGATCCAATATTCGATCCTTTTCTCGATCCAGGTCAGCTCGACATGGGTCAGGCCGGCGACGTTCGGCGTCGCGGCGCGACGCAAGTCGGCTGCGCCGTTCATGGCGTTGCTCCATCGGTTGGGGGAAACTCGCGGGCGAGTAGCTCGCGCAGCATGTCGGCGACGGTGACCCCACGCTGAAACGCGGCGATCTTGATCTGGCCACGCATGTCGGGCGTGACGTCGATGGTGAGGCGCGCGGTGAAGGTGGCGGTGTCGCCGCCGCGCGGGTGCCGCGGATTGGGGGCTTTCACCCAGCTCTCTGGATCGGCTGGACGTGCAGTGAAGGCGCGTTTGTGGGGCCGCTCCGTCATGGTGCGATCCTCCCGACCTCAGTGCAGAGTGCGGTGATCTCGCGCGCAGCGGGGCTGCGTTCGTTGATCTCGGAGACCAGGCGGCCGGAGCGTGCCGCGTCGGCGAAGGTGACGCGCTGGCCGACGGTGCTGGTGAGTACCGGCGGATCGTGATCGGCGAGCGTCTCGGCCGTCTCGCGCGCGATGACGGTTCGCGCTCCGCAGCGATTCAGCACGAAGCGGGCGGCGAGCTGGGGGCGGTAGATCCGCGCCTCGCCCAGCAGCGAGAGCATCTCCGCGGACGCCCAGCCATCGAAAGGCGATGGCTGCACGGGGATCAGTACCAGGTCGGCGGCAAGCAGCGCGGACCGCATCAGGCTGGCGACGCGCGGTGGCCCGTCGATCACCACATGATCGGCGTCTCGCGCCAGCTCCGGCGCTTCGCTGTGAAGCGTATCCCGCGCCAGGCCGATGACACCGAAGAGTCGCGGCAGGCCTTCGCGTGCCCGCTGCTGGGACCAATCGAGCGCGGAGCCCTGTGGGTCCGCGTCAATGAGTAGGACGCGCCTTCCCTTGCTCGCCCATTCGCCGGCGACATGCAGCGTGAGCATCGTCTTGCCGACGCCACCCTTCTGATTGAGGAGCGCGACGATCATGACGCGCCGCCGCGTCGCACGGGCATTCCCCCGGCGGGCGTCGCCTGTCGTTTTGCAGGGTGGACAACACCGTGGCCCGGATCTGATGTCGACTGCCGTGTGCCGCGATCCGCCCAAGCCTGAAGATCGTCGAGGGCATAGACAATGCGTCCGCCGAGCTTGCGATAGACCGGTCCCGTGCCGTAGGTGCGGTGCTTCTCCAGCGTGCGACCGGATAGGCCGAGGAAGCGCGCCGCCTCGGATGTGCGGAGATAGCGTGGCGGGGGGTCGAGTCGCGCTGCTGACATTGGGGCCTCCGGTGGATCGGCTGCCCCGCCGGCGTGCAGTGGCGAAGCGGCGACCACGATGGCGAACCACCGGCGTCAGGGTGGATGACGGAGTGAGACCCCTCTGTGCGCGTACCCCCCTTGTGCCCCTCGTTCGATGGGGACCGCAGGGAGTCAGCGGCCGGCCAGCAAGCGGAGATAGCCGCCGCGCACCATCGTCTCGGCATCCTTGACCAAACGGATTGTCTGGGCGCGGATGGACGACGTTTTCCATTCGGTGGCGGACTGCCGCGGCGTGTCGAAAAGCACGCCGGCGATTTCGCGATAAGTCGCGCCTGCGGATCGGCCATCGAGCGCACGCACCATGCGCACCAGCCGCAGGCGGCGGCGCGGTGTGAGCGTGAGCGCGCGCGGTAGCGGACCGGGGGCGCGTCCAAATAGGCGGCGTTGGAATCGCAATGCCGCTTCGGCGCGGATGTGGAAGTTGTCGTCGAGCGGCAGCAGAACGGCGAGCGGTTGAGCCGGGTCGATGGCGCCGACGACCAAATGATGATCGCCGTCGGGATCGGCTAAAATGATCGCACCTTCGCCTCCGGGTTGCGCGTGCAGTGTGGCGTGAGTTAGGTCGAGCTGGTCGAGTCGCTTGGCGGCGAGAAAGACGGCCGGCGCTGGTTCAATCAGCAAGACGCTGGCGACAAGCTCTGGCCGCCAGAAGATCGCGGTCTCGCTAGCGGAGCGGTCGGGATCGAGCAGGAAAGCGCAACCCCCATTGCGGGGTGGCGCTCCTATGCGGCAATGAAGCGCTCTCGCGGCTGGCCGGGGTGCCGCGCAGGCGGTCATAGTCGCTGCGATAGTCGGGATTGCGGCGCAGAAACTCCCACGCGAACCCTTGCCGTTCCAAGCGGTTCAGCGCGCGTTCGGTTGTCTGCAATCGCCAATCCGGCGGCTCGGCCATACGCGTCTCCTCGTCCGCGCTCTGAGTGGCCCCCTGCGCGTTAAGCCTCGCCGCCGACGAGGCTCGGCGGAAGTCCCCAAAACTGCGGGGCGCGATGCCTTGCACAACCGGGAGGAGTGTCCCGCTCTAGGACACGCGGGGACGGAGGAGCTCGCGATAGCCCGTCGTGGTCATCCAGCGGGCGCGGGCGAGATGGCTTTGATGAATAACGCGAGCGCGGTCGGGGTCATCGTCGGGGTCGAATCCGAAGATGATTTGCACCGCCTCACGCCAATCGGCCCCTTCCGCGTCGGCGTCCAGCAACCGGATGTAGGCGGCGAGATGGCTTTCATCGTAAGCCGTGAGACGGTTGCTCTCGGGCGGACGATCCAGGAAGTCCATCGTGATCATCGGCGCGTCCATCTGTCTTGGTTAATTGATCGTATCGGCTCCGCCAAGGCACACCAGACCGACAAGTGAAATTTCCCGATGCTTTTCACGCATCACGGCAGCCCGCTGGCGGCATCACGCTCAGCCGACGCGGCCGTGTATTATAACACGTAGCGATATAATGCACTATTGTCTCCTATCCTGCGGATGGACATTCGCAGAATCTTTGGAGCCAACGTCAGGAGGTATCGCGTCGCTGCCGGTCTGAGCCAGGAAGCGGTCGCCGTGAAAATGGGTGTGGACCGCGCCTATGTGAGCGGCATGGAGCGGGGCCAGCAAAATGTCACGCTGTTGACGATGTGGCATTTGGCGGAAGCGTTGAACGTGAAACCCGCCGACCTCCTCGATGAGACGGTGGAAGTCACTGAAACATGACTCTACGCGAGTCGCGTTACAATTCAGCTCGCGTCCCGATCCGACCAACCGGACCTGCGGAAACGCGTAGGGTTGGCCAACCGGCGATCCGGAAAAGCGACAAGGTGCAAAGCCGGAAGGCCAGCCCGTTCGGGCCAGCCTCGAGGTGGTTTCGCGTGCGTGCCTTGGCGGGGCCTTGAAGGACTGCCCCGCCCGAGGATCGGGCGGGGCGTCGCTGGCGGTTAGTCGGCGCGGCGGCCGTTGGGACGAGACCAAATCAGGCTGTAGCCCTCGCCGTCCTCGTCGTCGAAGAGGTTGGCGTAGATCGGGGCGGTAAAGCTCGGGTCGTCGAGCTTGAGGCCCAGATAATCGCGGCCCTCGTTGGAGCGCTTGGCCCAGGCGGCGCCGATCTCGACGCGGCCCACGAAGACGCGGTGGCTGGGGGCGTTCTCGCCGGAGCGGTTGGCCTCGGGAACGATGCGGACGTTCTTCGCCTGGACACTGAGGGTGACGATTTGGCCGCTGAACTCGTTGCCGGTCTTCTTGAAGGTGCCGATGGTCGCCATGGTAGTTCTCCTTGATCTCTGTTTCGAGCCCGCACCATGCGGCCTCGATGGCGATCGGTTGGCCGGAGGCGATCGGCGCCGCACCTGCTTGCAGGCCGAAGCGCAGCGGAGGATGGCAGCCAGGCGACTTTGTTGTTTCGCGAGGAATGCCGGCGAAGCCGGCAGGGGAAGAAAGTCGATCGGCGCCATTGCGGCATAGGCGGTCGAGGCGCAGCCGGCCTTCGGCCAGATCAGCCCATCGAAGAGGCCGCTTGGAGTGCTCGATCAGACAGAGGTGTATCGAGGAGAACGTGGCTCGACCCGTCGCCTTCCCCAATGGACCGGCACGTTTAGCGCAACATTCCGTATCGGCGTCCGGCGGACGAAAGTGGGATCGTCGCCCGGCCGCGTAGACGAAAGACGTCTCAGGGATCCACCATTGTGGAGTTGAGGAGCAGCTTCGCCGATTGGCTTGTGTTCCCGGCGGGCTTCGATGTGGGCTGCTCACGTCTAGTCGAGAGGCGCTCTATGGCATCGTCTCGCCAACAAACGACTAGGACGGCGTATGCAAGCCTTGCTCGGCCGCCCCTGCCGTGCAGCCCGCTTAAGCGCGCGCCATGCCGCCTTGTCCCGTAGGCGCGGTCCCAGCCAACGTCGTCACGCGAACGAATGCGGTGACGCCGACTGCGATGGCGCCGATCACAGAGAAGATGATCGGCCACGTCTCGGACGGCATAGTGTGTTTCACGATGCCGTGGGTGGCGTGATAGCCGGCGATTGCGGCCGGCGCGACGAAGGCGATGGCGATCGCGAGCCTCAGCCAGAGCGGTTTCACGAACACGAGCAGGAGTTGGCCCACGCCGAGTGTGACCAAGCCCGCGACAAATCCAACGGCAATAGCTCCGAGCCATCCCGCGCCTGTGCCGTAAGCCCATGCGCCAACTGTGACGCCAGCGAACAAGGGCAGCGCATAGACCGCGAGATAGAACATCAAGCAGCAGAGAACGCCGATCGCGGCGATGCTGGCGATGATACCAATGAAGATCATGGCGATGGTCTCCCGTGAGAGAATGTTTGACGGTCGCGCCATCCACCACCACCGCGGCGCGAGCAGAAGTATAGCTGAAAACAGACGCCAGCGGGAGGAGAATTCCCGTTGGCGTTCTGCGGTGCAGCTTGCGTGGCACTTCGCCCCTTCATGGTTGGAAGGGGTCGAATTCGTGGATGACGGTGCCGGGATCGCCGTCATACTCGGCGGCGAGCATGACGCCGTAGTTGCCAGCGTCAGCATGAAAGACGACGACGCAGGCCATGAGGGTGGTGGCGAGGTTCCAGCCGTTTGCGAGTGCGAGGGCTTGAGACATTGATCCGGCTCCTGTGTTGAGGCGGGGCCATCCCCGCGCGACAGGCGCCCGATGTGTCCGACCGAGGGCCGCAATCACCGCGCAGGCAAAGACGGAGCGGCGGCACGCTTCAGCGTAAGCCGACCCCTTGTGGGTTGATGGCGTCAGGCCCCTCGGCCGGACCAAGGATCAGCGCTGGTAGACGCGGGGTGGCGCCCGTCGGCAGGAGCCGTTACTCAAAGGCCGTCGCCGACCATGCGTGAAACCTCGCTATCCTCACGGTGCGCTGACCGATCGGCTAAGGTGCGCTTACGAGTCGACATGATGGTTGAGGCATGCGGCATGACGGAGTTCACGGGACGCGAGTTGCATCTGGTGAAGAAGGCGCTCGCGATTGCGGTGCTGGCGATCGAGCGACAGGCGGGACCGTTTCAATCGGCGTCCGATCAGAGCGATATGAAGGCGCTGCTCGACGGCCTGATCGAGAACGACACGGAGTTGGCGCACTATGCTCGTGCGGCCCGGCTCGCGGTGACGGGTGAAGCGGACTGAAAGGCGGTTTTGCGGAAAGCCGTTGACCCGCCGTTGCGGTTTCACGTCATTGCACGGGAAGGGTAAGGCGGCGCTCACGCGCCGCCGAACTTCCAGACCGGGATGCCGAGCTTCTTCGCCTTGTCAGCGAGGTTGTCCTGGATGCCGGTGCCCGGGAAGTGCAGGACGCCGATCGGCAGGGTCTCCAGCAACGAGTCGTTGCGCTTGAACGGTGCGGCTTTGGCGTGCTTCGTCCAGTCGGGCTTGAAGGCGATCTGCGGCACCTTGCGGTTGTCGGCCCATTTGGCGGCGATTAGCTCCGCACCCCTCGGCGATCCGCCGTGCAGCAGCACCATGTCCGGGTGCTTGGTGTGAACTTGATCGAGCTTGGCCCAGACCAGCCGGTGATCGTTGAAGTCGAGCCCGCCAGTCAATGCCACCTTCGGCCCCGCTGGGAAGAGCACCTGATTCTCGGCGCGCTTCTTCGCCGCCAGGAAATCGCGGCTATCGATCATCGCCGAGGTCAGGTTGCGATGGTTGACCTTCGATCCGTTGCGCGGCCGCCAGGCCGAATGGGTGTGGTGCTCGAACTGGTCGGCGGCCTGGTCGCGCATCAGCTCGAAGGCGTTGCGGCGTTCGATCAGCGTCTGGCCTTCCGCCGTCAGTCGCTCCAGCTCGACGGATTTGACCTCGCTGCCGTCCTGCTCCCGTTGCGAGCGCTGCTGGGACAGCTCGTTGTCGTCGAGTTCACGTTCGATCCGTTCGATGGCCCGATGGAAGACGTTCACCGTCGACCAGAGCAGGTCCTCGAGGTCGGGTTCGAGGCGAGTGTCACCAAGCGCCACCACGAGGGCGTCGAAGATGTCGGAGATGCTGCCGGCGAGGATGTTCGCTTCCGGAAGCGGCCTGGCATCGGGCTCGTCATGGAAGGGACGATAGCCATAGAGCTGGAGTTCATGGAGGACTTGGTCGGTCGGGGATGAACTGTGGTGCGGTTCGAAAGCGTCGTCGTGGTCGGGGGTCATCGCAGTTTTCCTTCGCTTGATCGGCCGCGCCCATCGCGGCCTTCATGGCGACGAAGGCTCACCGGCGGGGCGGACTGGCAGCCCGAGCGCAGCGAGGGCCTTGATGGCTAAGGCCGGCTATTTTGTTTCGCGATGGAAAGCGGCCCACTGGGCCGCGCCGGAAAATAGTCGGCCGCCGCCATTGCCCGGCCGGCCCGACTGTGAGCCCGATCGCCCTCTCAGAAGGCCGTGGGCGTGGTCCTCTCCGGCGCCGAGGGAAAGATGGCCGCCGACCTTATGGCGACGACGCTGCCCGCGCCCCATCCCCGTTCCGGCTACGCCGCCAGCTCCATGAAGCGGGCGACGTCCTGCGCAGCGATCTGCACCCGGCTGGCTGCTCGAAGCGCGTCGATGCCGAGCAGGCGGAGATCCTCGTTGAAGTCGCCGAGCCGTGGCGAGATCACGATCGCCTCGATCCCGGCCTCCTGCGCCCGGTCGATCAACGTCGCCATCGCGCCGTTACCGGCCGGATCATCGTCGCGGGCGATGTAGAGTCGCCGCAGCGTGTCCGGGAACAGGATGGCGGAGAGATGCGCCGCCGAGAGGGCTGCGACCATCGGCATGGTCGGCAAGACGCATCGGAGCGAGAGCATCGTCTCGATGCCCTCGCCGGCCGCCATGACCTCGCCCGCCACGCCAAATCGAACGGCGTGACCGAGAAGGTCACCCATCGCCCGTCTCGGCGTGTCGATCGGCGCCTTGCCGAGCGTCGTCTCGCTGAAGCCGCCGGGATCGAGCCAGGTGCGATGCGCGCCGGTCAGATGGCCGGAGAGATCGGTGACGGCGGCGATCATCGCCGGCCAAGTCTCGGTCGGGCTGTGGTCGTCGGGCCGATAGTAGCAGCGTGGATGGAAGCGCAGGCTTCCGGTTCGGTGCAAAGCCGTAATGCCGCGACGACGCAAATACGACTCTACGGGGCTGCGTTCCATCGGCTGCGACATCGCGAAGAGTCGCCGCGCCGCCTCCGGCGATCCTGCCGGTGCGCTGGGCTTGCGCGAGCGGGCACGATCAAGCTCGGGCTCAGGATGCGGCAGGCTGAGGAACGAACGTGCCTCATCGGCGACATCCTTGAAGTCGATCAGGCCGCAGCTTTCGCGGATGACATCGAGCAAGTCGCCATGTTCGCCCGTGGCGGCGTCGGTCCATTTGCCGGCAGGCCCTTTCGGCGACTCCTTGAGCCGGACGAACATCGAGCGGCCCGGAGTATTGCGCACGTCGCCCACGAGCCAGTAGCCGCCTTCGCGGCGGCCGGCGGAGAGGTAATGGCGGCACACCGCTTCGGCGTCACGCGCGAGACGGTGTGCCAGTTCGGAGGCGTCTTGGCGGGCCATCACGCCGCCTCCCGCTCGCCAATACGCTCGACCGGATAGTGGTCGAGGACTTTGGCCAGCACTCCGGCGCCGGCGGGATCGGTCGGCACGAACATGCGCAGCTTCCACGAGATGATTTCGCCGAAGAGGCCGTAGGCGCGCAGGCGGTCGCGCATCGTGTCGGAGAAGCCCGACAGCTCGATGCGGTGAGCGCCCATCACGCGCACGCGGTGGAGCTGCAGGCCCTCGGCGAGGTCGAGAACGGTGCGGCCTTCCATCAGCGCTGCGAAGGCGGCATCCGGTGTCAGGGCGGTGGTTCCGGTCACGGTCGCGTTCGCCGCCCAGGCCGGCGAGACTCTGCGGCCGATGATGCGCTCGCCCGCGTCGGTCTGAAGCCGATACACGCGCGTCGACTCGTTCGGCAGGCGCTTCCAAATCGGCAGCAGCAAACCGGCGACGATATGGATCGTGCTGTCGGCGAACTCGGGGACCTCGGCCAGTTCACGAGTCCAGGCGGCCGCAAAGGCCTCCCGCTCTGCCGCCTGCCAGTGGCTCTCGTCCATCATCTTCAGCGAAGCGTGATGGTGCTCCATCGGCCGGATCAGCCGCACGCGGCGTTCGATCTCGCCATCATCGAGCATCAGGCTCGGCGCCGGGATCTGCACGGCGGCGCGGCCCGAGCGCTCGTTGACGAGCAGCATGGCGCGGGGATCGGCGAGGTGGTCCAGCGCCTCATCGAGCGTCACCGGGCGATTGCGCCGGCGTTCGGTGATGGTGAGCAGCCGGGTCTCCGCGCCCGTCGCGGGATGGGTGTAGATCGCGCGGCGATCAGTGACGACGAAGCTCTCGGCCCGCAGCGTCTCCAGGCCGAGGTCATAGACGCCGCTGGCGATGGCGCCTTCGATCTTGGCGTTCAGCAACTGCTCGAACGCGGTGAACAGCACGCCTTGCAGATCGATGGTGAGCGCCAGCAGGCGGTTGAGGAAGGTCGTGATCGGCGGCAACTCGTCCTTGATGCCGTTCGCGTCCATGAGCTTGAGGCCCGTGGCGTCCTCGAACATCTGGAGCGAGCAGTCTTCGATCTTGCCGCGGACGAGCAGCAGATAGAGCTGGCGCAGCGCGTCGCGGGCGTAGTGGGATTCGAGGTTGTCCTCGGGCCGGAACAGCCCCTGACCGCCGGTCTGGCGCTGGCCGCGCGTGATCGCGCCCAGCGTGTCGAGGCGGCGAGCGATGGTCGAGAGGAAGCGTTTCTCCGCCTTCACGTCGGTGGCGATCGGCCGGAAGAGCGGTGGCTGGGCCTGGTTGGTGCGGTTCGTCCGCCCGAGGCCTTGGATCGCGGCGTCGGCCTTCCAGCCGGGTTCGAGCAGATAGTGGACACGCAGCCGGCGGTTCCGCGCTGACAGTTCGGCGTGATAGCTGCGCCCAGTGCCACCCGCCTCCGAGAACACAAGGATGCGCTTCAGGTCGTCCATGAAGGCGGCGGTCTCGGCGAGATTGGCGGAGGCGGCGCGGTTCTCTACGACGAGGCGGTCGCTTTTGCGCACGACGCGGCGCGAGCGTCCGGTCACTTCGGCGACGAGGTCGGTGCCGAAGCGCTGGACGATCTGGTCAAGCGCACCGGGCACCGGCGGGAGCGAAGCCAAACGCTCGATCAGCTCGTTGCGGCGGGCGACGGCCTCGCGGCTTTGCACAGGCTGGCCGTCCCGAAAGACGGGCCGGGACGAGAGATTGCCCTCGCTGTCGGTGAACGGCTCGTAGAGTTGCACCGGGAAGGAGTGGGCGAGGTAATCGAGAACGTACTCGCGCGGCGTGATGTCGACGCGGACGTCGTTCCAATCCTCGGTCGGAATCTCGGCGAGCCGGCGCTCCATCAGCGCTTCGCCGGTCGAGACGATCTGGATGACGGTGGCGTGGCCGTCGGCCAGGTCTTGCTCAATCCGGCGGATCAAGGTCGGCGTCTTCATCGAGGTTAGCAGATGGCCGAAGAAGCGCTGCTTGGCGCTCTCGAAGGCCGAGCGGGCCGCCGACTTCGCCTGCCGGTTCAGCGTGCCGCTCTCGCCGGTGATGTTGGCGGCCTGCATCGCCGCGTCGAGGTGATTGTGGATGATCGAGAACGCCCCGGCATAGGAATCGTATATGCGGCGCTGTTCATCGGTGAGCTGGTGCTCGATCAGCTCATACTCGACGCCGTCATAGGAAAGCGAGCGGGCGGTGTAGAGCCCGAGCGAACGCAGGTCGCGGGCCAACACCTCCATGGCGGCGACACCGCCATCCTCGATCGCCTCGACGAATTCGGCGCGGGTGGCGAAGGGGAAGTCCTCGCCGCCCCAGAGGCCGAGCCGCTGGGCGTAGGCGAGATTGTGGACGGTCGTCGCGCCGGTGGCCGAGACATAGACCACGCGCGCCTTGGGCAGGGCGTGCTGGAGGCGCAAGCCCGCGCGGCCCTGCTGCGAGGGGGCGACGTCGCCGCGTTCGCCCTTGCCGCCACCGGCGTTCTGCATGGCGTGGCTCTCGTCGAAAATAATCACTCCGTCGAAGTCGGAGCCCAACCATTCAACGATCTGGCGGACGCGCGAAACCTTCTCGCCACGGTCGTCGGACCGCAGCGTAGCGTAGGTTAAAAATAGGACGCCTTCGGCCAGCCGGATCGGTTTGCCCTGCGCGAACCGCGAGAGCGGCGTGATGAGCAGGCGCTCCATGCCGAGGGCCGACCAGTCGCGCTGGGCATCCTCCAGGAGCTTGTCGGACTTCGATATCCAGACCGCCTTGCGCCGGCCCTTCAGCCAATTATCGAGAATGATGCCAGCCGACTGACGGCCCTTGCCGGCGCCGGTGCCGTCGCCCAGCATGAAGCCGCGGCGAAAGCGGACGGCGTTCGGCGCATCGTCGCGGGACGCGGTGACGAGATCGAAGGTCTCATCCACGGTCCAGGCGCCGGCGAGATAGTCGCCATGCGCCTCGCCGGCGTAGATCACCGTCTCGAGTTGGGCGTCGGAGAGGAGGCCGTCGCTGACGAGGTCGATCGGCAACCGCGGCCGATAGCTCGGCTTCGGCGGCGCGACCGAGGCCATGGCGGCGGACTGCACC
Source organism: Enhydrobacter sp. (assembly GCA_025808875.1). Classification (NCBI taxonomy): domain Bacteria; kingdom Pseudomonadati; phylum Pseudomonadota; class Alphaproteobacteria; order Hyphomicrobiales; genus Enhydrobacter; species Enhydrobacter sp. Next base: position 1,100,078 of record CP075528.1, on the reverse strand, counting down.
AGCTTGGTCGGGTGCGCCTGGGCTCCGAGAATCTGGATCGATTGGAGCCGATATTCCTCATAGATCGCATCGCTGAGGAGCGCGCTTTCGGGCGACGTCCAGTTGATCGTCTCATAGGCGAGATCGATCGCCTCCGGATCGGCAACGGACGGCTTGACCGGCCCCGCCGCAGCGGCACGCGCGAGATAGCCCCGCACCGTCCGCGGTGCGGCGGCGGCCGACATGGCGATGGCGAGGCTCGGCGCGAGCGCCAGGCGCGCCGGAACGTGCTCGGCGATCCAGCTCAGCAGCGTGGCCACGTCAGGCGCGATGCCCCGCGATTCCGGCAGGGTGGCCGGGTTCTCGGCGGGCGTCTTGTCGATGACGATCAGCCGCGTGTCGATGGTCGTGCCGTGCTTGGCATAGACCGCGCCGTCGATCGCGGCGGTGAAGACGATGCGGCCGCGTTCCTGCAGATGGACGAAGGCGTCGCGCCAGGCCGGGGCGTCGGGCCCGAAGTTTGCGCCGGTGATCGCCACCAGCCGCCCGCCGTCGGCGAGGCGGGCCAGGGCCGAGGCGATGTGGCGATAGGCGGTGTCGGCCATGCGGCCGGCGACGTTGGCCATCGCCGAGAAGGGCGGATTCATCAGGACGACGCTCGGGACGACGGCGGTATCGAGGTGATCGTCGATCTGAGCTGCGTCGAAGCGTGTGACGGACACGCCCGGAAAGAGGGAGGAAAGCAGCGTCGCCCGGGCCTCGGCCAACTCGTTCAGGACAAGCGCACCGCCGGCGATCTCGGCCAGGATGGCGAGGAGGCCGGTTCCCGACGAAGGCTCCAGCACGCGGTCCGTCGGCCCGATGGCAGCCGCGATCAGGACCGCGAGGCCTAGCGGGGTCGGCGTCGAGAACTGCTGGAAGGTCTCGCTCTCGGCGGAGCGGCGCGTGTGGGTCGGAAGAAGCGCGGCGATCTTGACCAGGGCGGAAAGTCGTGCAGCCGGAGAGTCGGCTTTGCGGAACAGCGCCTTTCCGTATTTGCGCAGGAAAAGAACGGTCGCGGCCTCGCAAGCGTCATAAGCCGTCTTCCAGTCCCAGGCGCCGGAGGCGTCGGAGGCGCCGAATTCGGCTTCCATGGCCGCGCGCAGGATCGCGACGTCGACCCGCTGGCCGCGCTCAAGATGAGGGAGGAGTTGCTGGGCGGCAGCGATGATGGCGCCGGCGGCGTCGGGATGAGGGACCGGCGACAGCGGCGCGGCCTGGTCGGCCGCGATCGGAGAAAGATCGTTCATGAAGGGAGCCTCGGGAGAGCGGGAAAGGGCGAGCCGGCCGGCGCTCTCTCTCGGACCGCACGGCTCAAACCCCTTCCGGCCGCCCTCTCCCTCTCATCACGCCGCCGCTTTCACGGCGCGCCACCACGCAATCCGCTCGTCGCGGCTGGCGTTGGCCAGTCGACGCAGGAGATGGCCGTGGCAGGGGAGCGGCGCGCAGAAGCAGACAAGGTCGCGGCCGCGCAGCTCGTCGAGCGCACGCAGCAGATGGTGCTGATTCGCCAGCCAGCGTTCATGCTTCGCGATGACGGCGGCCCGATCGCCGTCAGGGCCGATCCGGAACGGATTGCCCCATTTGCTGCCGCGGCCGATATAGACGGCGCCGGCTGGGACGCCATTCACGCGCTTGTTGAGAACCTTGCACATCTGCTCCGCCTCCGATCCGTTAAGCGGTCTCGGCGAAGGACGGTGTAAAGCGGCGACGGTCACGCGCCCTGCGCGGAAACGGCTTGCCCGTTGACCGGCGCCGCGCGGCGTCCAGGCAAGACAAGCCCGAGGATCGTGGGCGGTGTCACAAGGTTCGGAGAGCGAGGTGCTGACCGTCAGCCGAAACGGCGGCCGCCGGCGGTGAAGGTGTAAGCGTTGGCGGTGATGGCCTTGTCGACGAGGTGGTCCGAGGTCAGGTAGTCGTATTTGCGTTCGAGCTGGCGATAGAGCCAACGGGCGAGATCGCGCAGCGCCTCGATGACGGTTTCCTCGGCGTCGGCGGTCATATCCTGCCAAGTCGGGCTGTCGCGCTCGACCGAGATCGCCATGCTATATTCGTGGTAGTAGCGGTCGCGATGCGTCACGGTGGCGTGGAGTTGGTAGAAGTTTCGTCGCTGGATCGCCTGCAGGACATCGGCGATCCGATGAAGCTCATCGTCCTTCGGCGCATGACCGCGGATCGTCCTCGGCGCGCCCGTCGCATGGCCGTAGCGCCCCTCGAAACAAGCGCCGTCGCCCTGACTCCAGAAGCCGGAAAACCAGATGCAGGGCTTCTGCCGTGTGCCGCCGCCGTAAAGGCGAACCGGCACGGTCTTGAGGTCGACGCCGATGATCGCGCAAATACGCTCGAAGTCGTCATAGACGAACTCGAACCAGTCATGGTCGAAGCCGGTCTGGCGATACCAGGCACGGGCCTTCTCCTTTGCCGCGTCGGAGAGTTCATCGAGGCGATAGACCGTGGTTTCGATGATCTCAGGCATCGGGATCATCTCCTTCCAAGGCGCGGCACAGCCATTCGTTGGTGCTGGTCCAGCCGACGCTCTTGCGCGCGCCGAGGTCGATCACATGCGCGCCGCCGCCGAAGGCATCTAGGCGCGGCTTCGAGCAGGTGTTGGCGTATTCGAAGCCCCAGAGGCCTTTGAGGTCGAATTCCTCCGCGCAGAGCACGACAAACTCGATCACGCGCTCAGGGTCTCCTGAACAGTCGTCGCGAATCCACAGTCCTGATCCGCCTTCCGTCTGGATTGAAAGGTTGAAGCCCTCCGAGAAGCGAAGGCCATCTTCATCCTCGGGCGTGTTGTCGTAGAGCTCGAGGGCGCGCACAGCGTTTTCGGGCGTGCCGACGTCGAGCAGGCATGAGAAGTGAGTGAAGTAGTCGGCCATGTCAGTCTCCTTAAAATGCGAAAGCCCGGCGCGTGGCCGGGCTTCGGGTGGGTTCGGGCGTGGTTGCGATCAGGCGGCGGGCGGATCGTGGATCCGGTCGTCGTCGAATTCGACGTCCTCGATGACGGGCTCACAGCCCTCCGACGTGGTGCGGTCGATGTAGGCGATGACGCCTTCTCGTCGCTCGTCACTGTCGATGTGTTCCGGGAACGCCGTCGACTCCATTGCGGCGGTGGCGGCTACTTTCGCCTTCTCGATCGCTTCCGCGTCAGACGCAGCCTCGATGGTCGCGCTGTCGAAGGCCCGCAGCCAGAAGGCAATCTTGACGACATATTCGGTCATGACACGCCTCCTTCGTCATCGGGATCGCGTGCGCCCGCGAGAATCGCCTCGGCCTTCGCGATCGCGGCGTGCGCCCGCTGGCGCCAGAACGGTTCGTCGGTCAGGCCGCCATCGGGCGGGAGCGCGAAAACTTTGAGCAGGCCAAGCAGAACTTCGAAGTGCTCGGCCCTGCGCTGAAGGGCCTCGCCGAAGTGGGCGGGGATCGGAAGCGCCGGGACGGTGTAGGGCGGAACGTCGCCCGGCCAGGCGCCGGTCACATAGGTCTCGCCGGCGGATTCGTAGTCCTCCTTCTGCCCCTCCCAGTCATCGTCTTCGATGGCGAGACGGCAGGCTTCGGCCAGCGTGTCGGCCTGGTAGCTGCGTTGGCGATAGATCGGAATGCGGTAAGTGGATTCGATGGTGAACGTGGTCATGATGGTCTCCAGACATGAAAAAGCCCGGCAGGGCCGGGCTCGGGGGAACGGTTGGAAGGTGGTTGCCGCTAGAAGCGCCGGGGCGTCTCGACGGCTGTGCCGCTCGGCGCGTTGGGCGCGTGGTCGGTGCTCGCACCCGAAAGCGCGGCGAAGGGATCAACCTGCTTGTGGATCGGCTGGGCGCGTCCCATCCACGGCTGGGGGCGAATGCAGCGCACCCAGTCGGCGAAGCTTGGGATGAAGCCGAGATCCTCGACCACATGCTGCTCGCCAAGGAGCCGGACGGGCACGACGCGGCCCGTCGAAATGGTGATGGTCGAGCCGAAGAAGCGCTCCAGCATGAAGATGCCTTCGGCGTGATGCCGCAGCGCCCGATGCCGGAAATCGGCGGTGGTCGCCTTCGACTCGTCGAACCATTGGTGCAGCGGCAGATAGTCTTCTGCGACGCCGCCCCATTTCCTGACCGAGGAGAGGGCGTGGTGATAGCAATGTCCCATGGCCGCCTCCTCAGAAGGTGTGGGTGTAGTTTTCGGAGGCGGTGTAGCGCTCGTTGCAATCGAGCGTGATCGTCTCCTCCGCGACATCGAAGACGATGTCGCCGTATGCGCCGTCGTTGTTTTCCCAGCCGCAATGAGTCTTTTCGAGAACGTCATAGGCCAGGCGCTCGACGGCTTCGGCGATGCAGACGGACGAACGCGTCGGTTCGGCGTGGTCCCAGACGGCCTCGGCGATTTCGATGGCTGCGGCAGGCATGGTGACGGGATCGTCGCCGGTCTGAGCTTCGACATTCTCGATCTGGCCGGAATCGCCGTAGCCGTCGAAGCTGACGACGACGCGGGTGACGCCAGCGAGCGTCAGTGCGTTGAGCAGCGTGGCCTTGTTGAGGGTGAAAAGCTCGGCCTCGAGCTTGGCTCGTGCAACCGCCTTCATCTCCCAATCGGAAAGCGGGGCGGCGGGCTGCGGCGTGGTGTCGGATGTGTCGGTCATGACGGTCTCCTGAAACGAAAAAGCCCAGCGCGAAGGCCGGGCTGTGGGGTCGGTTGAAAGGGAAAAGGGGCGCGGGACGGCCGAAGCCGCCCCGCGCGTGGGCTATTCGGCCGCGATCACCTGCGGCGCCTCGGCGTTCGCTTCCTCATCGTCGCCGGCGAGGAATTCGGGCAGCGCTTCGCCGTCATCCTCGGCTTCGGTGGTGTCGACGGGCACGTCGTCCGCTGCGGCGATCCGCAGCGGCTCCGGCAGCCAGCCGGTGTCGGCCAGGAGCCGTTCGGCCTCCTTGGCCATGTCGCCCTTCTTCAGATGGTCGATAAGCTGCGCCGCCCGCTCGCCGGCGCCTTCCTTCACCGCCTCGAGGATGCGGAGCTTGGGCACGCGGCCGAGATAGTTCTCGACGGTCGGACGCCAGCCGGCCTGCACCATGTCGAGATCGACCGCCTGGGCCAGGCGATCGGCCTCGGCGATGCGCTGCTCGACAGTGTGGGACGAGGCGCCCGCGCCGTAGCGGTCGCCCTTTTCGTAGAGCGCATTGACCCCGAAGGACGCGCAATGGGCGAAGAGCACCGCCTGCTCGTCGCCCGTGAGGGTGGTGAGCCAGTCCCAGAGATCGGCCTTGTCCTTGGGCAGGCGCTCCTCCCAGCCCTTGTGGCGCGCCTCGATCGCCTTCGCCGCGGGCGTGTCCTTCAGTCCCTGCGCCTGCACCGGGAAGCTGGCGCTGCGCACCGACACCTCCATCGCCGTCCCGGAGGAGAAATAGCGGGAGAAGACGTCGAGGCAGAACTTGTGCAGCACGGCCTGGAACGCGACGGCGGGCGTGGACGCCAGCTTGTCGCGCAGCGCCAGCGTCCGCTCCGCGGTCAGCTCGGTCACGAGGCGGTCCGGGAGCGGCTTCAGGTCCTCGTCGTCCTCGTCCTCCGGCCCGGCGACCTGCCTGCCGATGGTGATGACGGCGCGCTGAACCACGGGCGCGTCGGGATCGGCGCCGTGCGCCCCGGCCATCGCGGGATCGGTCTCGTCGTCCTGGTCCGGCTCGCCCTTGGGCGCTTCGTCCTGCGGTCGGACGTAGCCGCGGTCGATCGACAGGGCGCCTTCGGCACCGATGCTGACGAAGACGCCGGCGCGGGCGATGTCGGCCGGATCGTAGGAGACGGGCCGATCGTCGAAGGCGGCGAGCGCCGCCTCGATCTCGCCGAGCCGTTCGTCCACCTCGTCCGGCAGCTCGTCGGCGCCGTCATACTCCGCCTCGAGCTTGGCGTATTCGGCGTTGAGCGCGTCGATCGTCGCCTGCTCCTCGCTGGTGAGATCGATGGCGACGCCCTCCAGCGCACGCAGCCCGTGGGTGTGGCCATAGGGGAAGTCGACGGCGACCTCGATCCACTTCCAGCCCCCGGCGGCGATGGTCTCCGCCTCGGCCTTCAGCTTCTCGGCGACCAGGCCGTCTAGCAGCGTGATGTCTTCGAGCCAGCCGCCATCATCGGACTGGAACAGGTCGCGCAGCACCACGCCGCCGGCGGCCTCATAGGCGTCGAGGCCGACGAACACCGCCCGCCGGTCGGAAGCGCGCACCGTCTTCTCCGTCAGCATGCGACGGATTTGATAGGGCTCCTTCTGCCAGGAGCCGGAGATCGCCTGCCAGACCTGCTCCTGGCGGGCATGGTCGGCGGTGACGGTGAAGGCCATGAGCTGCTCGAGCGACATGCCGTCCTCGGCGTAGACGTCGAGCAAGGCCGGCGCGACCGACGCCAGGCGCAGGCGCTGCTTCACCACGTTCACACCGACGAAGAACGCCGCGGCGATGTCCTCCTCGGAGCGCCCCTTCTCGCGCAGAGCCAGGAAGGCGCGGAACTGGTCGAGCGGATGCAGCGGCGCACGCTGGATGTTCTCGGCCAGCGAATCGTCCTCACCGAGAATGTCGGTGCCCGGATCGCGGACCACGCACGGAACCGGCGCGGCCTTGGCCAAGCGCTTCTGCTTCACCAGCAGCTCGAGCGCGCGGTAGCGCCGGCCGCCGGCCGGGATCTCGAACATGCCGGTCTCGGCGCCCTCGGCGTCGAGGACCGGCCGGACGTTCAAGCTCTGGAGCAGCGTGCGCCGGGCGATGTCCTCGGCCAGTTCCTCGATCGAGACGCCGGCCTTTACGCGCCGCACGTTGGACTGGCTCAGCACCAGCTTGTTGAAGGGAATGTCGCGCGAGGACGACAGGGTGATCTTCTGAATGGCAGTAGCCATGGGGGTAGTCTCCGCGGCGGGCGGCCGAGAGCCTCTCTCTCGACCTCCAACCCGCCGCGAAAACCGGCGCAGCCCTCTTCCTCTCGGAGGACCGCGCCGCAAAGCCGACGAACCAGAAAGACACGAAGCCGGAAGTCCGCCTGCCCGCTTTTCCGGATTTCCGGACCTTCAGACCCCGCACATGCCCTCACACTCGTTGGGCCAGAGATCGAGCTGGCCGCGATCGCTGGCGTTGGAGATGTCGGCCTGGTCGAGCGGCACGGCCGAGCGATGCAGGAAGACCTCGCCGCGAATGCCACGAAATCCGGTGCGAATGGCGCGATCGACCAGAACCGCGTCGCCCCAGGCGTCCGGATCGTTGTCCCGCATCCGCCGCCAATGGGCGTCGGAGTGGAAGGGACAGCCGATGCACGCGCTCTTCGGCGGGATGGGATAATCGTGCCGCGTCAGCCAGCGCAGGCAATCCTGCCGCGAGAGGCGCTGTTCGATCAGCGGCCAGCGATTGACCTGCCAGTCCTCGAACGAGGGCTTCATCCGGATCGCCTCGTCGATCGAGATGCCGATCCACTGCTCGACGATCGGCGTGCTCGGAGAGCGCCGTCCTGTCAGGTCGACGAGTTCGCGCACCTTCCGCCGGATCGGCACGATCTTGTAGTCCTTCGTGCATTGCCGGCGGATCATCCCGACGTCGACGCGGTCGGTCGGTAGGATGCGCTCGCCGATCGCCACCAGCTCGCCGTCATCGCCCTCATCGAACACGGGCATGGCCGTCCCGGCCGGCGTGACGTTGCGGGTGAAGGCGGGGATGGACGCCCAGCGCGCACCCTGCGCTCCGGCGATCAGATCGTCGCGGATGTTGCCGGCCGAGACGATGTGGATGGGGAACGGCAGCACATTGGGCGACATGAGCCAGGCCAGGTGCTCATAGACGGCCTTCGGCTCCCAGCCGGTGTCGGAGAAGATGGCGCAGTCGGGCATGGGCCCGACCTCGCCGTCGGCGGCCATCAGCGCCAGCGTGGTCGACTGCACGCCGGCGCCGAGGCTGAGAACGCGAAGCCGGATCGATTCCGACGCAGGCGCGCCGCTGACGGCCGCAGATGTGAGGAGGCCCAGCATCATGCCGCCTCCTGCGCTGTGGTGTTGGCGCTCTCGGTGTCGGGCAGGAAGCCGAGGATCCAGTCCGCCGCCTTGCTGGCCTGTGAGGCGGCGCGCACGACGGCGCGGTTGTCCTCGCGCAGGACCTCGAGCCAGGAGCCGATATAGTCCGCGTGGCGCACGGTCGGAACGATGCCGAGCGACGCGCAGCAGAAGGCGGCGTTCATTTCTGCCACCAGCTCCTCGAACGCGTACTTCTTGCTGCCGAACACGCCGCCGAGATCGCGGCCGAGACGGGACGGATGACCGCTGGCGTGCCCCAGCTCGTGCAGGGCTGTGCGGTGCCAGTTGATTGGCTCGAAATATGCCTGCGGCGGCGGGACCATCACGAAGTCCGGACCCGGTGCGTAGAAGGCGCGGTTGCCGCCGATGCGGAAGTCGACGCCGGTCGCGCGGATCAGCGCCTCGACTCTGGGCTCGATCAGGCCCGGCGGCGGCGGTGGCGCGACGGCCGCGACCTCGGCCGGCAGGTTTTCGCATTGGGCGGCGTTGAAGACGGTGAACCGCTTCAGGAACGGGATGGCGGCGGCTTCCTCGCCGGTCTCGCGCGCGCGTCGCTTCTCGTCGTCCGGCACGAAGCGGTCGGCATAGACGACGGTGGTTCCGTGCTCGCCCTTGCGCACATTGCCGCCGAGCGAGAGCGCCTGGCGAAAGGTCAGCCAGCTCTGGGCGGGGAAGCCGTGCTCGATCACGGCGCCCCAGAGGATCAGGACGTTGATCCCCGAATACTGCCGGCCGGTGGCGGCGTTCTTTGGCATGGCGAGCGGCGCCTTCGCCGCAGCCGTCCCCCAGGGCTGGACCCAGGGCACGCGGCCGGCCTCCAGCTCGACGATGATCTTGCCGGTGATTTCGTCATAGAGGCTCGCCCGGTCGTGGCCGGGGCGAGCCGAAGCGGTCTTGGTGGACATCGCGGTTCTCCGCGACGGGCGCCGGAGGCCTCTCCTCCAGCCCTCAACCCGTCACGGCGAACCTGGTCCGCACTCTCACTCTAAAGGGGGCGTTGCGGGGTCTCCCCGCAGAAGGGGATCGGCCGAGACCCCGGCTCGGCCGAAGGGGAAGGCTTTCCCCTCCCGGCTTTCCAGATAGCGGCCTTCCGTCTCCCAATTAGCGGAACGTTGACTCCCAATCAGCCGATACCGATAATCCCGATCGGCCGAGATTCGGAGAAGGCATGTTCGAGCGGTTTGTGGAGCGACGGGCGGAAGAAGCCCTTTTGGATACCCCGGTGGTCCTGATCGTGGGGCCGCGACGGGCGGGCAAGACCACGCTCGTTCGAAAGATGGGAGAAGCCGGTCGGACTTATATCACGCTCGATGATCAGACCGTCCTCGAAGCCGCCCAATCCGATCCCGCCGGTTTCATCCGAGGCCTGGATCGGGCCATCATCGACGAGATCCAGCGCGTGCCCGACCTGCTGCTCGCGATCAAGAAGACGGTCGACGAGGATTACCGTCCGGGTCGGTTCCTACTCACCGGCTCGGCGAATGTACTGACCTTGCCGCGGATCGCCGACAGCTTGGCCGGCCGGATGGAGACCATCCGTATGCTGCCGCTGGCGAGAGCCGAGATTGCAGACCGGACCCCGACCTTTCTCGAACGCCTCTTCGAAGGGAAGCTCCAGGGACAGCGGAGTGCGATCGTCGGCGACGATCTCGTCAAACTCGTCCTGGTCGGCGGCTTCCCCGAAGCGATCAGCCGCGACAGCGAGCGGCGGCGGCAGGACTGGCTGCGATCTTATCTCACTTCGATCCTGACCCGCGACATGCGGGACATCGCCGAGGTGGAGAAGCTGACCGAGCTTCCCAAATTCGTGCGGCTGCTGGCCGAGCACTCCGGCCAGCTGGTCAACTATTCGCAGTTCGGGAGCGGCATCAACGTCAATCACAAGACGAGTCAGCGCTATGTGGGGCTGCTCGAACAGGTGTTCCTGATCGCGACCGTGCAGCCCTGGTTCACCAATGCACTGAAGCGGATCGTCAAGACGCCCAAGCTCCATTTCCTCGATTCAGGCCTGTTGGCGGGTGTGCGCGGGCTCACATTTGATCGGGTGAAGGCGGATCGTGGGACGTTCGGCGCGCTGCTGGAGAGCTTCGTGTTCTCGGAAGTGCTGAAGCTCATGACGGCTTCGGACCTGCGGTTGACGCCGCATCATTTCCGGGATCGGGACATGCGCGAGGTGGACATCGTGCTGGAGCGTGACGACGGGACGATCGCAGGTATCGAAGTGAAGGCGAGCGCCACGGTCAAGGCTGGCGACTTCGCCGGCCTGCGGGCATTGGCCGAGGCTTGCGGGGACCGTTTTGCATTCGGCGTCGTCCTCTACGACAGCACGGACTTCGTGCCGTTCGGCGACAAGCTGGCGGCGGCGCCGCTGTCGAGCCTTTGGGATGGAGAGGCGCCGGCGAACAAGGCAGGCAGGGGAGCGCCGCGTGGGGCTGTATAAGAAGTGGTGCGAAGCCACGAAAGAAAAGGACAAGCGAAAGCGCTATTGGACGTATGTCGAAAAGGACGGTGGCCGCGACGAGATTCGTGACGACCTCGCCGAGACCATGCGCTCCCATTACGATCGGCTTGAGCGTATAGCCGATGACGTCCAGCGGCTCGGCTACAAGGTTGCAGCGGAAATTCTGCGCACGCAGCTCCCCCAGACAGATAAAGGCCGCTCGGGTGATCTCGGCGAGATATTGGCGACCGAGTTGGTCGAGGAGGAAATCGGTCTACGCGTTCCCGTTCGCCGTCTGCGCTACAAGGATGGGCGCAACATGGCGATGCGAGGCGACGACTTTATCGGGGCAGGCTATGGAGGCGACGACTCCAAGCTTTGGCTGCTGAAAGGCGAAGCCAAGAGCAACAAAGTCCTCGGAAAAGCCACCGTCACGAGCGCCCGCAAGGTGCTCAATCGTGACAATGGCAGATGCACGCCGGACTCGCTGGCATTTGTCGCGAACCGCTTGCTCGAAAGCAACGACGACGGCGATGTGCAACTGGGCCGCGACCTTCGCGATGAAATCGGTCTCAAGGCCCTGCGTGCCGATCGCATCGACCACATGCTCTTTACGATATCGGGCAATGGACCTCACGCGTCGCTGAAGGGCGATCTCGAAAGTGCTGGGACGAACCGGGACCAGTATGTCGTGAACGTCCACATCGAAGACCACCAGGACTTCATCAAGGAGATGTATCAGAAGGCGGAAGACCTTGGAGACGACTGACGAACTGCAAGCATTTTTGACGCGCGCGACGCAGGACGGCGTGCAAGGGCGGCTGCTGTACCGAGGGGCGGCATGGTCGCTAATGCGAAGTGATGGCGTTCTGCCTGAAAATGCCCCGCCGCTCGGCGCGACCATCGATACCGACCTTGCAGAACATGGGTTTGCGTTGCTCCGTGCGGCAATGGCCCTTCGCACCCAGGCCGGCTCCTCCGAGTTGACGAACAAGGCGTTCGAGCGCGCCGGCAACGCGTTTGAAGCTTTGGTGCGGAATGCCGATCCCGAAGCCGCCGATCGCGGTTTCCGCAGGACGATCGCCGCCACGGCCTACCATCTGGCCGGGTTCTCGGCCGTCGCCTATTCGCTCTTCAACGAGGCAGTGGGCGACCTGAATTTGACGCCGGGCGAAATGGCGGTGATGCGGCTGGTGCTCCGCGACCTTGATGGGCTTCGAGCCTTCGTGCGCGGTTGGCTGAACGACGCGGCGCATGGTGACGACCGGATTGCTGCGGGGCTGTCCGGTGAGGATGCCGATGTCGACGAGATCCTGGCGATCGTTCTCAACACCACGATCTGTCGGGCGTTGGCCTTCTTCGATTTCGCGTTGGAGACGGGCGAAGAGGAACCGCTCGACGCGGCGCGCTCGCTTCTCACAACGGCCGTCAGCCTGGCCGACAATGCGGAGAACGTACCGCTGTGGTGGATCACCAATCTGTGCCGGCATCTGATCGACGACCTATGGCAACATTCGTTGCACCAGAACCTGCCGACGGAGCCACCTGAGGGCGCCGCCGAGAAGTATCCCGATCTGCGACGATTGTTTATTGGGTCTCTCTACGCTCGGAAGAATTCCGAGGTCGAGTTGTGGCCCTCGCAGCGTGAGGCGGCGCGCCGCTCGACGGATGTCAAGGATGACTTGGTCGTCGCCCTACCCACCAGCGCCGGGAAAACGCGCGTCGCTGAGATCGCCGCGCTCATGACGCTGTCTTCGGCGCGGCGAGTTCTCATCGTGACGCCGCTGCGAGCGCTCTCGGCTCAGACAGAACGATCGTTTCGTAAGACCTTCGCGCCGCTCGGATTCAGCGTGTCGTCGCTCTACGGCGCCAGCGGCCTCTCGGCTGGTGACGAGGACGCGCTCCGATCGCGGGAGATCATCATAGCGACGCCGGAGAAACTCGACTTCGCGCTGAGAAGCGATCCGAGCCTGATCGACGACGTCGGGCTGATCGTGCTCGATGAAGGCCACATGATCGGGCCGAGCGAGCGTGAGATCCGCTACGAGACGCTGGTGCAGCGCTTGTTGCGCCGCGCAGATTCGGCCGACCGCCGTATTGTCTGCCTCTCGGCGATTCTCCCGAGTGGAGATGAGCTCGACGATCTGACTGCGTGGATACGGGCGGACGAGCCAGGCGATGCCGTGCGGTCTGACTGGCGGCCAACACGCCAGCGTTTCGGAATGCTGGCGTGGCGTGCGCGTGATGCGCGCCTGACCCTGGATCTGACCAACAACGGCCCGTTCCTGGATCATTTCGTGGTTCAAAAGCCGCCCCGCGGCCGTGAGAAGAAGCCCTATCCCCGAAAAACGTCACATCTGGCCCTGTTCGCGGCCTGGGAGTTTGCGGCGCAGGGCAAGCGGACACTCATCTTCTCGACGCAAGCGAACTGGGTTGAGGGGTACGGAAAGCAAATCGTCGACCTCTGCAAACGCGGCTATCTGGACTCGCTTCTGGATGACGAAGTATCGATCGCTCGCGCACTCGAGGTCGGCAAAGAATGGCTCGGCGAAGATCATCCGGCGGTGGCAAGCCTTAAGGCGGGCGTCGCCATTCACCACGGCCGCCTGCCGAGCCCGTTTCTCCGCGAGTTGGAAGTCCTGCTGTCGGAGGGCGTCCTCAAGGTCATCGTTGCATCGCCGACGCTGTCGCAGGGGCTCAATCTCAACGCCGCAGTCTTGCTCGTCCCCGCGCTGTACCGAGCAGGCAAACCGATCACCGGCGAGGAGTTCGCCAATGTCGCCGGCCGCGCCGGCCGCGCTTTCGTCGATGTGGAAGGGCTCATCGTCCACGTCATGTTCGATCGAGTCGATTGGCGGAGCGGAGAATGGCGGGGATTGGTGGCCTCTTCCAAGGCCCGGACGCTGAAGAGCGGACTGATTCAGATCGTCGCGGAGATTCTTGATCGCCTGGCTCGAGAGGACGTGCTGGGACGCGCCGACGCGTGGGAATATCTCGCCAACGCCCGCGAGGCCTGGAAGTCGCCGGCAGAAGAAGCGGCGATCGCCGCTCAGCTTGCGGTGCCTCCAGACGGAACTAATCCGGATGACGAGGACGAGGATGACGAGGCGGGAGGAGATGAAGAGGAAAGCATCGACGAGGAGCCGCTCTCGGAACTCGTCGAGCGCCTTGATGCAACGGTCTTTGGCTTGGTGGAGGCGCTCGATGCTGACCGCGCCGACCTGCCCAAGCTTCTCGACGAAGCGCTCAAGGGATCGCTCTGGGCGCGTCAAATAGCGCGCGAGGGTGAAGGCATGGAGGCGCAACACCGCAAGGTGTTCGAGGCGCGTGCCAATCTCATCTGGTCGGTGACGACGCCCCAGGCCCGTCGCGGGCATTTCGCAATGGGCGTCGGCTTGGAAGCCGGGCTGACAATCGACGCGATGGCGGAAGAGTTGGGCGCCCTCATCGATCGAGCCGACGCCGCGTCCCTGCCAGGAGACGTCGACGAACTGGCCGATGCCTTGGCGGGCCTCGGGGAGCGACTGCTGGCGATGCGGCCGTTCATTCCCGACAAGAAGAATGCGCTGCCTGGCAATTGGAAAGCGATCCTGAAGCAATGGGTGTCGGGCGCGGAGGTCTCGCAGATCGGACCCCACAACATGCGCATGGTGGAAGAGGCCTTCACCTATCGGCTGGTTTGGGCATTGGAAGCTATCAGAACCCGGCGTCTGACTTTGGGCTGGTCGCCGGACATCATTCCGGGTGGCGCAGCCGCATCTCTGGAAACAGGGGTTCCGCAGTTCATGATGTCGATGTTGATACGGGCGGGCCTTCCGTCCAGGCGGGCGGCTATCGCGGCGATCCAGACCACCAACCCCGTCTTCGTAACGCCGGCCGAGATGCGTGCATGGCTGGAATCCGATGAAATCACGGCGTTTACCGACGCCGGCGACTGGCCAACGCCTGATACCGCCGCGCTCTGGGCGCGTTTCAGGACCGAGGCCCTCAGCGGCGGAATCCAGAAGTGGTCGATCGAACGCTACAAGAGGTTGCTCGACATTCCTGCGCACTCGGCGCCGCCGGCTGGGCTTTATCGGGTCATCACGGACGAGGGCGATGGGCGCACATGGCTGGCGACACCGGACTATCGACGGGTGGTCCCCTTCAAAAAGCCGGCGGTAGATCCGAAGCCCAGCCTGTTCTCGGGAAGGTTGCCCGGGGCGACGGCGGTCGTGGATGCGCTGAGGGTAGGACGGGGCAAGTTGCGATGGCCTCGCGCGGACGCTTGAGAGCGCGAGAGCTTTCGCCGCGGCTGAGGGCGCTGTCTGAAACTTACGCCGCCAACTGCTCCAAAGCTTCTCCTGGCTGCATCGCTTGCGCGAACAGGCGGTTCATCGCTGCTTGGCGCGACTCGCGATCGAGTGCGTAGGAGCTGCGCTTGAATTGCACGCCATCGAGCAGGCCTTGGATATAACCAGCGACCGCATCTGCGGCCATGATCAAAGCCGTATCAACCGTGTGAATGTAGCGGCTGGTGACGGTGCCTTGCGCGTGCCCAAGCAACGCCGCGACTGTCGATTCGGTGAAGCCGAGATCGTTCGCCATGCTGGCGTAGCTGTGGCGCAGGACGTGCGGGGTAATCCCGGCAAGCGGTGTGTTCTCCAGTATCTTGTGCCAGTGCTTCGGAAACCCGACCAGCGGCTTGCCTTCGATGGTGCCGCCAAAGACTGGGCCGGCTGCATGCTCCGGCCGGCGCGCATTGAGAAGGTCGACCACCGGGAGTCCGATCGGTCGAACTGAAGCACCTTCCTTGCTGTCGGTGAGCCGCAGGCAGCTATTATCGCTGTCCACTTCGGGCCAGATGAGATTGATGATCTCGCCACGCCGGCACCCCGTGAGCGCGATGGCCTTCCCCATCTCCGCAGCGGTTGCGAGCTGATCGTCTTGAGACGCCTTCTTGAGGAGCTTTCCTAGCAAGCGATACTCGTCCTCCGAGAGACGCCGGGTGCGCTTCTGGTCGGCAGCCTTACGGATGCCGTGAGCCGGATTAGCGTCGATGATCCCACTCTCGCGGGCGTAGGTCAGGATGGCGCCGAGCAGGCCGACCGTGCGCGTGCCCGTGCCGATGCCGCCACGCACGATCGAGCGGCCGCGCTTCTTGGTCTTCTGATCGGCTTTGGTCTTCCCGGATGCGACGTCGCGCATGAAGCGCGTCACGTCTGCGGCGGTGATGTCTTTCACGCGCCGCGTGCCGAGCAGCGGAATAATGTGACGCCGGATGCGTCCCTCATCGGTGTAGATGGTGGACGCCTTTTTCGGGCGGCGCTTCTTGCCGAGGATCAATCCGTTCTTCGCGTCCTCGAGATAGCGCTCGCACAGCTCCTTGATGGTGACGGCCTTATGGTCGAGCTCGCGCTCTTCGGCCGGATTGTCGCCTTGCGCGATGCGGCCGAGCAAGATGCGCGCCTGCACGCGCGCAGTGTCCGGCGTCCAGACTCCGTGCATGCCGATGGTGAAGCGTCGTGTGCGACCCTTGGCACGATACTGCACCAGGTAGCTGCGCTTCCCCGATTTGAAGACGCGCAGCCCGAAGCCGGGCAGCTCGTCGTCCCAGATGAAATAGTCTTTCTCGCCGGCTTCGGCCTGATCGACACTACGTTTGCTTAGCTTCGCCATGTGACATACTCCGGCGGCTGCGCCGCTTCCGTTGGACCGCTTCCGCGGAAGCACCGCGGAAGCACGCAGGCGGAAATTCGGGGTCATCACAGGATACTGGCTTCGGATTGGATCGCCAGAAAAGATAAATGCCTACAGTGGGTTAGCGTGGTCTAGCGTACGAATAGAAACTGTGGCGTATATCGTCTTTTCGGGCTCCAGAGGCAGTGGTGGCCCTGCGCGAGGCACAGCGTCTTGCTCAGGATGTTTCCCTTGCGGGCGAACGGGCGTTCGCATTCCAGATCGGTGCGCTTCAGAATTTTGGCAGGGAAGCGCTTAGAATAGCGCTTGCGGGCATGAATGTTGGCTGGAGGCAGCTCACGCGAGCGGGACGTCTCGCGTCAGGCATAGCCGTGGCCACTTGGGAAAATTCAGCTAAGCTCGCGCTTCAGGAAGCTAGTAAATCATTCGGAACAGAGGCAGGAAAGCGCGCCGCGCAAGCCGTCGCCTTGTCTGCAGTAGTTGAATGGATAGCAAACAACTCCGCTTGGCTGCAGTCGCTTTTCTCGAATCCGACCATGATCTCTGTAGTCCGATACTTATCGAGCTTGATCTAGACGCTAACGCATCCCCGTGATCGAGGCGCTGACCGCGCGCGGGTCGCGCCTGGGCCAACGGCCAGCGTCGACCTGGGTGACGAAGTCGCCGACGATGCGGTTGAACTGGTCGGGGTCCTCGAGATTGATGGTGTGGCCGCAGTTGGGCATCACCGCCAGCGCCGCCGACGGGATCTCGCGCTTCATCAGGAGCGCCGGCGCGAGGCAGGGCCAGTCCTCGTCGCCGGTGAGCACGAGGGTCGGCACGGTCAGCGCACGCATCGGCTCGACCAGGTCGTAGAGCGACGGCCGCTGGCCCTGCACGCCGAGCTGGGTGTTGGCCGATCCGAGCGCCGAATGCTCGCCGAGCTCCCTCTTGAACTGGGCGAAACCGCGCGGATCCTTGTTCTCGAACTGCACGCGGGTCGGCCCGTAGGCGTATTTTTCGGCGAACGCCGCCATGCCCTCGCTCAGCAGCGATTTCGCCACGGCCTCGACCTCGCCGCGGAATTTGCCCTGCTGGTCCTTCTCCGCACCGTAGCCCACGCCCGCCGCCACCAGCGACAGCGCCCGAGCGGGATGGCGGAAGCCGAAGTGAAGGCTGGCGAAGCCGCCCATCGACAGGCCGACGACGTGGGCCCTGGCGATCCCGAGATGGTCCATCACCGCCAGGATGTCGTCGGTCGCCCGGTTCTGCGAGTAGCGCGCGGCCTCGGCCGGCACGTCCGACGGCGGATAGCCGCGCGCGCCGTAGGTGACGCAGCGGTGGCGCTGGCCGAAATGGCGCATCTGCGCCTCCCACGACCGGTGATCGGCCGCGAACTCGTGGACGAAGACGATCGGGCTGCCCGATCCGGTCTCCTCGAAATAGAGCTTCACGCCGTCGTCGGCGGTGGCGAAAGGCATCGTTTTTCTCCGGTTCGCCTCGACATTAGCTCATATGGCGGCGCGGTGCGCGGGGTTGTAGCCTTTCCGACATGAGCGAGATCGGCACCGGCGTGCAGAACGCCACGGGTATCCGCAACGCCGTCGCCCGCGCGGGCTACGCCTTCGTCGAGGCATCGGAGATGCGCGCCGCGCTCGGCCGCTTCGGCACCCTGGCCGACTGGGCCGCCTTTGCCGGGAGCTGGAACGATCTCGAGATCGACACCTACATGGGCGACGGCGGCCGCTATCGCCGGCGGCGCTTCGGCGTGTGGGGCGCGGGCCGACAGGGCGCGATCGCGCGCGGGCCGCACCAGCCGCATTTCCAGACGCTGGACTACAACACCCTGAACGGCGGCATCGAGCGCTGGTTCAGGCCGATCGCCGAGGAGATCGGCGGCGGCGCGTCGATGCGCACGATCCTCGAATATTGCCGCGCGCTGTTCGGCCGTCTCGCCCCCGAAACCGTGCGCTGGCACGTCGAGGCGCACCAGTTCCGCATCGAGGCGCGGCCGGGCGAGCAGGGCAAGCCGACGCCCGAAGGCATGCATCGCGACGGCGTCGACTACGTGCTGGTGCTGCTGATCGCCCGCCGCAACATCCAGAGCGGCACCACCACCATCCACGATCTCGACAGGCGTACGCTCGGCAGCTTCACCCTGACCGACCCGCTCGACGCGGCGCTGGTCGACGATGCGCGCTGCTATCACGGCGTGACACCGGTCGAACCGGAGAACCCGGCGCAGCCCGCCTATCGCGACGTGCTGGTGGTGACGTTCCGCAAGACGGAGTGAGGCGCGCCCTCCTTCTCCGCCGCCTGCACCCTCCTCCTATTCTTGCCGCGCCGAAGGGCTATGCTCGGGTCCGGGACTCACCGAACCGGACGGGGCATGGCCATGAGCAGGAACACCGCGCGCAAGCCGGTTGCCGTCATCATCGGCGCAACCTCGAAGTGGCAGGCCGACGGGCGCAACACGAAATTGGCGCACGGCAAGGTGCTCGACGCCTCTTCCATGCCGGCAGGCTCCAGGTTCGGCGTCGGCGGCGCGCTTGCCCAGAAATTCGCCGGCGAGGGTTTCTTCACCGTGCTGACGACGCGCACCGCGTCCAACGCGGCGGCCCTGTCGGAGGCCATCGGACAGCAGGGCGGCGCCTACATGACGGTGGAGCTCGACCTGTCGTCCGACACGTCGATCTCGGCCGCCTTCGCCACGATCCGCGCCGAGGCCGGCGAGCCGGACGTCGTGATCTACAACGCCGGCTACCTCGAGGGGCGCGACCTGCCCCCCGGCCAGGATCTGCTCGAATACATCCCGACGGAGATGTTCGACGTCGCCCACCATATCGCCGGCCGCGGGCCCTTCCTCGTCGCCAAGGAAGTCCTGCCCGCCATGCGCCGGCGCGGCTCGGGGTCGTTCTTCTTCTCGAACAACGCCAAGTCGCTGCGCGGCACCAAGCGCAACACCGGCGAATCGCTCTACTACCCGCGCGTGATGATGCGAACGCTCGCCCAGGTGCTGACCGAGGAATATTCCGAGCACGGCATCCACGTCGCCAACGTCGTGATCGACGGCCTGATCGATTCGCCCGGCACGCGGGCGCTGCCGCGCGCGCAGCAGAACGCCGACATCATCATGAGCCCGATGAAGATCGCCGAGGCGTTCTTCTATCTCCACACGCAGGACCGCTCCTGCTGGACGCACGAGCTGCAGCTCACGCCGTTCCCCACCAAGCCGAGCCACTGAGCACCGACGATGACCGACAGCATCTTCACCGGCCTGAAAGTCATCGACTGCGCGAGCTGGATCGCCGGACCCGCCGCCGCCACCATCCTCTCGGACTTCGGCGCCGACGTGATCAAGATCGAGCCCCCGGGAGCGGGCGATCCGTGGCGGGCCTCGCCGCCCGTCCCCGGCAAGGTGACCGACTACTGGTGGCAGCTCACCGGCCGCAACAAGAAGAGCCTCGCCATCGACCTCAAGCATCGCGAGGGCCTGGCGGTGTTGCACAAGCTCGTGCGCGCAAGCGACGTCTTCATCACCAATTTCCCGCTGCCGGTGCGCGAGCGGTTGAAGATCGCCGCCGATGATCTGCTGAAGGTCAACCCGCGGCTGATCTACGGCTCGATCAGCGCCTACGGCGAGGCCGGCGCCGAGGCGGCGCGGACCGGCTTCGACGCCACCGCCTACTGGGCGCGCACCGGCCTGATGGACATGGTGCGCGACGGCACGGAGACCGAGCCCGTCCGCTCGATGCCGGGCATGGGCGACCATCCCACCGCGACCGCGCTCTATGCGGCGATCGTGACGGCGCTCTATCGCCGCGAGCGCACGGGCAAGGGCGGGGTGGCGCAGACCTCCTTGTTGCAGAATGGCCTGTGGGCCAACGGCTGCTATGTGCAGAACCGGTTGTTCGGCGAGCATGTGCGGCATCGGCCGCCGCGACTCGAGACGCCGAGCGCGCTGGCCAACCACTATCGCTGCCGCGACGATCGCTGGTTCCTGATGGCGCTGCACAATCCGCGGCAGGCCGGGGTGTTCTTCGAGGCGATCGGCGTCGGCCATCTCCTGCAGGATCCGCGCTTCGCCACGGTCGATTCCCGCAGGGAGAACGCCGTCGCCCTGACCCGAATCCTCGACGGGATTTTCGCTCAGCGCAGCCTCGCCGAATGGCGGCCGATCCTCGAGAAGGCGGGCGTGACCTTCGGCCCGGTGTGCACGGTCGACGAGGCCGGCGACGATCCGCAGGCGCGCGAAATCGGCGCCCTGGTTCCCTTCGCCGACGGCCAGGGCCTGACCGTGTCGAGTCCCTTCACCCTCGACAATGCGACCAAGGCCGCACCCTCGCGCGCGCCGGCCGTCGGCCAGCATTCCGAACGGGTGCTGCGCGACGCCGGCTACTCGGCCGACGAGATCGCGAAACTCAGGAAGCTCGGCGTTCTGGGCCCATCGGCTCTTTGAGCCGGATCGTCCCCGTGCCGGGAGCCACTGCCCGTCCAGCCCGTCAGCCGCCGATTGTCGCCCCGCCATCGGCCACCAGGGTCTGGCCGGTGATGAAGGCGCCCGCCTTGCCAGCCAGCAGAACCGCGAGCCCGCCGATGTCGTCGGGCGCCCCGAGGCGGCGCAGCGGCGTCGCCGCCTCGCGCGCCGCGCGCCGCTGCGGATCCTCGTACAGGGCTCGGGCGAAGTCGGTGGTCACCAGGCCGGGCGCAATGGTGTTGACGCGAATGTTGTCGGGCCCGTATTCGGCGGCGAGGTTGCGCGCCATCTGCATGTCGGCCGCCTTGGAGATGCAGTAGGCGCCGATCACCGTGCTGGCCCGCAGGCCGCCGATCGACGACACGATCATGATCGACCCGTCCTTCCTGGCCCGCATGTCGGGCAGGCACAGGTTGATCAGCCACATGTTGCTGAGAATGTTGTTCTGCATGATCTTCATGAAGACGTCGTCGGGCATCTTCTCGTTCGGCCCGTAGTACGGGTTGGACGCCGCGTTGCACACCAGCACGTCGACCGGGCCGAGCTGGCGTCGGGTTTCGGCGATCAGGTTCTCGCACTGCGCCTTGTCGGAGATGTTGCAGGGGACGACGATCGCCTCGCCGCCGGCGTCGCGGATCTCCTTGGCCGCCGCCTCGCAGACCGGCGCCTTGCGGCTCGACACGACGACCTTCGCGCCCTGCAGCGCGAGGTGCATGGCGATCGACTTGCCGATGCCCTTGCTCGAGCCGGTGACGACGGCGACCTTTCCGGTCAGGTCGAAGAGCGGCGATGCCATGAAATCCTCCGGGGTCCAGCGTTGCCCGGAAGATGTGGCACGCGCGGGCCGGTCGGATCAATCCTCGTCGCGATTGGTGAAGCGCGCGTTGCCGAGCCCCGTTCCGATCGTCAGAACACCCCAGCGCCCGACATCCTTCATGTTGGGCACTTCGCTCAAGCCCTGGACGACGGCGTCGTTGTGCATCACCACGGCGGGCCGGTGGCCATCGATCCGCGGCAGCCTGTCGGCGAGGAGGCGCGGCAGGTTGAAGTCCTCGCCCTCCCAATTGCCCGGCAGGTTCTGGCCGCCGGTGGTGATGGCGCCGTGCTCGTCGATCAATCCCGGGCAGCCGACCCCGACGAAGGGCGCGAGCTTGAGCTTCTCCTTGCGCGCGCCGTCCATCAGCTTCTCGAGCATCGACGCCAGCCGTTCCACGGCCTCCTCGCGCGTCGGCTCCTCGTCGGCGTGGCGCCAGCGGTCACGTTTCCAGACCTCGGCCTTCGCGACATCGGCCCTCTTCTTCATGTTGAGCCTGACCACGCCCACCCGCATGTTCGTGCCGCCGATGTCGGCCGCCAGCACCGCGTCGTGCCCAGCCAGCGCCCAGCCCGGCGCCAGATGGACCGCGCCGATCAGGCCGGCTTCGTCGGGATGATTGCTGATCGGCTGCATGCCGACCTTGAGTCCATGGTCGACGATCAGCACGGCGGCGCGGCCGATCGCGAGCTCGCCGATGTGGCTCGAGCTCAGCCCGCCGCCGACCACGATGCGCTCGGTGTCCGCCCAGGCCTCGAGTTCGAGAAAGCGCCGCGACACGAGCGCCAGCTCCTGGGCGAACTCCTCGACGGCGGTATGCACGAGACCGGCGGCCATCGGGTCGCCCTCGGCCAGGAACTTGTCGAGTTTCGACTTCGATATGTCGTGGGTCGGCGTGTCGCCGAATGGATCCTCGCCCATCTCGGCCAGCCGATTGCGCCAATCCTCGAGAATGCGCCGGAAGGCGCGGCCGCTGGCGCGGTCGCCGACGAAGCCCTCGGCCTCGCGCAGTTCCTCGTTGTAGGTGTCGACGGTGACGGCGGGGAGAACCCTGCACCCCTGTCCGATCACGCTGTCGGGACCGGAAACAGCGGCAGTCGAGTCCGGCACGCATGCCCTCCCACGTCACTTCGCCCTACAACGTGGGAAAGCGCCGCCGGGTTGCCGGTCAGACGGCGCCGCCCTCCACGCCGCGGCCCTCGCCGCGCCAGCGCAGCATGCCGCCGGGCAGGTTGGCGACCCTGTCGAAGCCGGCCTTCTGCAGGATCGCGGTGGCATGGGCCGAGCGGCTGCCGGCGCGGCAGACCGCCACGATCGGCTTGTCGGCCGGCAATTCCCTGGCGCGTGCCGCCAGTTCGCCGAGCGGCAGCAGGGTGGCCCCTCTGATATGGCCGAGCGGACCGCTGAATTCAGCGGGCTCGCGCACGTCGACGATCCGCACGGCGCCGAGATTTTCTTCCAGCCAGTGCGGCTCGACCTCCCAGACGCCCGAGAAGGTGAAGCGCAACGGCGCCCAGTCGGGATCGGGCGGCACCGCCGAATCGTTGCCCGGCCGCCCGCAACGCAGGTTGGCGGGCACCGCCACGTCGATCTGCTTGGGATGCGGCAGGTCGAGGTTCTTCATGTAGCCGGCATAGTCGCTTTCGCCGATCTCGCCGCCGAGACGCGGGTTGAACTTCTTCTCCTCGACCACGCTGGTCACGGTGAGGCCGCGATAGTCGTGGGCGGGATAGAGAAGGCAGGAATCCGGCAGGGAGAAGATCCGCGCCCGCACCGAGCGATAGAGCGCCCGCGCGTCGCCCTGCTGGAAGTCGGTGCGGCCCGAGCCGCGGATCAGCACGCAATCGCCGGTGAAGGCCATGCTCTCGTCGTCGAGCACATAGGTCACGCAGCCGTTGGTGTGGCCGGGCGTCGAGCGCACCTCGAGCGAGCGCCGGCCGAAGGCGATCCGATCGCCGTCCTGCAGCAGGCGGTCGGCGCCCGACGCGCCGCTCGCCGCGGCCAGCGCCATGCCGCTGCCGAGCTTGTTCTTGAGCAGCCAGGCGCCGGTGACGTGATCGGCGTGGACGTGCGTTTCGAGCGTCCACAGGAGCTTCAGTCCGAGCTCGGCGATCAGCGCGGCGTCGCGCCGGACCTGCTCGAACACGGGATCGATCAGGATGGCCTCGCCGTTCGCCCCGTCGGCAAGCAGGTACGTGTAGGTCGACGACGTCGGATCGAAAAGCTGGCGAAAGATGAGCATGGCTTCAGATTAACATGTCCGGTTGCGGGGAAACGTGGACAAAGCCGCCCGGCACCTTGCCGCAGACCCCATTCCGGGCGCATTTTGTCGAGATCACCACTAGTTCGGCCTCCATGACTCCCCTGTTCCGCCTGTTCGTTGTCCTTATCCTCGCAATGCCGATGTTCGCGGTCATGCCTGCGGGAGCATCGGCCCAGACCGAGCCGGCTGCGGCGGAAACGCCCTCGGAATTTTTCGCCGGGCGTCTCAAGCGGATGGGCGACCATGTCGACGGCCTGATGCATGCCACGCCTCGGCTGCCGTCCTATGCCCGCCGTCTGGGAGAGGCTTTCGACCAGGCTGCGGGTCAGCAAGGCGGCACGCGGATCCTGCTTGGTCTGCTGATTTGCGTGGTCGCCGGCGCGGCTCTGGAATGGGCATACCGCCGGGCGCTCGGGGGGATCGCGGCACGATGGCACGCCACCCCGATCGCGCGGCCCGCGCACCGGCTGCTCGTCGTCGGCATCGACGCCGGCCTGGCGGCCGGTGCCGCGATCGCCTTCGTCCTCGGCGCCCTCGTCGTGCTCCTGAGCGAACGCTGGCCGCATCCCCTGAACGAGGCCGGTGCGGCCTTCCTGGTGGCCCTGGTCGGCGTTCGTCTGGTCGCCGCCCTGTCGACGGTGCTGCTGCGTCCGGCCGACGGACCGGTGCGCCACCTGGCCGCCTTCGATCTCGACGTCGCTTCGGCGCGCTTCTGGCATCGGCTCCTCGTCGCCTTCGTCGCCTGGTTCGCCTTCGGCTGGGCCCTCATCGTGGCGACGCGCCTGCTCGGCTTGCCGCGCGACGGCCAGCAATTGCTGGCCTACACGCTCGGTATCGGCCTCGTCGTCCTGGCGCTGGTCATGATCTGGCGACGGCACGCCGAGACGGAACCGGCCGCCGCCGTACAGAACGGCGGCAAGTGGCTCGCCACCGTCGCGACAGTCGCGATCTGGCTCTCTTGGGTGGCGGGTGCGCTCGGGCTGTTCTGGTTCCTCGTCGTCGCCATCGGCCTGCCGCTGTCGATCGGCGTCGTGCGGCGCGCGGTCCGGCACCTGATGCGTCCCGTCGAAGACGACGCGACCGATGCGACGACACCGTCGGTCGCCGAGGTATTGGTCGAGCAGGGATTGCGGGCCGCGCTGATCGTCGGCGCCCTCTCGCTGCTGCTGTGGGGCTGGGGCCTCGATGTCGGCGCGCTGGCGGCCCAGGAGAACACCTTCACCCGCCTGCTGCGCGGTTCACTGCACGCCCTCATCATCGTGCTGGTGGCCGATCTCGCCTGGGACCTCGTCAAGGCGCTGGCCGACAACGCGCTCGCCCGCGCCCAGCAGACCGCCGGCCTCGAGGCCGAGGAAGCACGCAAGCGCGCGCGCATCCGCACCCTGCTGCCGATCGGCCGCAACGTCGCCCTGATCGTTCTCGTGGTGATGGCCGGGTTGATGGCGCTGTCCGCGCTCGGCGTCGAGATCGCGCCGCTGATCGCCAGCGCCGGCGTGGTCGGCGTCGCCGTCGGCTTCGGCGCGCAGACCGTGGTGCGCGACATCATCAGCGGCATGTTCTACATGCTCGACGACGCCTTCCGCATCGGCGAGTACATCCAGAGCGGCAACTACAAGGGCACCGTCGAATCCTTCAGCCTGCGCTCGATCAAGCTGCGCCATCAGCGGGGGCCGCTCTACACCATCCCCTTCGGCTCGCTGGGCGCGGTGCAGAACATGAGCCGCGACTGGGTGATCGTGAAGGACGTGATCGGCATCACCTACGATTCCGACATCGACAAGGCCAAGAAACTGATCAAGCAGGTCGGCCTGGAACTGGCCAAGGATCCCGACCTCTCGCCCAACATCCTGCAGCCGCTCAAGATGCAGGGCGTCGAGGAGTTCGGCGATTTCGCCATCAAGATCCGCACCAAGATGATGACCAAGCCGGGCGAGCAGTTCGTCATCCGCCGGCGCGCCAACGCGATGATCAAGAAGGCGTTCGACGCCAACGGCATCCGCTTCGCGTTCCCGACCGTCCAGGTCGCGGGCGGCGGCGGCGGCGCGGCCCACGACGAGGCCGTGAGCGCCGCCGCGCAGCAGATCCTCAAGCCCGCCGCCAACGCGCCGGGCTGAGCGGCCGCGTCGCCGGTCGGGCGATGCCGCGGCGCACTTCTCCCCGGGTTGACGGTGCGACTCGCCGCGCGTCATTCTTCGATCGTTCGCGCCGGTCGCCCGGATCGGATCCGGGGGCGGCGGCGTCGACCTCCATCCTCGACACGCATCGACGAAGGTCCCCGAAGAATGGCCCATACGTTCAATTGCTGCCGCAATCTCCTGCTGGCTCTCCTCCTTCTGGTCTCCCCACCGGCTCTTGCGCAACAGATGGTCAGCGTGCCGGGCAAGGAATTGAACATGCGCTCCGGACCGGGAACGCAGCACCCAGTCGAATGGGTCCTCAGCCGGGGCTATCCACTGCAGGTCGTCGGCAGGCAGGGACGCTGGCTGAAAGTGGTCGATTTCGAGAAGGACACGGGTTGGGTCTACGAGCCGCTCACCGACCGCACGCCCTACCACATCGTCACCGTGAAGACCGCGAACCTGCGCAGCGAGGCCTCGACCGCCAGCAAGATCCTGGCGAGGCTGATCTACGGCGACGTCCTGCGGACCCTGACCCGCGACAAGGATTGGGTCCGGGTCCAGCACAACAACGGCACAAAGGGCTGGGTGGCCCGACGGCTGCTCTGGGGCTGGTAAGCCGTCGCCGGCCATCCTGCTTTCGAGCGGAAGGGCTCTAGGCGGCGGCCGGTGCACTCGCCTTGTCGATGGCGGCCACGTCGGCTGCATCGAGCTTCACGCCGGGTGCGGCGATCAGGTCCTCGAGCTGCTGCAGGCTGGTGGCGCTGACGATCGGCGCGGTCACCGACTTGCGCTGCAACAGCCAGGCGAGCGCCACCTGCGTGTCGTCGACATTGTGCTTCCTGGCCACCCCGTCGAGCGCCTCCAGCACGGCCATGCCCTTGGCGTTGATGTACTTCTTCACGCCGGCGCCGCGCTTGGCGTTGCCGACATCGGCCTCCGACCGGTACTTGCCGCTCAGGAAGCCGCTCGCCAGGGAATAATACGGAATGACGCCGATGCCTTCCTTGAGGCACTCGTCCTCGAGCTCGCCCTCGAACAGGCCGCGCTCCATCAGGTTGTAGTGCGGCTGCAGGCTCTCGTAGCGCGGCAAGCCCTTGGCCTTCGCGATCGCCTGCGCCGAGGCGAGCCGCCCAGCGTCGAAGTTGGAGGCGCCGATGACGCGGATCTTGCCGGCCTTCACCAGATCGCCATAGGTCTCCATCGTCTCTTCCTGCGGCGTGTCCTTGTCGTCGCGGTGCGACTGGAAGAGATCGACATGGTCGGTGTTCAGGCGCTTGAGCGAGGCGTCGACCGATTCGGTGATGTGCCGGCGCGACAGCCCGCCGGACGTCAGCGCCATGCCGCACTTGGTCGCGATCTGGACCTTGGCGCGCTTGGCCGGATTCTTCTTCAACCAGTTGCCGATCACCGTCTCGGACTCGCCGCCCTTGTTGCCGGGCGCCCAGCGCGAATAGACGTCGGCCGTGTCGATGAAGGAGAAGCCGGCGTCGACGAAGGCGTCGAGGAGCTTGTGCGAGGTCGCTTCGTCGGCGGTCCAGCCGAAGACGTTACCGCCGAACGCGATCGGTGCGAACTCGATGCCGGACTTGCCCAACCTGCGCTTTTCCATGCCGTCACTCCCTCGCTTGACCGGACTGGCGGTTTGCCGCCAAAGAGGCGGCAACCCTAGGCCAAAAGACGACGAGGAGAAACGCCCCAATGCTGGGCCTGATGCAGGATCGCCCGCTGCTGATTCAGCACGTCATAGAGCACGCCGCCGTCAACCATGGCGACACCGAGATCGTGTCCCGCGCGCTGGAAGGTGGCATCCATCGCTACACCTACGCCGACGCCCGGCGGCGCGCCCGCAAGATGGCCGAGGCGCTGACGGGGCTGGGCATCGGGCGAGGCGACCGCATCGGCACGCTGGCCTGGAACGGCTACCGCCACTTCGAGCTCTACTACGGCATCTCGGGCATGGGCGCGGTGTGCCACACGATCAATCCGCGGCTTTTCCCCGAGCAGATCGTCTACATCGTCAACCACGCCGAGGACCGGCTGCTCTTCGTCGACGTCAACCTGCTGCCGCTGGTCGAAGGGCTGCTGCCGCAGCTCGAGACGGTGCGCCACGTCGTGGCGATGACCGACCGCGCCCATCTGCCGAAGGACTGCGCCATCCCGAACCTGCTGGTCTACGAGGAGCTGCTGGCCGGCCACCCCGGCGCCTTCGATTGGCCCGAGTTCGACGAGCGCACCGCGTCGTCGCTCTGCTACACCTCCGGTACGACGGGCAATCCCAAGGGCGTGCTCTATCACCATCGCTCGACCCTGCTGCACGCCTACGGCAGCGCCCTGCCCGACACGCTCGGCCTCTCTGCGCGTTCGGTCGTGCTGCCGGTCGTGCCGATGTTCCACGTCAATGCCTGGGGCCTGCCCTACAGCGCGGCGCTGGTCGGCGCCAAGCTGGTATTTCCCGGCCCGGCGCTCGACGGCGCGAGTCTCTACGAGCTGTTCGAGAAGGAAGGCGTCACCTTCACCGCCGGCGTGCCGACGGTGTGGCTCGCCCTGCTGCAGCACATGCAGGCCAACGGGCTCAAGCTCTCGACGCTGAAGCATGCCGTGATCGGCGGCTCGGCCGCGCCGCCCGCCATGATCGAAACCTTCGCCAGGGACTACGGCGTCGAGGTGCTGCACGCCTGGGGCATGACGGAGATGAGTCCGCTCGGCTCGGTCAACCATCCCAAGGCCAAGCACGCGCGACTTCCGGCCGGGGAGAGGCGCGCCGTCAGCCTGAAGCAGGGCCGGTCGCCGTTCGGCGTCGAGATGAAGATCGTCGACGACGCCAACAAGGAACTGCCGCGCGACGGCCAGGCGTTCGGCGACCTGCTGGTGCGCGGGCCCTGGGTGACGCGCGGCTATTTCAAGGGCGAAGGCGGCGACGTGCTGCGCGAGGGAGGCTGGTTCCCGACCGGCGACGTCGCCACCCTCGATTCCGACGGCTACATGCAGATCACCGACCGCTCCAAGGACGTGATCAAGTCGGGCGGCGAATGGATCTCGTCCATCGATCTCGAGAACGCCGCCATGGCCCATCCGGCCGTGGCCGAGGCCGCCGTCATCGGCATCGCGCATCCCAAATGGGACGAGCGGCCGTTGCTGATCGTGCAGAGAAAGCCCGATGCGACGATCGAGAAGAAGGAGCTCGTCGATTTCCTCGCAGGCAAGGTCGCCAAGTGGTGGCTGCCCGACGACGTGCAGTTCGTCGATTCCATTCCCCACACCGCGACCGGCAAGATTCTCAAGACCAAGCTGCGCGAGACCTTCAAGGACTACAGGCTGCCGACCGCGTGAGGCACGCTTGCGACTCCGACTGCCGCTTGAACCGGCACCGAAGCGCAACAAAGAACGAATGTCATGCACCCCAGGACGATCTCTTGATCATCCTACGAGCGCCGCAGTCTGCTCGCGTCGGGGGGGGGCCAACCTACCGGCATGCCCGCAACAACGCGGCGACGAATCCTATCCCATCGAGGTCTTCGAGCGCTCGCTCGAGGCCAAGCGAGCCGGCTTGTCGCCCCTCTATGTCTCGCAGCTCGAGACCAAACGCCGTTCCGGCTCGACACGAACGCTGCGCAGGATCGCGGATGCGCTCGCCGTGGACATCGATTTGCTGGTGCCGCGCTCGTCCGATTGACTCCCGGCGATCAAAGCCCGGCCGAGCGCCAGTTCTCGGCCGGCTCGTCGGGATGGGACGCGAGGCCCGCGGCGCGGACGCCCATGATGGCGGCGTACTCGTCGCGGTCGGAAGCATCGCCGCTGATCCCGATCGCGCCGACGACGCGCCGGGCGTCGTCGAGGGCCAGCACGCCGCCCGGCACCGGCACGAATCGTCCGTGCGAGGCCGCTGCGAGCGCGCCCTGGAAGGCCGGCCGGTTGCCCAGCCGGTCGCGGATGGTGCGGCTGGAGATGCCCATGCCGAGCGCGCCCCAAGCCTTGCCGAGCGCGATATCGAAGCGCAGAACGCCGCAGCCATCCTCGCGTTTGAAGGCGACGAGATGGCCGCCCGAATCGAGCACGGCGACGGTGAGCGGCAGCAGCTCCGCCGCACGGGCCGCGGCAAGCGCGCCCTCGATCATTCGGTCCGCCCGGGCCAGCGTCAGGCTCGACTGGACATGCAGGACGTAGTGTTCGCTCATCGGACCCTTGCGCTCCCTGCACTGGACCCCAGCCCTCGGGCGGCAGTATCGTCCAACTCGGCGGCGGCAGGGAAGGCCGCTCGCGGAGGATTGCGCCATGACGACGGAGACCATTCCTGTCATCGACCTTGGCCCCTGCCTCGCCGACGAGCCGGGCGCGCTCGATCGCACCGCGAAGGAGCTTCGCTTCGCGCTGACGGAGATCGGCTTCTACTTCATCGTCAATCACGGCGTGCCGCGCGAACTGATCGCGTCGATGTTCGAGCAGGCCCGGCGCTTCCACGCCCAGCCTCTCGAGAAGAAGCTGGCGTTGAAGCTCGACCAGAACAACACGGGCTACCTGCCGATGCGCGGCAACACGCTGCGCACCTCGACGGTCCAGGCCGGCACCAAGCCCAACCTGAACGAGGCGTTTTTCGTCAAGCGGGAGCTGCCGCCCGACCATCCCGACATACTGTCCGGCCGACGCTATCGCGGCCCCAACCGCTGGCCCGACCTGCCCGGCTTCAGGGACATCGTGCTCACCTACACCGGCGCCATGGAGACGCTGGTACAGAAGCTCGTGCGGGTCTATGCGCGCGCGCTCGACCTGCCGGCGGCCTACTTCGACGGTCCGTTCTCCGAGCCGATGTTTTCCATGCGCATGACGCACTATCCGCCGCAGGACGGCCCGGTGCAGGACGAATTCGGCCTGGCGCCGCACACCGACACCAGCTTCCTGACCCTGCTGGCGCCCAACGACGTGCCCGGCCTGTCGATCCGCACCCAGAGCGGCAAGTGGATCGACGCGCCGGCGATCGACAATGCCTACGTGGTCAATGGCGGGCAGATGCTGCAGCGCTGGACCAACGACCTCTTCCTCGCCACGCCGCACCGCGCCATCAACCGCTCGGGCGGCGAGCGCTACGCCTTGCCCTTCTTCTGCGACAGCGGCATCGACTGGCCGGTCGCCGCCGTGCCAACGACCGTCGGCCCCGACAAGCCGCCCAAGTACCCGACGACCTGGTACTCCGACTACATGACCTGGTACCTCAAGCGGAACTACGACGTCCTGAACGACGCCCAGGCGGCGGACTGACCGGGGTGGCGGCGGCCGAGACGATCCCCGTCATCGACCTCGGCGCTCCGCTCGAGGAGGCGAGCCGTCGGCTGCGCATCGCCCTGACCGAAATCGGCTTCTACTACGTCGCCAATCACGGCATCCCGGCAACGCTGATCGGCGATGCCTTCGCCGAGGCCGCGCGCTTCCACGGCCAGCCGCTCGACAGGAAGATGGCCGTGCGCATCGACAAGCACAATGTCGGCTACCTGCCGATGCGCGGCGACACACTGCGCACGTCGGTCGTGCAGACCGTCACCAAGCCCAACCTCAACGAGGCATTTTTCGTCGCCCGCGACCTGGCGGCCGATCATCCCGATGTGGTGGCCGACCGCCGCTTCCGCAGCGCCAACCGCTGGCCCGCCGACCTGCCGGGGTTTCGCGAGAAGGTCATGGCCTATTGCGATGCCATGGAAGGGCTGGTGCACGGGCTGATGCCGCTCTACGCCCGCGCCCTCGACCTGCCCGCGCCGTATTTCGACGAACCGTTCCGCGAGACCCAGTACAAGCTGCGCATGACCCACTACCCGCCGCAGGAGACGACGGCAGCCGACGAGTTCGGCATCGCGCCGCACACCGACACCAGCTTTCTCACCATCCTGGCGCCCAACGAGGTTCCCGGCCTCGCCATCCGCACCCGGACGGGGGCGTGGATCGACGCGCCGGCCATTCCTGGCGCCTTCGTCGTCAATGGCGGGCAATTGCTGCGCCGCTGGACCAACGATGAGTTCCTTGCCACGCCGCACCGCGCCGTCAATCGTTCCGGCGGCGAGCGCTACGCGCTGGCGTTCTTCTGCGACGCCGGCATCGACTGGCCGATCGCCGCCGTGCCGACCACGGTCGGCCCCGACAGGCTGCCGAAGTACCCGACCACGTACTACACCGACTACATGGTCGAGTATCAGAAGCGCACCTACGACCTGTTGGCCGACGCCGCTCGAGATGCCGCCGAATGACGGCAACGCTCGCGCGGGTCGAGGCGCACGTCTGTCGCACCGCCTTCGAGCAGCCGGTCCGCGCGTCGTTCGGCATTATGGCCGAGCGCGTCGCTGCGTTCGTGCGCGTTGAGGATTCCGGCGGCACCGGGCATGGCGCGCTGCTGTTCGCCCACACCATGGCCTTGCGGCAACGCGACAGGGAGCGTCGCACATGATCAGTTGCCCGTGCTGCCCGCCCGAGCCGACGCGGCGCGGCGTACTCTGGGGCGCATCGGCTCTGGCGGGAACGTTCGTCTTTGGTGCCCACGCCGCCGCGCAGCAGCGGCGCGTGTTGCCGCCGGTGGCGGTCGGCAGCAACGTCCAGAACGCCGACCTGCCGCTGATCGACTTCCACACGCATCTGCAGAAGCGCGTCGAGGCCGACGACCTGGTCGACTACATGAAGGACACCAACGTGGCGCGGCTCGTCCTGATGCCGCTCTACTACGGCGACGGCGGTGGATCGGTGAACGACGGCCAGGGCAGCGACGAACAGGCGCGCGACTGCGCCCGGCGTTTTCCCGACCGCTTCGTGCCCTATGTTGGCATGCAGCGCAGCGAGCTGAACGACCGCGAGGTGATCCGGACCTCGACCATCGCGGGCAGGAGGCTGCTGCGCGAAACCGAGGAGAAGCTCGCCTCGGGCGAGTTCTTCGGCATGGGCGAGTTCATGCTCCGCTTCTATCCCTACACCAACAAGTTCGGCATCGCGGCCACACTGGATCGGGACTATCCGGTGGATGGCTGGTTCATGCGCCAGTGCGCCGATCTTTCGGCCCGCTATCGCGCCCCGATGTGCTTCCACGCCGAGGCCGAACCCAAGGTCGCCGAGGCGGCGCGGCGACTGTTCGAGGCGCATCCGCAGGCAACTTTCGTATGGGCCCACAACTGCGGCCGCTCGAGCGCCGCCGACATCGCCGCCATGTTCGAACGCTATCCCAACCTCTACGCCGATCTCGGCGGCATGGGCTATTCCGGCGTCGGTGTGGAACACTACGGCGTCTACTGGCCGAAGCGCACCCCGTGGATGCACCTGATCGTCGACGAGTACGGCACGCTGCTGCCCGACATGAAGGCCGTGTTCGAGCGCTTCTCGGACCGCTTCACGCTCGGCACCGACATCGCCCACGCCCGGGTGTACCGGAACTACCGCGGCCACATCCCGCGTTGGCGACGCATTCTCACCCAGCTCGGCCCGGCCGCGGCCCGCAACATCGCCTTTGGCACCGCAGACAGGCTGTTTCGCCTCACCACGGCTGGCCGCCAGCGCTTTGCGCCGTTGCCCGCTGTTCCGGTATAGAGGGCGCGGAAAACAACTCTCTCAACGGAAACGCCATGCTCGGCCTGATGCAAGACCGCCCGCTGCTGATCTCGCAGATCATCGATTTCGCCGCCTCTTCCTATCCCGACGTCGAGATCGTCTCGCGCACCATCGAAGGGCCGATCCACCGCTATGGCTACAGGGACGCCGCCACGCGCGCCAAGAAGGTCGCCGAGGCGCTGCAGGGCCTGGGGGTCAAGCTCGGCGACCGTGTCGGCACCATCGCCTGGAACAGCTATCGCCACTTCGAGCTCTATTTCGGCATTTCCGGCATCGGTGCGGTGCTGCACACCATCAATCCACGCCTGGCGCCCGAGCACGTGGCCTACATCGCCAACCACGCCGAGGACCAGGTCATCTTCGTCGACTTCAACCTGCTGCCGATCGTCGAGGGCGTGTGGGACAGGCTCAAGACCGTGAAGCACGTCGTGGTCATGACCGACCGCGCCCACATGCCGGCGTCCTCCAGGATTCCCAAACTGCTCTGCTACGAGGAGCTGATCGCCGACAAGCCGGGCACGCTCGTGTGGCCCCAGTTCGACGAGAAGACCGCATCGTCGCTCTGCTACACCTCGGGCACGACCGGCAATCCCAAGGGCGTGCTCTATTCGCACCGCTCGACCATGATCCATACGATGATGTCGTCGAACGGCGCGGTGATCCCGATGGATCCCGACACGACGGTACTGCCGGTGGTGCCGATGTTCCATGCCAATGCCTGGGGCCTCGTCTATGCCGCGCCGATCTGCGGCGCCAAGCTGGTGTTTCCCGGCTTCAAGCTCGACGGCGCGAGCGTCTACGAGCTGCTCGACAAGGAGCAGGTCACCCTGAGCGCCGGCGTGCCGACCGTGTGGCTGGCGCTGCTCGAGTACTGCGCCCAGAACAAGCTCAAGATGTCGTCGGTCAGGCGCACGCTGATCGGCGGCTCGGCCGTGCCGCTGGCGATGATCGAGCGCTTCTGGAAGGAGCACGGTGTCGAAGTCGTCCAGGGCTGGGGCATGACGGAGATGAGCCCGCTCGGCACGACGACGCGCTTCAACCGCGGCGAACGGAAGCTGCCCGACGCGGAGCGCTTCGCCATCACCGCCAAGGCCGGCCGGCCGGTGTTCGGCTGCGAGATGAAGATCATCGACGACGCCGGCAACGACCTGCCGAACGACGGCCAGGTCTCGGGCAACCTCGTCGTGCGCGGACCGTGGATCGTGAAGGGCTACATGAAGGGCGACGGCACCAGCCAGTTCCTGAAGGACGACTGGTTCCAGACCGGCGACGTCTGCAAGATCGAGCCGGACGGCTCGGTCGTCATCACCGATCGCTCCAAGGACGTCATCAAGTCGGGCGGCGAGTGGATCTCCTCGATCGACCTCGAGAACGCCGCCATGGGCTGTCCCGGCGTGGCCGAGGCCGCCGTGATCGGCGTGGCGCATCCCAAGTGGGACGAGCGGCCGCTGCTGATCGTCGTCAAGCGGCCGGAGGCGAGCGTCACCAAGGACGACGTGCTGAAGTTCCTCGACGGCAAGGTCGCCAAGTGGTGGATGCCCGACGACGTGCAATTCATCGAGCAGATCCCGCACGGCGCCACCGGCAAGATCCTCAAGACCGCGCTGCGCAAGCAGTTCGAGGGCTACAAGCTGCCGACGGCATAGCGGGCCGCAGCGCCCCGCGTCACGTCGCACGCCTCACGCGATCGGCCGAAGCGCGTAGCCGGAACCTTCGGCGACCACCCGGCCGATGCCCGGCTGCGCCATGTGGGCGCCGGCCAGCCAGGCACGCGTGCGCGCCGCCTCGCTCAGCAGGCCGAGCCGCGTCGCGCGGGCCACCGCCTGGTCGTCGTCGTTGCCCCATGTCAGCTCGGGCCGGACGAACTGGGCGGCGGGAACATGGAACACATCGCCGCAAAACAGGATCCGGTCCTCGCCTGTGTCGAGGGCGTAGCCCATGTGGCCCACAGCATGCCCCGGCATGGCGAACGCCATCAGCCGATCGTCCAGCCGGTCTCCGTCCCCGATCGGGGCGAGCAGCCGCTGAAACCGCGCCAGATGCGACTTGGCGACGAAACTCGCGACGGCATCGCGGGCGATCACGATCCGGCGAAGATTGGGAAATGCCACCCGGCCGTCGCGCGTCACGAGCCCGTTCAGATGATCGATATGGGTGTGGGTGAGCGCCACGACGCCGATCGAGGAGGGATCGATGCCGGCCTCTTCCATCGCCTTGTCGAGATGGCCCAATGACGGCTCCCACATGCCGCCCGCGCCGCAGTCGATCAACGTCACGTCGCCACCCGATCCCTCCACCAGGAAGCAATTGACCGACAGTCTCACGAGCGATGGCTCCTGCCGTGCGGGGCTCGGGAGTGTGTACTTGCCGAGACCGGGGCCCTGGCGCAGCAGGTCGGCGGCCATGTCGACATGGCCGTCGCTCAGCGACCAGACCTTCGACGCACCCGAGACGCAGCCCAGCGTGTTCGCGCTTCGTGACGTGACGATCATGTCGCTGCCTTCTCCCGCCGTCGCCCCTCTATGGCCGGGATGCCGCCGCGACATGGCGCAGCTCGCCGTTGGCCTGACGGATCACCTGGCCCGCGCTCCACAGCGCGAGGCCCGACATGATGCCGGCAACGAGGTAGTCCGGCCAGCCGGAACCGGAGCCGAACACGCCGGCGGCGGCGGCCAGCACGGCCAGGTTGCCGATCGCGTCGTTGCGCGTGCACAGCCAGACCGACCGCATGTTGCTGTCGCCCTCGCGCCAGCGATAGAGCAGCAGCGCAACGCCGAGATTGGCGGCGAAGGCGAGCGCGCCGATCAGGCCCATGACGTGCGCCTGCGGGACGGTGCCGACGAGGGCGTGATGGATCGTGGTGCCGGCGATCCAGATGCCGAACGCTCCCATGGTCGCGGCCTTGAGCAGCGAGGCGCGCGCCCGCCATTTCAGCGCCATGCCGACGACCAGCAGGCTGATGCCGTAGTTGGCGCCGTCGCCGAGGAAGTCGAGCGAATCGGCCAGCAGCGACACCGACTGGGCGGCGATGCCGGCGCCGATCTCGACGGCGAACATCGCGAGGTTCACCACCAGCGCGATCCACAGGATCCGCCGGTAGGCGGGCGAGGTCGAAGCCGCCTCGCCGTGATCGTGGTTGTGACAGCCGGCGCTCATCTCGTTTCTCCCCGACTCATTTCTCCCCGACTCATTTCTCTCCGACTCACTTCTCTCCGACATGGGTGACCATGTCCTCGATCATGCGCCGGACGTGCTGGTCGTCGGCGCCGTAGAACACCTGCTTGCCCCGCCGCTCGGCCCGCACCAGGCGCGCGCCCTTCAGCAGGCGCAGATGGTGGCTGACCAGCGACACCGAAAGGCCGAGCCGGTCTGCGATATCGGACACCGCCAGGGGCCGGCGCAGGCAGGCGACGACGATGCGCAGCCGACTGGGATCGCCCAGCAGGCGGAACAGGTCGGCCAGGGCGACCGCGTGGTCGTCGGACAGGTGAGGTTTCGGAACTTTTGACATTTGAATAACTGTTCAAGTGTTATGCCTCACCCCGGCCCTGTCAAGGGTACTTTTTCCCTCCTCCCGGCCGCGCTAGGCTGGGTCATGCCGATCGTCATCAAGCCCATCGACCCGGCCCATCGGCCGTTCTTCGCCGGCGAGGTGTCCGGCGCCGACTGGCGCAAGCCGCCCTCGCCCGACGACGCCGAGGCCATCCATCGCGGCATGGACGAATTCGGCGTGCTGGTGTTCCGCGACCAGAGGATCGACGACGACCAGCAGGTCGCCTTCAGCCGCGCCCTCGGCCCGCTCGAGACAGCGACCGGCGACATCGCCGCCGCCCACGAGCGCCGGCTCAGCATGGACGTCAACGACATCTCCAACCTCGACAAGGACAACAAGGTGGTGGCGCGCGACGACCGCCGCCGCCTGTTCGGCCTCGGCAACCAGCTTTGGCATTCCGACAGTTCGTTCAAGGCGGTGCCGGCCAAGTATTCGATCCTGTCGGCGCGGGTCATTCCGGGCGAAGGCGGCAACACCGAGTTCGCCGACATGCGCGCCGCCTACGACGCGCTCGACGAGGCGACCAGGCGCGAGGTGCACGACCTGATCTGCCGGCACAGCCAGATCTTCTCGCGCGGCATTCTCGGCTTCACCGACTTCACCGAAGAGGAGCGGATCAAGTGGGCGCCGGTGCGCCAGCGCCTGGTGCGGCGCCATCCGCGCACCGGACGCTTGTCGCTCTATCTCGCCAGCCACGCCGGGGAGATCGAGGGCTGGCCAGTGCCCGAGGCGCGCGCCTTCCTGCGCGACCTCAACGAGCACGCCACCCAGCGCCGGTTCGTCTATGCCCATGTCTGGCGGCAGCACGACATCGTGATGTGGGACAATCGCGTCACCATGCATCGCGCCCGGCGCTACGACCATACGCAGGTGCGCGACCTGCACCGCACGACGCTGACCAACGAGGTGTCGTCACTGGAGCAGGCGCCGCCGCCGCTTGGTTGACGATGCGTCTGCAGTTCCTCGGCTCGGGCGACGCCTTCGGCAGCGGCGGCCGCTTCAACACCTGCTTCCATCTCGAGCGCGCCGAGTGCGGCAACGTGCTGATCGACTGCGGCGCCTCCTCGATGGTGGCGATCCGCAAGTGGGGCGTCGATCCCAACGCGGTCTCGACGGTGCTGGTCACCCACCTGCATGGCGACCATTTCGCCGGCCTGCCCTTCTTCCTGCTCGATGCCCAGCTCGTCAGCCGTCGCGCCGCGCCGCTCACCTTGGCCGGCCCGCCCGGCTTCCGCGAGCGGCTGGAGATCGTGATGGAGGCGATGTTCGCCGGCTCCACCAAGGTCGAGCGCAGATTCGCCCTCGACATACGCGAACTCGCGCTGCACGAGCGCGTCGAGCTGAACGGCCTCGCCGTGACGCCCTACCTGATGAGGCACTACAGCGGCGCGCCGTCCTATGCCCTGCGCATCGAGACCGAGGGCAAGGTGCTGGCCTATTCCGGCGACACCGAGTGGGTCGAGGAGCTGATCCCGGCCGGCCGCGAGGCCGACCTCTTCATCTGCGAGGCCTATTTCTTCGACAAGGCGATGAAATATCACATCGACTACACGACGCTCACCAGGCACCTCGCCGAGATCGCGCCCCGGCGCACCGTCGTCACCCACATGAGCGCCGAACTTCTGGAACGGCAGAACGAGATCGCGCTCGAAGCCGCATACGACGGCCTGGTGGTCGAGTTCTGACCTCAGCCCTTGTCGCCGTGGCTCTCGAGCAGCCGCAGGATCTGCACCGACTTGGGCAGCTCGATCAGGAACTCGGGATCGCGGTCGAGATGGTGGATGGCGGTGGGATCGCGGCCGGTGAAGCGCGCCATTGCCTCGACGCTCTCCCAATAGGAGATAGTCCAGAACTCGCTCTCGTGCTCGCGGTCCTCGCGGAAGGTCTGCACGCCCAGCGCCTTCTCGATCAGCGGCCGGATGCCGACCTCGTAGTTGTACTTCTCGTACTCGTCGGCGCGCTCGCGGCGCACCCGTCCGCGCCAGATGCGGGCGATGGCCGGACGCTTCGTGCCGCCATCGCTCATGCCGGCCCCCATTCTTCCACTCTCGTGTTGGTCGCCTCGTCGAGCATCCGGGTGCCGCGCAGCACCAGCCTGTGCTTCGCCAACACCTCGCCGGCGTCGTGGTCCGGATCGACGCCGGGGAAGACCGGACGGCCCCTCGGCACGCTGGCCTCGGTTCGCGAGAGATAGAAGGCATCGTAGCCGATGTTGAGGAACAGCGCGAAGACGTCGGTGCCGCCGACGACCGCCAGGGTGCCCTGTTCGATGCCGAGCCGGCTCCACGCCTCCTCGAACGACGCCGTCGCGGGATTCCAGAGGACCGCCCTGGGATTGCGCGGGTCGGGAGCCACGCCGTGGATGCGGCGCGTCAGCACGATGCGCCGCCGCTCCTTCTCCTTCGGGCCGCCCTCGGCCGAATGCCGACCGTTGCACACCGCCGCCGCGCGGTCGACCGCCTGCTGATAGAAGGCATGGTCCGCCGGAATCTTGATCTCGTCGGGAAAGGCGCCGTCGTCGGTCGCGATCATGCCCTCACGCGAGATCACCGCGTAACCCTCGATGCGCGCACCCTTGATCATGTCCGCTTCAAACCCCCATGGCGCCGATGATGGCACCCTGGATAACGAGCACGCCCAGCCAATGGATGCTATCGATCGCGGACAAGGCGAACTTGCGGCCGGGATAGGCGTTGTTGACGAACACCGTCGTGGCGACGAAGCCCAGCCACAAGAAGAAGGCGGTGATCACGCCGTTCTTCAGCGTCACCTGGCCGGGACCGAGATGGCCGACCGTGCCGGCCAGCACCCAGGCCATGACGGCAAGGGCGACGAAGCTGATGATGAAGG
The DNA here is from genome assembly GCA_025808875.1 of Enhydrobacter sp. Classification (NCBI taxonomy): domain Bacteria; kingdom Pseudomonadati; phylum Pseudomonadota; class Alphaproteobacteria; order Hyphomicrobiales; genus Enhydrobacter; species Enhydrobacter sp. Next base: position 1,060,299 of record CP075528.1, on the reverse strand, counting down.
GAACCGGCGAGCCGCCGAGCTCTTCCTTCTTCTTGCCGACGGCGGCGAGCCACTGCCTGGAGAGCGTCATGTAGTAGGCCGCGCCGAAGGCGAAGCCGGCGATGGTGGCGATCAGGATCGCGAGATAGTTGAGCCCGGCGAATGCCATGGAGTCCTCCCGGAAACGCGCCAGCCTAGCGCGGTCCCGAGAGGAACCGAAGCGGTCAGACCGGCTCGAGGCCGAGCGCCTTGATGCGCGGGATGAGGATGGACTTCAGCACTTCGTAGTCCTTGGTCACCTCCTCGTGAGTGAGCGGCTTCTCGGTCAGGCCGAAACTCTCCATCATCTTGCGGCCCGGCGCCGAATCCGCGGCAGCGACCCAGAGGTCGGACATCTTTCGGACGATCTCCTTGGGCACTGCCGCAGGGGCGGCGAGCACCAGCCAGCCGCGCACCGTCAGCGAGGGATCGTCGAAGCCCTGCTCGGCCGAGGTCGCCACGTCCGGCAGCTTGACGTAGCGCACGCGCGAGGGCGCCACGATCGGCCGGATCTCGCCCTTCACCAGCAGGGCATTCATTGCCTGCGGACTTCCCATGGCGGCCTGCAACGAGCCGGCGCCCATGTCCTGCCACATCGGCGTCTCGCCCTTGTAGGTCACGACCTCGATCTCGAGGCCGTACTTCTCGTTCAGGGTCTGGGCGAAGATGTGGGCCGAGGAGCCGAGCGCCCACGAACCGAAGTTGATCTTCTTGCCCTTGGCATAGGCGATGAACGACTTCAGATCCTTGACCTCGGGCGGCACCGACTTGTGCACCACCACGGGCAGCACGCCCGACGACGTGCCCGAAACGAGCGTGAAGTCCTTGTCCGGATCGAAGCCCAGCGTCTTGAACATGACGCGGTTCTGGATGAGCGTGCTCGACACGCTGTGCAGGAAGACGCTGCCGTCGGCCGGGGCACGCGCCACCAGCGCGGCGCCGATGTTGCCCGAGGCGCCCGGCTTGTTGTCGATGATGACCTGCTGGCCGGTCGCCTGCTGGACGTGCTGGCCGAACGCACGCGCGATGCCGTCGGTCAGGCCGCCGGCCGGAAAGTTCACGACGATGGTGATCGGCTTGCTCGGCCAGCCCGCTTGCGCGCGCGCGACCGCCGGTGCGGCCAGCAGCGCGGGAGCGGCAGCCAGCAGCAGCCGGCGCGTCGTTTTCGTACTCGTAGCCATACTCCGATTGTCCTCTTGGTTGTTTTGGCGCCGCGATGGATAGCCGCCCCGGGGAGGCCGTGCTAGGGTCTGCGGCGACCGCATGGCGGAAGCATTCGCCTGTCGAGGTTCCACTGCAGTTGATCCTTTTGCTCCTCGTCGCAGCGGCCTGCCTGATGCCCGGCGGGGCGATCGCCGCCGACAACGCGCCAGGCGTGACGGTCCTGCGCGGGGGCAGCGCACCCGCCCCAACGGCGCCCACGGGCGAGGGCAAGACGGAAACGCCATCGACGACCGGCAGTCGCGACACGGTGGTCGTTCCCCGACCTCCCCCGCCGCACCGGCCGCCGCCGCCGCTCGTCCCGCGGTAGGTCTCCGCAATGCGAAACACGAGCTCGCTGGGCGGCGGCCCCGGGGATTGCTAAGACGGCCCGTCACCAACGACCGACCAATCCAGGGAAGAACGCCATGTCCGACGCGGTTCTGCGCTCCACCGAGGGGCGCATCGGCATCCTCACCGTCAACAATCCGCCCGTGAACGCGCTCGCCGCCGCGGTGCGCGACGGCATCAAGGACGGCGTCGAGGCCTTCGGCAAGGATCCCGGCATCGACGCCATCGTCCTGATTGGCGGCGGCCGCACCTTCATCGCCGGCGCCGACATCCGCGAGTTCGGCAAGCCGCCCAAGGGCGCCAACCTGAACGACGTGATCGCCACGATGGAGAACAGCCCCAAGCTGATCGTGGCGGCGCTGCACGGCACGCCCCTCGGCGGCGGCCTCGAGACGGCGCTCGGCGCGCACTATCGCGTCGCCCTGCCGTCGACCCGCGTCGGCCTGCCCGAGGTCCATCTCGGCATCCTGCCGGGCGCCGGCGGCACGCAGCGCCTGCCGCGCCTCACGGGCGCCAAGTACGCGCTCGATGCCATCATCTCGGGGCGCCACATCCCCGCACCCGAGGCCAAGAGCAAGGGCATCGTCGACGCCCTGGTCGAGGGCGACGATCTCCTGAAGGGCGCCATCGCCCATACACAGATGCTGCTGGCGCAGAAGGCGCCGCTGCGCCGCGTGCGCGACCTCAAGGCGACCCTCGAATCGCCCGACCTGTTCAAGGAAACCGAAAAGGCGATCGCCCGCCGCGCCCGCGGCTTCAAGGCGCCGTGGAGCATCATCAAGACGGTGCAGGCCGCCGTCGAGCTGCCGTTCGACGAGGGCATGAAGCGCGAGCGCGAGCTGTTCCTGGAATTGCTGACCTCGTCGGAATCGGCGGCCCAGCGCTACTACTTCTTCGCCGAGCGCGAGGCCGCCAAGGTACTCGACGTGCCGGCCGACACGCCGCAGCGGCCGATCAAGAGCGCCGGCATCGTCGGCGCCGGCACGATGGGCGGCGGCATCGCCATGAACTTCGCCAACGCCGGCATCCCGGTGACCTTGCTCGAAGTGAAGCAGGAGGCCCTCGATCGCGGACTCAAGACCATCCGCACCAACTACGAGAACACCGCAAAGCGCGGCGGCATGAAGGCGGAGGACGTCGACAAGCGCATGGCGCTGATCAGGCCGACGCTCAGCTACGACGACCTCAAGGACGCCGACGTCGTCATCGAGGCGGTGTTCGAGACGATGGAAGTGAAGGAAGGCGTCTTCAAGAAGCTCGACGAAATCGCCAAGCCGGGCGCCATCCTCGCCACCAACACCTCGGGCCTCGACGTCAACCGGATCGCCGACTACACAGGGCGGCCAGGCGACGTGATCGGCATGCACTTCTTCTCGCCGGCCAACGTCATGAAGCTGCTCGAGAACGTGCGCGGCAAGGCGACGTCGAAGGACGTCATCGCCACCGTCATGTCGCTCTCCAAGAAGATCGGCAAGATCCCCGTGCTGGTCGGCGTCTGCGAGGGCTTCGTCGGCAACCGCATGCTGCGCCAGAGGGGCGTGCAGTCGGCCTACATGCTGGAGGAAGGCGCGCTGCCGCAGCAGATCGACAAGGTGATCTACGACTTCGGCTTCCCGATGGGTCCCTTCGCCATGAGCGACCTCGCCGGCAACGACGTCGGCTGGCGCATCCGTCAGGGCAAGAAGGAGAAGGAACAGCGCAACGTGCGCTACACCGGCTACATCGCCGACGCGATCTGCGAGCTTGGCCGCTTCGGCCAGAAGACCGGCGCGGGCTACTACAGGTACGACCTGCCCGACCGCACGCCGATTCCCGATCCCGAAGTCGAGAAGATCATCGAGGAGACCTCGAAGAAGCTCGGCATCACGCGCCGCGCCGTTTCCGACCAGGAGATCCTCGAACGCACGCTCTATCCGATGGTCAACGAGGGCGCCAAGATCCTCGAGGAGGGCATGGCGCAGCGCGCGCTCGACATCGACGTCATCTGGGTCAACGGCTACGGCTGGCCGGTCTATCGCGGCGGCCCGATGTGGTGGGCCGACAACGTGGTCGGCCTCAAGACCATCCACGACACCCTGCTCAAGTACCGCGACCTTTCGGGCGAGGCGTTCTGGGAGCCCGCACCCCTGCTCAAGAAGCTGGTGCAGGAAGGCAAGAAGTTCTCTACGGTTTGATCAACGAAGGTGTCATCCCGGCGCAGCTTCGCCCTCGGGATGACAAGTATCGAGGAGGAGTTTTCATCATGGCCGACGCCGTCATCGTCTCGACCGCCCGCACACCGATCGGAAAGGCGTTCCGCGGCGCCTTCAACGACACCCACGCCGCCGACATGGGTGCGCACGTCATCAAGCACGCCGCCGAGCGCGCCAAGCTCGAGCTCGGCGAGGTCGAGGACGTGATCCTGGGCTGCGCGGCACCCGAGGGCACGCAGGGCTCCAACCTCGCCCGCGTCGCGGCGATGCGCGCCGGCGCGCCCGTTTCGGTGTCCGGCGTCACGGTGAACCGCTTCTGCTCGTCGGGCCTGCAGACCATCGCCATGGCCGCCCAGCGCGTGCTGGTCGACAAGGTGCCGGTGATGCTGGCCGGCGGCCTCGAATCGGTGTCGCTGATCCAGTCGCCGCCGGGCGGCAACAAGAACCGTCTGGTCAATCCGTGGGTGCAGGAGCACGTGCCCGGCATCTACCACAGCATGATCCAGACCGCCGACACCGTGGCCGAGCGCTACAAGATCAGCCGCCAGCACCAGGACGAGTACTCGCTGCAGAGCCAGCTGCGCACCGCGGCGGCCCAGCAGGCCGGCAAGTTCGACGACGAGATCGTGCCGATGGAGACCGAGATGGTCGTCACCGACAAGGCGACCGGCGAGACCTCGCGCAAGAAGGTCAAGCTCGCCAAGGACGAGGGCAACCGGCCCGACACCAATCTGCCAGGACTGTCCAAGCTCGAGCCGGTGCGTGGTCCCGACAAGTGGATCACCGCGGGCAACGCCAGCCAGCTCTCCGACGGCGCCTCCGCCGCGGTGGTCATGAGCGACGCCGAGGCCGCCCGGCGCGGGCTGAAGCCGCTCGGCATCTACAAGGGCTTGGTCGTCGCCGGCTGCGAGCCCGACGAGATGGGCATCGGCCCGGTCTATGCCGTGCCGAAGCTGCTCCAGCGCTTCGGGCTCAAGATGGACGACATCGACCTGTGGGAGCTGAACGAGGCGTTCGCCGTGCAGGTGCTCTACTGCCGCGACAAGCTCGGCATCCCCAACGAGAAGCTGAACGTCAACGGCGGCTCGATCTCGATCGGCCATCCGTTCGGCATGACCGGCGCGCGCTGCACCGGCCACGCCCTGATCGAGGGCCGCCGCCGCAAAGCCAAGAACGTCGTCGTCACCATGTGCATCGGCGGCGGCATGGGCGCCGCCGGCCTGTTCGAGGTCGTGAACTGAGCAACCCGGTCGCGGACGAAGCGGGGCCATTGCCGCTTTCCCGCTTCGTCCCGCGCCGTCTTGCACGCCGATTTCCACCGGCCGAATTTCGTTGCCTCACGACTCCTTTTGCGCCTAACGTCGCAGGCAAGATCCCATCGTGGATCACCGTCCCGCGCCAAGCGGGCGGATGCCAAAGGGAGGCAACGATGATCGCGCGAAGGATCGATCGTTTGCCCTGAATGACATCGGCCGTGAATCGGCCGGGAGTTGGCTGGCTTCCCGTGCTGCCCTTTGTCGGGCAGCGCGCGCGTTGTAGCGCCGCGTTCAAGTAGTTCCACACTGCTGCGTAGGCACGTCAATGGGAGGCGACAATGCGGACCAAGACCGCGATCCGACGCGATTCGGGCGACAACGCACGAACTGACGACAGGAAGACTGCAACCATCACCCGGCGCGCCGCGATGGCGATGTCTGCGCTCGGCATCGTCGCCCTGGGGCGCGGCACGGCCCTGGCGGCGAGCCCCGACGGGCAACTGACCTGGGCGGTGCACGTGTCGCTGGCGCCGACATGGTTCGATCCGGCCGAGACGCCCGGCATCATCACGCCGTTCATGATCATGTACGCCATGCACGACGCCATGGTGAAGCCGATGCCCGGCAACGCCGCCGAGCCGTGCCTGGCCGAGGGCTGGAAGGCGGCGCCGGACGGGCTGAGCTACGAGTTCAAGGTGCGCGCCGGCGCCAAGTTCCACAACGGCGACCCGGTCACAGCCGAGGACGTCAAGTTCTCCTTCGAGCGCTATCGCGGAACCTCCTCGACGATGATCAAGGGGCGCGTGAAGGCCGTCGAGACTCCGGACGCCAAGACGGTACGATTCGTGCTGAAAGAGCCGTGGCCCGACTTCCTCACCTTCTACAGCTCGGCGACCGGCGCCGGCTGGATCGTGCCCAAGAAGTACGTCGAGAAGGTGGGCGACGAGGAGTTCAAGAAGGCGCCGGTGGGCGCCGGCCCCTATCGCTTCGTGTCCTTCACGCCGGGCGTCGAGCTGGTGATGGAGGCGTTCGACGGATACTGGCGCAAGAAGCCGACGGTGAAGCGCCTGGTGTTCCGCGTGGTACCCGAGGAGGGCACCCGGCTCGCCGCCCTGAAGCGCGACGAGGTCGACATCGCCTACTCGATCCGCGGCGAGCTGGCCGAGGAACTGCGCAAGACGCCGGGGCTGACGCTCAAGTCGGTGGTCATCCAGGCGCCGTTCTGGCTCTACTTCGCCGACCAGTGGGATCCGAAGTCGCCGTGGCACGACCAGCGCGTGCGCGAGGCCGCCCGGATGGCGATCGACTACAAGGCGGTCTCCGAGGCGCTGACTCTCGGCTACTCGCCGGTGACCAACAGCATCATTCCGGACAATTTCGAGTTCTACTGGCAGCCGCCGGCGGCGGTCTACAATCCGGCGAAGGCCAAGGAGCTGCTCGCCGCGGCCGGTCACGGCCGCGGCTTCGATGCCGGCGACTACTACTGCGATACCTCGTACGCCAACATCGCCGAGGCGGTGATCAACTACCTCCAGGAGGCCGGGATCCGCATCAGGATGCGCCCGCTCGAGCGCGCCGCCTTCTTCAGCTCCTATTCCCAGAAGAAGCTCAAGAACGTCATCCAGGGCGCATCGGGCGCCTTCGGCAATGCCGCCACCCGGCTCGAGGCCTTCGCCGTCAAGGGTGGGGCCTATGCCTACGGCAACTACCCCGACATCGACGAGTTGTTCGCCAAGCAGGGCACGGAGCTCGACGTCAAGAAGCGCACCGAACTGCTGTATCGCATCCAGCAGATCATCCACGAGCGCAGCGTCTACGCGCCGATCTGGCAGCTCGCCTTCCTCAACGGCGTGGGCAAGCGGGTCGGCGAATCGGGCCTCGGCCTGATCAAGGGGCACGCCTATTCGGCGCCCTACGAGGACGTGACCCTGAAGAAGTGAGCTGACGACAGCAGGGGCCGCCTGTCATGAAGCAGTACATCATCCGGCGAACCGGCTACTCGCTGCTCTCGCTGTTCCTGCTGTCGCTCACCATCTTCCTGTTCGTCCGGGTGACGGGCGACCCGACCGCGCTGCTGCTCGAGCCGGGCGCCAGCGCCGACGACATGGCCAACCTGCGCCGCCAGTTCGGTCTCGATCAACCGATATGGCTGCAGTACTGGCTTTTCGTGAAGAGCTTCCTCACCGGCGACCTGGGCCTGTCCTTCTACTACCGCACGCCGGTGTTCGACCTCTACCTCGAGCGCCTGCCCAACTCGCTGCTGCTGGCGGCGGTGGCCATGATCCTGTCGCTGGTGATCGGCATTCCGAGCGGCGTCCTCGCCGCCGTCCGCGTCGGCGGCTTCTGGGACAGCGCCGGCAAGCTCTTCACCCTGCTCGGCCTGTCGCTGCCCTCCTTCTTCGTCGGTCTCGTCCTGATCCTGGTCTTCACCGTCTATCTCGGATGGCTGCCGTCGTCCGGAGCGGGCACGCCCTGGCACGTGGTGATGCCTGCCTTCACGCTCGGCTGGTACTTCGCGGCCGCCCACATGCGCCTGACGCGATCGTCGATGCTGGAGGTGCTGGGTTCGGAGTACGTCAAGCTGGCGCGGCTCAAGGGGCTGCCGGAGGCGATGGTCATCGGCAAGCACGCCTTCAAGAACGCGCTGATCCCGGTGATCACGCTGGCCGGCATCAACCTCGTCGTGATGATCAACGTCGCCGTCGTCGTCGAGACGGTGTTCGCCTGGCCCGGCATCGGGCGGCTGCTCTACGAGGGCATCACCTTCCGCGACTTCCCCATCGTCCAGGCGGTCGTGGTGCTCGGCGGCAGCATGATCATCGTGGTCAACCTGCTGGTCGACATCCTCTACGCGGTGATCGATCCGCGCATTCGTCTGGAGAGTTGAGCGCCATGGCCGTCACGACGCCCTCCCTCGCCCTAGGTGCGCCGCCGAGCCGGTTTTCGCTGCGGAAGTTCCGCGACGTCCCGGTCGTCCCGATCGCGATCCTTCTGATCATCGCCCTGGTCGCGCTCTTCGCCGACTTCCTGGCGCCCTACGATCCGCAGGTCGGCAGCCTGTCGCTGCGCTACCGCCCGCCGGCCTGGCAGGACGGCGGCAGTATGGCGCACCTCCTCGGCACCGACCATGTCGGGCGGGACGTGCTGTCGCGGCTGATCTTCGGCGCCCGGGTTTCGATGATCGTCGGCGTCACCGCGGTGCTGGTGGCGGGAACCATCGGCACCCTGCTGGGGATATTGTCGGGCTATCTCGGCGGCTGGGTCGACCAGGTCATCATGCGCGTGGCCGACGCCTGGCTCGCCCTGCCGGCGCTCACCTTCGCCATCTTCCTCGCCGCGATCGTCGGCCCCAGCGAGTTCAACATCGTCATCATCCTCGGCGGCGTCTACTGGACGCGCTACGCGCGCGTCATCCGCGGCGAGGTGCTGTCGCTCAAGCAGCGCGAGTTCGTGCGCCTCGCCATCGTCGCCGGCTGCCCCAAGCACCTCATCATGTGGCGCCACATCCTGCCCAACGTCATCAATTCGGCAGTGGTGATCGGCACGCTGATGCTGGGCATCGTCATCGTCACTGAGGCGGCGCTGTCGTTCCTCGGCGTCGGCGTGCCGCCGCCGAAGCCCGCCTGGGGCCTGATGATGGCCGACGGCAAGCAGGGCCTGATGGTCGGCCGCTGGTGGCTCACCGTGCTGCCCGGTACCTGCATCATGCTGATGGTGCTGTCGGCCAACCTCCTCGGCGACTGGCTGCGCGTCAAGCTCGACCCGCAACTGCGGCAGCTCTGATGGCGGCCGCGTCGCGCCAGCCCCTGCTCTCGCTCGAGCACCTGTCGGCCCACTACGTCTCCCAGCAGGGCAGCCGCGTGGTGCGCGCGGTCGACGACGTGACGCTGCGCCTCGGTGCCGGCGAGACCCTCGGCATCGTCGGCGAGTCGGGCTCGGGCAAGAGCACGCTGGCGCTCACGATCATGCGCCAGCTGCCGCCGGCGGCGCGCATCGTCAGCGGCCGCATGATGCTCGAGGGCGAGAACCTGCTCGACAAGACCGACGCCGAGATGCGGCACGTGCGCGGCAAGCGGGTGGCCATGATCCTGCAGGACCCGATGGCCTCCCTCAATCCGCTGTTCTCCATCGGCAACCAGGTCGGCGAGCCGATCCGCGTGCACGAGGGCGCCCGTTTCAAGGAAGCGTGGAGGCGCGCCATCGAGCTGCTCAAGTCCGTCCGCATCGCCTCGCCGGAAACGCGCGTGAGCCAGTTCCCGCACGAAATGTCGGGGGGCATGCGGCAGCGCATCGTCGGCGCCATCGGCATCTCCTGCGAACCGCGCCTGCTGATCGCCGACGAGCCAACGACCAGCCTCGACCTGACCATCCAGGCGCAGTACCTCAACCTGCTCGCCGACCTGCAGCGCCAGCACGGGCTGGCGCTGATCTTCATCACCCACAATCTCGGCATCGTCGCCAAGATGTGCGACCACCTGGCGGTGATGTATGCCGGGCGCATCGTCGAGCAGGGGCCGGTGTCGCGTGTCTTCTCGGCGCCCGTTCACCCCTACACCCAGGCGCTGCTCGGCTCGATCCCGCGCATGACCGACAATCGCCAGCGACTGACCGCCATCGAGGGACAGCCGCCGGATCTCGCTTCCTTGCCGCCGGGTTGCTCCTTCGCGCCGCGTTGTCCGGCCGCGGTCGCCCGTTGCCGCCGCGAGGCGCCGCCGGAGATCGCCGTCAACGACGACCACACGGCGCGGTGCTGGCTGGCCGAGCCCGACGACGGGGCCGCGACGGCGCGCACGAGGAGCAACGGAGCATGACCGCCGTCCTGCACGCCGAGGCTGTCACCAAGCACTTTCCGGCCCGCCGCGGCGTTTTCGGACGCTCGCGCGGCGTGGTGCGGGCGGTCGACGGAATCTCATTCTCGATCGATTCGGGCAAGACGCTGGGCGTGGTCGGCGAATCCGGTTGCGGCAAGACCACGACGGCCAAGCTGGTGCTGGGTCTCGAGGAGCCGACCGAGGGCACCATCCTGTTCGATGGCCACGACCTCGCCACGCTCGATGCCGCGGGCCGCCGCCACTATCGGCGGTCGGTCCAGGCGGTGTTCCAGGATCCCTATGCCTCGCTCAACCCGCGCATGCGGATCAGCACCATCATCGGCGAGCCACTGCTGATGAACGAAAAGGTTTCCGCGGCCGAGCTTCGCCGGCGCACGCTCGAACTGCTCGACCTGGTCGGCCTGCCCGAGCGCTCGGCCGACCTCTTCCCGCACGAATTCTCGGGCGGACAGCGCCAGCGCATCGCCATCGCCCGCGCGCTCGTCCTGTCGCCCAAGCTGGTGGTGCTCGACGAGCCCGTGTCGGCGCTCGACGTCTCCATCCGCGCCCAGATCCTGAACCTGCTGCGCGACCTGCAGGACAGGCTGCGCCTGTCCTACCTCTTCATCGCCCACGACCTCGCCGCGGTCGCCCACATGAGCCACGAGATCGTGGTCATGTATCTCGGCAAGATCGTGGAGAGCGGCGAGGCGCAGACGCTGGCCGCCAACGGCCTGCACCCCTACACCAAGGCGCTGTTCGCCGCCGCCCTGCCCAGCCATCCCGACGAGCGGCGCGAGGACACGGTGCTGCCGGGCGAGGTTCCGAGTCCGCTCAATCCGCCGTCCGGCTGCCACTTCCACCCGCGCTGCCCGCACGCCACGCCGCGCTGCGCCGCCGAAGCGCCGCGGCTCACGCAGGTGCAACGCCGCATGGTCGCCTGCCACCTCTACGATTGACGGCCGGCCCGGTCGCCTTCACCCGAGCATCACGTCGAGGAACATCATCACCACCAGGCCGACCATCAGGCCGGCCGTGCCGTGGTGCTCGAAGCCGCGGCGGTGCGTCTCGGGGATGATCTCGTCGCTGATGACGAAGATCATGGCGCCGGCGGCGAAGGCCAGCCCCCAGGGCAGCAGCGACGTCGCCACGGTGACCGCAGCGACGCCAACGAAGCCGCCGATCGGCTCGACCAGGCCGGTGAGCAACGCCACTCCGAAGGCCTGCGCCTTGCTGTAGTGCAGGCCGATCAGCGCCACGGCGACCGCGAGCCCCTCGGGAATGTTCTGCAGCCCGATTCCCGTGGCGACCGCCATGCCGCGCCCGGCCTCGTCGCCAAAACTCACCCCGACCGCGAGCCCTTCGGGGAAGTTGTGCAGGGTGATCGCCAGCACGAACAGCCAGATGCGGCGGACACGCTCGGTGCAGGGCCCCTCGCGGCCAAGCACGAAATGTTCGTGCGGCACGAGGCGATGCACGCTCCACAATGTCGCCGCGCCCAGCAGCAGGCCCGCGATCACCAGGTTGACCGCGCCCAGCTTGCCGAAGCCCTGCTGCTGGGCGACGTCGAGACCCGGGATGATGAGAGAGAAGAACGACGCCGCGAGCATGACGCCGGCCGCGAAGCCGAGCAGCAGATCCTGGATGCGTTCGGACAGGCGCCGCACGACGAGGACCGGCAGCGCCCCGACCGCACTGCAGAGGCCGGCGAGGAGACTCGCCAGCGTGCCGAGGGCGATGGTCGACGTGATCACCGCCGGTTGCGGCGCAGATCCTCCTCGTCCTTCCACATCATGAAGTGCGGCCCGAGGTCGGCGATCCGGGCGGCGCCGATCTGGGCCATGCTGAGGTCGATCTCGCGGCGGAAGATCTGCAGCGCCTTGGTCGCGCCGGCGAGGCCGCCCGCGGTGACGCCGTAGAGCGTCGGCCGGCCGACGAAGCAGAACCTGGCGCCCATGCAGAGCGCGATCAGCGCGTCGAGGCCGCGGCGGATGCCGCCGTCGAACATCACGGTCATCTTGTCGCCGACCGCGTCGCGGATCGCCGGCAGCACCTCGAGCGGCGACGGCGCGTTGTCGAGCTGCCGCGCGCCATGGTTAGAGACCATGATGCCGTCGACGCCCAGCGCGTGGGCGCGCAGCGCGTCGTCGGGATGCATGATGCCCTTGAGCACGAAGTTGCCCTTGAACAGCTCGCGATAGCGCTCGACATGCTTCCACGTCATCGGCGCGCGGTTCTGGGCGGCGACGAAGTCGGCCACCGTGTTGGCGTCCTTGGCCGGCGCATACTTCGCCCAGTTGTCGAAATAGGGCGTGCCGTGGCGCAGCCATTCCAGCATCCACGCCGGGTGCTCCAGCGCTTCGAGCTTGGTCGCCAGGCTGAGCTTGAGCGGCCGGCCCCAGCCGTTGCGCACGTTGCGCTCCCGGTTCGAGCCTTCCGGCACGTCGACGGTGAAGACCAGGGTCTTCAGGCCGGCGTCGCTCACGCGCTTGATCATGTCCTCCGACACCATCGGGTCCTTGGCCGAGTAGAGCTGGTACCAGCCGTGGTCGGGCGCGACCTTGGCCAGATCCTCGATCGAGGCGGTGCTCGAGCCCGACATGATGAAGGGCACGTTGGCGTCGCGCGCGGCCTCGGCCAGCATGAGATCGGCGCCGCGCCGGAACAGCGCGGCGAGTCCCGTCGGGGCGATGCCGATGACGCTCGAATAGGTGCGGCCGAACAGGGTGGTCGACTGATCGCGCACCGTCACGTCCACCAGATAGCGCGGCACGATCCGCGCCCGGCGGAAGGCCTGCTCGTTGGTGGCGAGGCCGACCTCGTCGTCGGTACCGCCCTCGATGAAGTCGTAGGCGATCTTGGGCAGCCGCTTCTTGGCCAGCTTGCGCAGGTCTTCGATATTGATGACGCCGTCCATCGCTTCCTTTCCCCGATTTGCCGCGATCTTGGCGGGCTTTGCCGCCGCTTGCCAGCGATGTTAGACGAACCGCCATGCAAATCAGACACGCGCAACGCGGCGACGAAGCCCAGCTCGCTTTCCTGCTGGAGGACTACGAGCACCACTACGGCAACGAGATCCCAGAGGGCGCCGGCACCGCGGGTGCCGCATTCCTCACGGCGGCCTCGCCTGGCGGCACGCTGTGCCTGGTCGCGGAACGAAACGACGGGCGGCTGGTGGGCTTCGCCATCCTCAACCCCTACTTCCCCGCGGAAAAGTTGACCCACGGCCTCTTTCTCAAGGAACTCTACGTCGCGGCCGAGGCGCGCTCGCAGGGTGTCGGCGAGAAACTGATCGAGGCCATCCAGGCGCTGGCGAAGGAACGTGGCGACACCAACGTCGTGTGGACCACTGGCCAGGACAATGCCGGCTCGCAGCGATTCTACGACCGGCTCGGCATGCGCCGCGAGGAGAAGGTCTACTACGTGATGGACGGCTGGTGAGCGGCCGATGGGCGAGCTGATCCTCCATCACTACGACTTCTCCAACTTCGCCGAGAAGGCGCGGCTGATGCTGGGCTACAAGGGCCTGGCCTGGCGCAGCGTCGAGCAGCCGCCCATCCTGCCCAAGCCGAGGCTCGCGCCGCTCACCGGCGCCTACCGTCGCATCCCCGTCCTGCAGGAGGGCGCCGATCTGTGGTGCGACACCCGGCTGATCGCGCGCGAGCTCGAGCGCCGCGTGCCGCTGCCGACGCTGTTTCCCGCCGAATCGCGCGGCGCCGCGGAGGCCATCGCCTGGTGGGCCGAGCACCAGTTCATGCGCCCCGTCGCATTGTTCGTCTCGGGCATCAACGCCGAGCACATGCCGCCGGGCCTGCACGAGGATCGCGCCAGGCTGCACGGCCTGCCGCCGCCGTCGCTCGACGCGGTGAAGGCCGCGGCCGAGCGCAACCGCCATCTCGTGCGGCCGCAGCTCGGGTGGCTGGCCGACATGCTCGCGGACGGACGGCCCTACCTGCTGGGCCGGGGACCCTGCATCGCCGACTTCGCGGCCTATCACGTCGTCTGGTTCTTCCGCGGCCGCCGGATCGACTGCCGCGCCGAACTGTCGTCCTACCCCGCGCTTCTGGCATGGCGCGATCGCATGGCGGCCATCGGCCACGGCGCGCGCACGGACATGGCCGCCGACGAGGCGCTGGCCGTCGCGCGTGCCGCCGCGCCGGCGACGCCGCGCGCCTCCCGGCCGCAGGATGGCGATCCCCTGCCCGGCCGGCACGCCCGCGTGCGGCCGTCCGACAATGCGCGCGACTGGACCGAAGGCGAGGTGCTGTTCGTCGACGCCGACGAGATCGCCCTGCTGCGCGCCGATCCGGAGGTCGGCGAGGTCGCCGTGCATTTCCCGCGCCTGGGCTACGACTGGCGGGCCGCGCGCTGAAAGCGCCGGATGCCGAGCGCTTCGAGCGGGATGTTGGTTGCGCCCGTGACGATCAGCTCGGCCATCGCGGCGCCTGTTGCGGGTCCGAGCTGGAAGCCGTGGCCGGAAAAGCCGAACTGGTGGTAGACGCCTTCCGACGTCGCGCTCGGCCCGACGACGGGAAGATCGTCGGGCATGCGCGCCTCGATGCCGGCCCAGGCGCGCACGATGGTCGCCGCGCGCATGACCGGGAACAGCTCCCACACCGTCCGCGCCGAGGTCGCGAGCGCCCGCCAGTCGATCACGGTGCGGTTCTCGTCGCGATGCGGCGTCGCGCGATGGCCGCCGCCGATCACCACGGTGCCGTTGTCGCGCTGCTTGAACGAGAGCTTGCGGCTGCGCAGGATCACCACCGGATCGATGAACGCGGGCAGCGGGCTGGTGACCATCAGCATCGGCGCGAAGACCTCGAGCGGCACCGGCTCGCCCAGCGCCGCGGCGATGCGGTCGGCCCAGGCGCCGGCGGCGTTGACCACCTTGGGCGCCTCGATCACGCCCGCGCTCGTCGTGACGCGCCAGACGGCGCCATGACGCGCGAGGCCGGTCACCGTCGTTCCCTCGATCACCTCGGCGCCCTTCTCGACGGCGCGGCGGCGAAACGCCTGGGTGGTGCGGAACGGATCGGCCGCGCCGTCGCGTCGCGAGACCACGCCGCCGGGGCAATGGTCGGCCACCGCCGGCACCAGCCGCCTGAGCTCGGCGCGGTCGATCGGCTCCTCATGCGTGTAGCCCTGCAGGCGAAGATCGTCGACGCGGGCGCGGAAGCCGGCGAGTTCCGCCTCGCTCTCGGCGACCAGCACCGTGCCATGGCTCGAAAAGCCGCAATCGTCGCCGACCAGATCCTCGATGCGCTCCCACAGCTCCATCGACGCGATCGAGAGCGGGATCTCGGCGGGATGGCGCGCGAGCTGGCGCACGCCGCCGGCATTCACGCCCGAGGCGTGCCGCCCGGCATGGTCCTTCTCGACGACGACGACCCTCAGCCCGCGCAGCACCAGATGCAGTGCCGTCGAGCAGCCGTGCAGGCCGCCGCCGATGACGACGACGTCGGCCGTCTGCGGCATCATGGCGGCGCCACTACCGCTCCACCGCCCGGCGTTCGGCTTCGCCGATCGGCAGCGAGGCGAGTTCGCCGAGCGTGATCGGCTTCACCGGCGGGCGCAGGCGGAAGTAGCCGACCTGCTCCGGCACGATGCCGCGCTCGGCGCCGATCAACTCGGTGACGGTCAGGCCGCACATCCTGCCCTGGCACGGCCCCATGCCGGTGCGCAGGAACGCCTTCATCTGGTTCGGGCCCTCGCATCCCAGTCGCGCCGCCTCGCGCACCTGGCGGGCCGTCACCTCCTCGCAGCGGCAGACCAGCGTGTCCCCCATCGGCTGCCGGTAGCGCACCGCGGGACGATAGAGCTCGTCGAGGAAGGCACGGCCGCGCTCCTCGTGCCGCAGCCGCCGGCGCGCTTCGTGCGGATCGGGCAGGTTGGCGTCGGGCCGCAGCGCGCGCACCGCCGCGATCGCCGCGATGCGCCCGCGCTCGGCCGCCGCCGTGCCGCCGGCGATGCCCGCGCCGTCGCCCGCCACGGCGATGCCCGGCACCGAGCTGGCGAAATCCCCGTCGAGCACCGGCTCGAAGCAGAGTTGCCGCTCGTTCCAGCGATGGGCGACGCCGGCGGCCATGGCGAGGTTGACGTTCGGCACCACGCCCTGATGCAGCAGCAGGACATCGAGCGGCAGGCTCGTGCCGTCGAAGGCGATCTCGCGCAACCTGCCGTCGCCGCGAGCTTCCAGCCGGTCGACACGGATCACCGGCGTCCGGGCCTTCACCTCGCGCACGAGGGCGAGCCCCTTGCGCCAGTAGGGCGACAGCAGGAAGTCGACGAGATGGGGCGCGGCGCGCAGTCGGTTGGCGCGCGGCGTGACGTCGAGGACGGCCTGCAGCTTGCGCCCGGTGCGCGCGATCTGCGCCGCCAGCAGCCACAGCAGCGGCCCGCTGCCGGCCAGCATGACGCTGCCTTCCGGCACCAGCCCGTGCGCCTTGAGCGCCGTCTGCGCCGCGCCCACGGTCATCACGCCCGGCAGGGTCCAGCCGGGAATGGGAAACGGCCTTTCGAGCGCGCCCGTCGCCACGATCACCCGGCGGGCGCGGATCATCCGCGCCTTGCCGGCCACCGAGACGCCGAGCTCGAGACTGGCGTCGAGGCTCCACACCGTGGCGCCGGTGACGATCTCCGCGCCGCTCGCCTCGGCTTCGGCGGCGAGCGCGACACCCGCCCAGTAGTCCTCGCCGAGGATGGCGCGGTTCGCGACCGGAGTAGCGGTGACGGCGCGATAGATCTGGCCGCCGATCCGGGGATTCTCGTCGAGCAGCACGGTCGACAGGCCGGCGCGCGCACAGACGCTCGCCGCCGCCAGCCCCGCCGGCCCCGCGCCGACGATGGCGATGTCGTAGGCGTCCTTCATCGTCCGGCCTCGCGCCGGCCCTTCTGGGTCTCGACCTTCATGCCCTCGCGCACCGCCACCAGGCAGCCCTGCCGGCTGCCCACGCCATCGATCGTCACCAGGCAGTCGAAGCACACGCCCATCAGGCAGTAGGGCGCGCGGGCGGCGCCGCCCACCGGTGTGGTCCGGCTGGCGACGATGCCCGCCGCCAGCAGGGCCGCCGCCACGGTGTCGCCCTCGCGCGCCGCGATCTTCCTGCCGTCGACCGTGATCGTGAGCGAGGCACCCGCCTCAACCACCCGCGTGAACATGAAACCTCCGCGCGCTGAAGGGGGCGACCAGCGCCTCGTCGAGGGCGCCTCTCGCGATCATCGGCGCCACGGTGAGGGCGTGGTTGGCCGCGAGCGTGACGCCGGAATGGCAGCACAGCACGAAGGCGCCGGGATGCGTGGCCGATTCGTCGTAGATCGGGAAGCCGTCCCGCGTCATGACACGGATCGCCGCCCAGGTGCGCACGACGTTAGCGCGGGCCAGCAAGGGGAACATGCGCACCGCGCGCTCGGCCTCGGTGGCGCTGACGCCGAGCGTGATGTGCGACGGATCGGTGCCCTCCTCCTTGGAATCGCCGATCATGACCGTGCCCTCGTCGGTCTGGCGCAGGGTCACCACGGGGTGGCGCAGGAACGGCCGCAGCCGCTCGGTGACGACGATCTGTCCGCGCTCCGGCACCATCGGCGCCTCGAGCCCGACCATGGGCGCGAGCCGCATGTTGGCATTGCCGGCGGCGAGCGCGATCCGGCCGGCGTGCACCTCGCCCTGCGTCGTGGCGAGTCGGAACATGCCGTCGTCCCGCCCGATGGCGTCGACGCGATGGCTCGGCAGATAGGCGACGCCGCGCGCGGCGATCGCCGTGTGCAGGGTGCGCAACAGGCGCAGCGAATTGACGTGGCCGTCGAGCGGGCAATAGCTGCCGCCCACCACCTCCGGCCCGATGTCGGGCAGCATCTTCGCCACCTCGCCGCGGTCCAGGATCTCGGCCCGGTACTGCACCATGTTGGGCTGGTTGTGCAGGCGCTTCAGCGTGTTGGCGCGCGCCTCCAGTTCGCGCTCCGACAGCGCGAGATGGAAGCCGCCCGGCCGCTCGAAGCAGACATCGAGGCCGGTCTCGTCCTTCAGCGCGGCGGCGAAGCCGGCCCACGCCTCCGAGGAGCGCACCGTCCAGGCGGCGTACTCGGCCATGCCGAGTCCCTTGGACTGTACCCAGACCAGCGCGAAGTTGCCGCGGCTCGCGCGCACCGCGCGATCGCCCTCGTCGAGCAGCGCCACGCGGCAACCCGCACGCGCCAGCCCCCAGGCGGTGGCAGCGCCAACCAGCCCGCCACCGACCACCGCGACGTCGTACTCTTTCCCGGCCATCCACCTCGCACTCTACGGACCGGCCGAAGCTCGCGCCACATCGTGCGTCGATGGCCGGCTTATTCGGGGATTTCGGCCTCGACCAGCAGGGCGAGCAGGGCAAGCGAATCCCGCCAGCCGAGGTGGCAGGCCTCGGCCGGGATCACGGCGGGCACGCCTTCCTGCACGATGTTCATCTCGGTGCCGACGGACACCTTCTTCAGAGTCACCGTCACGGTGATCGTGCCGGGCAGGTTGGGATCGTCGAAGCGGTCGGTGTAGCGCAGGCGCTCGCTCGGGATCAGCTCGAGGTACTCGCCGGCAAAGGAATGGCTCTTGCCGGTGGTGAAGTTGGTGAACGACATCCGGAAGCCGCCGCCCACCCTGGCATCCATGTGATGGACCTTGCAGGTGAAGCCGTTCGGCGGCAGCCACTTGGCCTGGGCGTCGGCGTCCAGAAAGGCGCGGTAGACGCGCTCCGGCGGCGCGCGCAGGACGCGATGGAGCCGGATGGTGTGGGTATCGGCAGTCTGAGACATGGATGGGTCCTCCTGCCTTGAAGACGGACGGGTAAGCCGCGATCCGACATCGCTCGCCGGAATTTCTGGAAACAGGCGCAGTCATGAGGCAAGTTTCCGGCACGTGAAGTACGACGCCTTCATATCCTACAGTCATTCGGCCGACGGACGTCTTGCTCCACGCCTCCAACGCGCTCTCCACCGGTTCGCCAAGCCCTGGTGGAAGCGCCGCGCTCTCGCTGTCTTTCGCGACGAGACCGATCTGGCGGCGTCGTCGAGCCTCAACGCCATCATTCTCCAGGCCCTCGACCAGGCCCGCTATTTCGTCTTTCTGGCGTCTCCCCGCGCGGCAGCCTCCAAGTGGTGCCGTGGCGAGGTCGAGCACTGGTTGAAGCGTCGCTCCACCGACGGACTCCTGATCGTCCTGACCGACGGACGGATGCGGTGGGACGACGCCGCCGGCGACTTCGACTGGACCGCCACCGACGCCCTGCCGCCGGAGATGGTCGGCAAGTTCGCCGGCGAACCGTTTTGGCTCGACCTCTCGTGGGTGCGCGGCGCCGATCAGCTTTCGGAGCGCGAGCCGCGCTTCCAGCAGGTGGTCGCCAAGCTGGCCGCAACCCTGCACGGCAAGAGCCTGGCCGACATTTCGGGGGAAGACGTGCGACAGCACCGGCGGACGCGCCGGATCGCCGGCGCGGCGGCCGTCGGCCTGTTCGTCCTGGCGATCGCGGCCACCGCCGGCGGACTGTTCGCCTGGCAGCAAATGCGGCTGGCCGAGGACCGTCTCGCCGAGGCGCTCGCGAGCGGCTCCCGGGTCATGGCCCAGACGGCACAGGCGATGATCGCGCGCGGCGACCATGGCGCGGCGCTCGCACTCGCGCTCGAGGCCTTGCCGCGCCATGTCGCCTCGCCCGACCGGCCCTATGTGGCCGAGGCCGAGGCGGCTCTGCGCCAGGCACTGCGCGGCCTGCACGAAGAGCGCATCCTCGGACGCGCTGATGCGCCGCTGCTTGCCAGCGCCGTGTCGCCCGACGGCACGTGGCTCGCAGTCTCCTCGGGCAGAGACGTCCATCTCTGGTCCATCTCGGGGAAGGCCGAATCGCTCGTGCTGCGGGGTCACGCCGACGACGTGCTCGCGATCGCTTTCGCGGCCGACGGACGGACGATCGTCACCGCCGGCGGCAAGCAGGCGCTTCTCTGGCAGGCGCGCGACGGCCGCCTTCTCGGTGCCCTCGGCGGCCATCGCCAGAACATCCGCGACGTCGCCGTGTCACCCGACGGCCGGCGGGTCCTCACGGGATCGTTCGACGGCACGGCCCGGCTGTGGGACGTCGAGACCCGCCGCCTTGTCCTGACCCTCGACGGACACGGCGGGCTGCCGGTGAACATCGTGCGCTTCGCGGTCGACGGACGAAGCGCCTTCACGGCCGGCTTCGACGGCACGCTCCGGCGCTGGACCCTGGCCGACGGCGCCGAGCGCGCGCTCATGAAAGGGCACGAACAGGGCGATGGACCCCACTTCGTCCTGATCACGTCGCTCGCCCTGTCGCCGGACGGCAAGCACGTGTTGACGACGGGCTTCGACCGTACCGCGCGAGTATGGGAGGCCGAAACGGGCCGGCAGCTCCGGGTTCTGGAAGGCCACGAGTCGGCCGTGTTCTCGGCCGCCTTCTCTCCGGACGGACGACACGTCGTCGCCGCCTCGCAGGACGGCACGGCACGGCTCTGGGATCTGGAGGGCGATGAAACGACCGTACTCGAAGGTCACGACGGCAGCGTGCAGAGCGTCGCCTTCTCGCCCGACGGCACGATGATCGGCACGGCGTCGGCCGATCGTACCGCGCGCCTGTGGGATCGTCGGGGAACGTCGCTCGCCACGCTGGGCGGCCATGAACTCGACGTATCCTGGATCGCGTTCGTCCCCGAGGCACGGCGCGTGATCACGTCGTCTCGGGACGGCACGGCCCGCATCTGGCGCCAGACTCCGGCCGAACGCGCGACTGCGTTCGGCGACGAGGCGACGCCCATCCGCACCGTCGCCTACGCGCCGGACGGAACACGGGCCGCGGCGGTCTCGCCGGAGCAGAAGGTGTCGATCGCAAGCCTCCCCGATTGGATCGTCGAGGGGGAGCTGGGCATCGGCCACGATGAGTACTGGCCGCCGGTGTTCTCGCCCGACGGCCGGCTCCTGCTCACCCGGGCGGGCTTCGGTCGGGGCAGGTTGTGGAACGTGGCCGACCGCCGCCCTGCCGGAGTGCTGGCCGGGTACAACGGCCAGGGCGTTTTTTCGCCCGATGGCCGCACCATCGCCGGCGCCGCGAAGGGAGAACCGGCTGTGGAGGCGGTCGGACTGTGGGACGCCGAAACCGGCAAGACTCGGCTAATCGTGGAGGGGCATCGGGAAGGCATCACCGGGCTCGCGTTTTCGCCCGATGGATCGAAGCTGGCGAGCCGCTCCTCCGACGGGCTGATCATCCTGCGGGACTCATCGAGCGGGCGCGTACTGGCCAGTATCCGGGGCCATGACAAGGCACCCAACGACAGCGACGAGAACGACGGCGAGATGCGAGTCGAAATCTCGAGCCTGTCGTTCTCGCCCGACGGCAAGCGTCTGTTGACGTCGGCCGACGACCGCACGGCGCGCCTGTGGGATGCCGCGACGGGAGCGCCGCTTGCGGTCCTGAAGCATTCGGCGCCTGTGACGGGCGCATCGTTTTCGCCGGACGGCGGGATCGTCGTGACCGTTCAGCACCACTACGGCTACGACGAGCCGGTGCAACTGTGGCACGCCGACTCGGCCCGGCTGCTACGGGGACTGCGCCACGAAAAGTGGGTGGCGCGGGCTGTGTTCATGCCCGACGGGCGCCGACTCGTCACCTCGGCGACCGACGCCAGACTGCGCGTCTGGGACATCGAGAGCGGCAGCCTGATCGATGTCTTGCCGGGCTTCGCACAGGACTACGCCGGGCTGGCGATCGGACCGCGAGGCCAATTCATAGCGACATGGGATGGCGAGACGAGCGGCATGCTGTGGCCCTACGTCGTGTCGACGCAGGCCCTTGTCGACAAGGCGTGCGCCGCGCTGCCCGCTCTCTTGCCGCCGACCAAGCGCGCGGCCCTCTTCTTGCCGCCCCGGCCGATCACGCCGCTTTGTCCGGAACGAAACTTGACGTCCCGCTGACGCGCGGTGCGGGCCTAGTCGCCGAAATAGATGTGCCGTTCCAGGGCCAGCACGGCGAGCAGCCCGTAATACTGCGTGCGATCCTTCGGCACTTCCTTGGTGAGCTCGAGCGCGCCGACCAGGTGCTCCTCGAACGCCTCCGGCCGAACGAGCAGGGGGCCGATCGGTCGGGGATCGAGCGCGTAGCGCAACGGCATGCCGACATAGGCCCGCGTCACCTGGTCCTGATGGTGGTGCATCGTCAGTGGCCCGAGCAGTTTCTGCGAATTCTCGATATCGGCCTGCCGCACCCGCTCGAAGTTGCCGGCGACCGCCGCTTCGACGGCCTTGGCATTGGTCTCGCGCCTGGCCTCCATGGCGGCGACGATGCGACCCTGTTCGGCCTGCGCCTGCACCCGGGGCGCCAGCCGCCACAGGCAGAAGCCCGCCTCGCCGACGACGTCGGCCTCCATCCGCTCGTAGCGCGACACCAGTCCGGCGAATGCCGATCGCGCCGCCGCCTCGTCGCCGCCGTCCAGCGCCACGTGCGCGGTATTGCAGTCCAGGGCCAGTTGCAGGCTCGCCTGCTCCAGCGAGCCGCCGTCCAGGGAACGTCGCACGGCGGCGAAGGCGGCGAGCAGGGCGCGCTTGCCCGCGAGATCGTTCGAGCGGGCGATGCCGGCGTTGAGCGCGCGCGCGACGCCGTCCCGCACCAACGGCTCGGACGGCATGAGGCGGGCGAAGGCGAAAAGGTCGTCGAGCTGACCCATGACGTACAGTCCGCCCACCACGGCGCTGATCGCCTCGGCGCGGCGTTGATCGTAGTCCTGCTGCGTCTGCCCTCTCGAGTTCCAGACGTCGAGCAGGGCGAGCGCCCGCCGCGCCTCCGCCGGCCGTCCGACGATGGCGAACAGCAGTGGCAGATCGCGCAGCACGCGAACACAGTTGAAGTCGAACGCCTGCTTGCAGGCCTTGGCGCTGGAAGCGAACGCCTCGACGCGGCCGAAATCGGCGAGGAACCATTGCGCGGTCGAGGCGGCGTCCGCCCGGTCGCCGAGCGTGTAGCGATAGAGCGAGTGCTCCAGGCGTGCCAGCATCTTGGAATCGCAGTTCCAGAAGACAGAGTCGTCGTCGTCGCGGTCGAGCTTGCGGCAGATCTCGGACAGCGGCTGTCGGTAGAGTTCCTGGTGCGGGGGATAGTCCAGATCGGGCTGCCAGGCGGTGTCGGGCAACACGGGATTGGCGATCCAGTCCCAGCGATGCTCGAAGGAATTGGTCCGCTCCTGCTCGACATTCCAAAGCCGCAACAGCCGGCCGGCGAATTCGGCGGTCCAGGTGCCTCGGGCCGGACGCAGCGCGACGTCGTTGGGCAGGCGACCCGCGGGCGGCGCGGCCGCCGCGAGCGACACCGAGCCCGCCGCCGGCGGGGCGGCTTCCGGCTGGCAGGCCGCCAGCAGCAGAACCGTCAGCAGCGGAGCCGTCGACATCGAAACCGATCGGAGAAGGCGCATCTTGGACCTCAGCGTAAGGCGCGTACCAGGCGATCGATCTGGGCAAGGCCGCTGTCGAGCGCCGCCTCGCGTTCCGGGGGCGACATCGTGGTGCTCAGCATCATGATCGTGCCGAGGACCTGCTCGGCGTAGAGCGCCTGGCGATACGCACCCTGCACGTGTCCCTCCTGATCGAGTCGCAGGGCATTGTCGACCGTCGTGCCGAGCACCTTGAGATCCTCGGCGACATAGGGCTGCGGCGTCCACGCCGGGCGGTCGGAGCCCGGATAGCGGCAGTAGCCGTTGACGATGTCGCCCTCCCAGTTGCCACGGGCGCGGCCGCAGTTGAACGGTGTGTCGGGCCTCCAGCCCCGGATTTTGGAGGCGCGCGCCTTCCAGGCGAGATCGCAGATGGTGGCCGATGCCGCGTCGTCGAGGCAGCGTGAATCGACTTTCGTGTCATAGCGGTGCAGCACGTTGCCCTGGGCGTCGCGCCACTGGATTTCGACCTCGACGTCCCGTCCCAGCGGCTCGCGGCGAAGCGCGTCGCGGCGCTCCTTGGGGTTGGCGTACAGCGAGCCGCGCACCTCCTCACGTGTGCGACGGATCTGCCGGGCGCTCTTCACGTCGTCCGCCCAGGGGAAGTACTCATCCAGGCGCTTCTTGAAGCGCGCGTACTCGCCGGGCGAGCGCGCGCACTGGCGCGAGAACACGTCCATGTTGTCGGGCGCCGGATCGAAGCCGACCGTGCATCGCGCTGCCGCCGCACCGTGCAGGTTGGCGCTCTTGCAGGCCTCGTCGCGACACGCCCCGGCCCGCCCCTCGAGCGCCGTCGCGGCGGCGAGGTGACATTGCGTGACGCCCTCGCGCGTCGCCGGATAGCCGTTGCAGCGCGTGCCGCTCAGCGCATTGCGCTGACCGCGCCGCCGCACGAAATCCTGCACGTCGGAGGTCGCCGTGTCGCGCTGGGCGTTGCGTTCCTTCGCCTTGGTCAACTCGTCGATGAACTGCGGCGAATCGAGATAGGACTTCGCCGGAAACGTCAGCGGCTGGGCGAGGCCGCGCGTGTTCGGAGATCCGGAGATGCCGCTCGGCGGGCCGCTCTCCCTGCCCCATTGGTCGGCGATGTTGACGAGCAGCTCGAGCAGCATGATGCCCGCCGCCACGCCGAGCGCGATCGCCGCGGCGTCGTTGCCACCGCCTCCCGCGTAGCCCGGGGAATAAGAGCCACCACCACCACCGCCGCCACCCATTCGCGGCGGCACGTAGCACTCGCCGATGTCGCTGCCGACCGGCCCGGTATAGACGTTGATCCGTCCGCCCATGCGGGCGCAGTCGCCCGCCCGCATGCCGGTGAAATACTGCTGCGCCTCGGCGACCGGCGCCGCCGCGAGGCTCGCGGCGAGGATCGCCGCCAGAGTCGTGCGCTGGAATCTCACGGCGCCGCCCCGGCCGACTACAGGTTCTCCGGATTGCCGGCGACGAGCTTGTAGGTCGGCATCCGCTTATGATGAATGATAGGGACGATCTCGTCGGCAAAGCCCGCCGCGGCGGCGTGGCCCGTTGCGATCGTTCGTGCCCATCCCGTCGTCACGACGAGAACCGCGATCGCCAACAGCACATCTCCTGCCATGTCAGCCCCCAAAATCCCGGCATCGCTTCAGTTTAGATGGCCAAGATCGCGACAGCGACACCCAAATCGGCGAGGAGGGAACTCTTCCTTACGTGTCGCCCATTGCAAGGTCGCGGACGAGTTTTTTGAGGTAGCGAAGGTGCCTGTGGACCGCGACTGACTCGCGTTCGCGAATCACACAGTCCCAGCTCGTCAGCCTGCTCGGGATTCCGTCGTTCCTGCACGGACGAAAGTAAGCTCGTGCTTGTTGTGGTGCAGGTGCATGACGCGCCCACCTGCGATCGCGGCGAAGGCGGCGGCGGTGTCGTGGTCGGTCTCGCCCTGGAACTTGAGGGTGCAGACGAAGTTCCCGACCAGCCCGGACTGGCGCCAACGCTCGACCAGGCGCAGCAGCCGCGCCGGATAGCAGACGATGTCGGAGAACAGCCAGTCGACCGGACCGACGCTCTCCGGCGCCAGCGCGAAGGCGCTCTCGCCGCGCCAGCTCACCCCCGCCATCGTGGCGACCTCGGGCACGAGCGGCGCCTTGTCGACGGCGATCACCTCCGCACCGAGCGTCGCCAGCCCCCAGGTCCAGCCGCCGGGCGAGGCGCCGAGATCGAGGCAGCGCTCGCCCGGCCGCGGCCAGCGCCCCAGCCGCACCAGCACCTCCCACAGTTTGAGATAGGCGCGGTTGGGCGGGCCCGCCTTGTCCTCGACGAAGGCGACCACGCCGTTGGCGAAGGGAGAACTGCAGCGCGCCGCGGCCAGCATCCGGTCGGGGGCCAGCAGGGTCCACGACCCGAGCGGCGCGGCGGGCGCGGCGGCGGGAAAGACGATCGGCCGGGCCGAGACGTGCGGCAGGCGATCCTGGATCAGCGCGGCGCGGCGATGGTGCAGCGGCGCGTACATCGCCCAATTGCGCTGGATCGCGCGCAGCGCCGTGGCCGCCGCGCCGATCGACGGCACTGCCAGTTCGACACAATCGTGCCAGACGTTGGCGGCCCAGGCGGCGGCGACCGGCGGTCCGTCGGCGATCAGCAGGCGGCCGTGGCGCGCGCGGGACTCGACGCCGGCGCGCCGCAGTTCCTCGGCGAGCTGCGCCTCGAAGCCCTCAGCCGCGAGATAGGCGGTCGTAGGCATCGAGCTCGGAAAGGTGGCGCCGCTTCGTCGCATCGTCGCAGAACGCCGCCTCGAAGCCGTTGCGCGCCAGGGTGACGATGTCGCCGCGCGCGAGGCCGAGCGCCTCGCCGGCCGCCAGGTAGTTCTCGTTCACGTAGCCGCCGAAATAGGCCGGGTCGTCGGAGTTCACCGTCGCCTTCAATCCCAATTGCAGCATGTGCCGGAGCGGATGGTCCTTCATGTCGGGCACGCCGCACAGCCGGAGGTTCGACAGCGGGCAGACCGTGAGCGCCATCCCCTTGCGCACCAGCCGCGCCACCAGCGCCGGATCCTCCAGCGCATGGTTGCCGTGGTCGATGCGATCGACCTTCAGGAGGTCGAGCGCCTGGCGGACATACTCCGCCGGCCCCTCCTCGCCGGCATGGGCCACCGCCTTGAAGCCCAGCGCCTTCGCCCGGGCGAAGACGCGCTCGAATTTGGACGGCGGATTGCCTTTCTCCGACGAATCGAGACCGACGCCGATGAAGCGCTCGCGCCACGGCAGCGCCGCATCGAGCGTGCGCTCGGCGTCCGCCTCGTCGAGATGGCGCAGGAAGCAGAGGATCAGCGCCGCGCCGACGCCGAGCTCGCGCTCGCCGTCCTTCAGCGCGTGCCACAGCCCGTCCATCACCGTCTGCAACGCGA
The DNA here is from genome assembly GCA_025808875.1 of Enhydrobacter sp. NCBI lineage: Bacteria > Pseudomonadati > Pseudomonadota > Alphaproteobacteria > Hyphomicrobiales > Enhydrobacter > Enhydrobacter sp. Next base: position 1,033,640 of record CP075528.1, on the reverse strand, counting down.
CGCCACGCCCGGTGTGGCCCTGCGGATCGAAGAAGATCTCGCAATGGCGCACGTTCTGCGCGGCGGCGCGGCGCAGATAGGCCATGGCGAGGTCGTAGTAGTCCTGCTCGACCCTGAGCACGCCCATGCCCTGGTAATAGAGGTCGAGGAAGTCCTGCAGGTTGCCGAAGCGATAGGCGGCGCGCACCGCCTCGACGTCGGCATAGGGCAGCGGAACGCCGTTGCGCGCCGCCAGCGCGACCATCATCTCGGGCTCGAGGCTGCCTTCGATGTGGATGTGCAGCTCGGCCTTGGGCATGCCGGCGACGAAGCGGGCGAGGTCGGTCATCGACCACCTATGGCGCGAGGCCGCCTCCGCCCGCAACCCCCCTCTCTTCCCCCGTCGTCGGGGGAAGTGTCGGCGTCACACGCCGACGAAGGGGGGCGTGCTAGGCCGCGGCGCTCATCGTGCGGGCGCGGTCGAAGCAGAGCTGGGCGTGGCGGCTGTTGGGCTTGACCATGCGGCGCTCGGCGGTGATCGCACGCGCGAGGCCCGGGTCGGGCAGGCGCAGCGCCGCCTCGAGCATCGTCAGGTCGAGCAGGTCGCGCTGGGCGTGGCTGCCGCCGAAGCGCGCCGCCATCGGGATCACCGGCTGCAGGCGCCGGATCGTCGAGGCGTAGTCGCCCTGGGCGAAGTCGAGCAGCGCCAGCGTCACCGGGCGGCCGACGTCGCGGGTGAACATCGCGTTGTCGCCGGCCTGCTTCATCGCCTGCTGCTGGGCGTCGAGCACCGCCTCGATCTGGCCGGGACGGCCGGCGCCGATGAAGGCCATGACGGCGTGCGCGTCGTTGAAGGCATAGTGCCCGCTCGAGGCGTGCGGCACCCAGTTGTCGGCGACGCCGTGCCAGCGGTCGCCGACCGGCAGGCCGCGCAGGTGCAGGCGCCACAGCATGGCCGAGGCGTCGATCAGGTCCATCACCACCGCCGAGCGCGCGCCGTAGATCGGCCCGTCGAACAGCTTCATGACCTCGTCGATCTCCTCGCGGTCGAGGTGATAGAGCGCGAGGTGCCACCAATTGTGGACGGCGAAGAAGCTGTCGCGGCTCCAGCCGTCGGGGTTGGCGCGCATCCAGGCGATGCCGTCGCCGGTGCGGCCCTGCATCTCCAGGACGTGCGCCACGGCGTGCTGCGCCCACGAATCGCGCGGCTCCATCTCGACCGCCCTCTTGCCGACGGCTTCGGCGCGGGCGTAGTCGGCCATTTCCTCGAGACCGAAGGCATGCATGGCGAGCAGCGCATGGTAGCCCGGCATCTGGGTGTGCCATTCCGGCAGGGCGCGCGCGACGCGATCGCGCAGCAGCCGCGAATTGCCGGTGAAGAAGTCGAGCTGATGGCCGGCCTGCAAGGCCAGCAGGTCGTGCGGATGGTCGGCGCTGACCCGCAGCAGCGCGCGCGCAGCCTCGTGCCAGCGTCCCTCGACCAGGTGCCCGAGGGCGGCGAGATGGCCCTTCTCGCGCGCCGTGCGCGCCAGCGGCGCCGCCGTCGCGACGCAGTCGCGCGCGGCGTCCATGCCGCCAGCCTCCGAGCTCAGCGCGTTCAGCCAGGCCTTGAGCAGGTGCGCCATGGCGAAGCCGGGGCTGGCGGCGATGGCCATGTCGGCCGCCGCCACCGGGTCGCCGCTGTAGAGCCGGAACAGGCCCAGCGCGCGTTCGTAGTGGTCGCGCGCGGCGGCGGAGGCGCCGCTCAGTGGATGGCCGTGGGAATCCTTGGGGGTCATGGCGGGTCCTTGCTTCGGGTTCGGGGAGGAACGGCATAGGCCCCGCCGGTTTCCCGGCCATTTCCCGGGGGAAAAACAATGTGTCGTGTGTTTCGCGGGGTTTGCTAACCTCGCCCCAAACGGAGGTATTCATGGCGAAGTTCGGCATCGGTCAGTCGCATATCCGCGTCGAGGATTCCCGCCTGCTGACGGGCGGCGGCCGCTACACCGACGACACGAAGCTGAGCGCGCCGGCCGCGCGCCTCCATGTGCTGCGCTCGCCGCACGCCCATGCCGACATCAAGTCGATCGACACCGCGGCGGCGAGGAAGGCGCCCGGCGTGCTGCTGGTGCTGACCGGCGAGGACGTGAAGAAGGCGGGCTTCGGCGACCTGCCCTGCCTGGTGCCGATCGAGAATCGCGACGGCACGCAGCGTGCCGACACGCCGCGCCCGATGCTGGCGCACGGCCGGGTGCGCCATGTCGGCGATCCGGTGGCGCTGGTCGTCGCCGAAACGCTGGAGCAGGCCAAGGACGCCGCCGAGCTGATCGAGGTCGACTACGCGGCGCGGCCGCACACCGTCGGCACCTTCGAATCGGCCCAGCCCGGCGCGCCGCTGGTGCACGACCACATCAAGGACAACATCGTCTTCGACTGGCAGATGGGCGACAAGGCGGGCGCGGACGCCGCCTTCGCCAGGGCGGCGCGCACCGTCGAGCTGCGGATCGTCAACCAGCGGCTGGTGGTGAACTCGATGGAGCCGCGCGGCGCCATCGCCGAGTACGATGCCGGGAACGACCGTTCGACCCTGTGGGTGAGCTGCCAGGGCGTGCATGTGATCCGCCCGGTCATCGCCGACATGATCCTCAAGATCGGCTCGGACAAGCTGCGCGTGCGCACCGGCGACGTCGGCGGCGGCTTCGGCATGAAGATCTTCGTCCATCCCGAATATCCCATGGCGGTGTGGGCGAGCCGCACGCTCAAGCGCACGGTGAAGTGGATCCCCGACCGCCAGGAGGCCTTCCAGTCCGACATCCAGGGCCGCGACCACGTCTCGATCGCCGAGATGGCGCTCGACAAGGACAACCGCTTCCTCGGCTGCCGCATCACGACCTACGCCGCGCTCGGCGCCTATCTCAGCCACTTCAGCGCCTTCATCCCGACGATGGCCGGCAGCTCGATGCTGGTCGGCCTCTACCAGACGCCCGCGGTCTACGTGAACGTCAAGGGCGTGATGACCAACACCGTGCCGACCGACGCCTATCGCGGCGCCGGCCGTCCCGAGGCGGCCTATCTGGTGGAGCGCTTCGTCGATCACATCGCCCGCGAGACCGGCCAGTCGCCCGACGCGATCCGCGCCCGCAACTTCGTCAAGAAGAGCCAGATGCCGTGGAAGACCTCGCTCGGCGACACTTATGACTCCGGCGACTTCGAGGGCGTGATGCGCGCCGGCATGGCCAAGGCGGACTGGGCGGGCTTCCCGGCCCGCCGCGCGCAGTCGCTGCAGCGCGGCAGGTGGCGCGGCATCGGGCTCGCGACCTATGTCGAGAAGTGCGGCGGCGGCTCGCCCGAGGGCGCGATCGTGAAGTTCAACGACGACGACACGCTCACCCTCTTCGTCGGCAACCAGACCAACGGCCAGGGCCACGAGACGGCGCTGCGCCAGGTCGCCTCGGCGCGGCTCGACATCGACGCCGACAGGATCCACGTCGTGCAGGGCGATTCCGACGTCGTGCCGCAGGGCATGACCGGCGGCAGCCGCATGGTTTCGGTGACCGGTGCGGCCACCCTGGGCGTCGCCGACAAGATCATCGCCAAGGGCAAGCTGGTCGCCGCCAGCGTGCTCGAGGCCAGCGCCGGCGACATCGACTACAAGGACGGCACATTCCGCATCGTCGGCACCGACCGCACCGTCAGCCTGTTCGAGGTGGCGAAGGCGGCGAAGGATCCGAAGCACGTGCCGGCCGGCGAGACGCCCGGCCTCGACGAGGAATTCACCCGCACGCCGACCGCCGACACCTTTCCCAACGGCTGCCATGTCTGCGAGCTCGAGGTCGATCCCGACACCGGCACCATCGACATCCTGAACTACACGGTGATGGACGATTTCGGCACCGCCCTCAATCCGCTGCTGCTGCAGGGCCAGGTCCATGGCGGCGTCGGCCAGGGCGTCGGCCAGGCGCTGACCGAGCGCACGGTCTACGACGACGACTCCGGACAGCTGCTCAGCGGCAGCTTCATGGACTACGCCTTCCCGCGCGCCGACGTGGTGCCGCCCGTCAAGTTCGACATGCACAACAGCCTGTGCACCACCAACCCGCTCGGCGTGAAGGGCGCCGGCGAAGCGGGCGCCATCGGCGCGCCGCCCGCCGTGGTCAACGCCATCGTCGACGCGATCCACGCGCACACCGGCGTCAGGCACGTCGACATGCCGGTGACCGCCGCCAGCCTGTGGGCGGTCATCCAGGCCAACCGCAAGAAGCAAGCCGCATAAGGGCGAATCGATTCCTCCCCAACGAAGTTGGGGAGGGGAGGCGCCGCTAGTAGTAGTAGCGCCGCGGCGTCGTCGCCGCGCCCACGGCCGCGCCGCCCAGGCCGCCGACCACGGCGCCCGGCAGGGCGCCGGCGCCCGTCGCCGAGCCGACCACGGCGCCGGTGCCGGCGCCGATCGCGCCGCCCGTCAGGGCACGCTCGCCCGGCGTCTCGCCGCACGCGGCGACACCCAGGGCCAGGGGAATCGAAAGAACGGCGAACCAGCGCATCATCGCAACCTCCTGTCGTTGGGATGGGGACCTGCCGCCCCAAGCTCCTCCGGGAGAAACGCGACACGAGGCCTCCGGTTTCGCGGCGTCAGGCGGCCACGCCCATCAGCAGGAGATTGTGCAATCGACGCTGCTCGGCCAGCACCGCGCACACCGCGTCGCCCGGCGAGCGGATGGGGCCGATGTCCAGCGCGGTGAACGACCGGCCGTCGTGCATCCAGGCGTAGGCCGTGTCCGTCTTGTGACACTGCGACAGCGCGAACACATGGACGTCGACATCGCACGGCGCGCCGTCGCTCCCCGCCACCCGCACCGGCACGGTCTGGATCAGCGCCGCCCTGGCCGCGGCCCGGGCTTCGACTTCGTGCTTGAGGTGTTGCAACTGAGCAAGAGGCATCCGGCTTCTCCCACCGTCGACGGGGCGGAGGATAGGGAGGCACACGACGCCGCTCTGTGCCGAAAGTCACACTGATGCGACGCTCCCCAACACCAGGCCGAGGCACCGGAAGAGCGGCGCTCGCTCGCCAACCGCACGCTGCCGCGCGACGACACGATCGGGCGTGCCGATCTTCCTCACTGTGCTCTCGACGATGAACGTGCCCGGCGCCAGCCTCAACATCTATACCCAGGTCGGGGCTGGTGACCCTGTTGGGCCTGATCAGCAAGCACGGCATCCTGATCGTCGAGGTCGCCAACGAGCTGCAGCGCCACGGCCGCCCGCGCCGCGCGGCGGTCGAGCAGGGCGCCGGCGCGCTCAGCCGCTTCAGCATGGGCCTGGTGATCTCCACCGGCATCGCCATCGGCACGCTGTTCACGCTGTTCGTCGTGCCGGCGGTGTATCTGATGCTGACGGCACGGCACGAGGCGGCGCTGGCGGCGGACGCAGGTGCGCCGGTCGCGAGAGGATAGTTTCTCTGGGCGACCTCGTAAGGTTCTTCAGGGGGTAGCGCACTAGCGCTAACTGCGGGAACTCCCCGAGGTCGATATCCACTGTCTCCTTTTCGCTCGTTCTCTTGATTCCCCTGCCAGGGCGATGGCAGGCATGCCCCTGCAGTTGTGGCACACGTTGTTCATACAACATCGTACGGCCCTTGTCCAGTCCTTCTACGCCGCGCCGGCTCCCATCGAAGCGAGGTTGCGCAGGCGGACCTGTTCGGCCCGCACAGCGCAGACCGCGTCGGTCGGCGAGCGGATCGGGCCGATATCGAGAGCGGTGAACTCCCGGCCGCCGGCCGTCCAGGCGTAGGCCGTGCCCGTCAGGCGGCAGTGCGACAGCGCGAAGACATGGACGTCGACGTCGCACGGCTCGCCGCCCTGGCCGCCGACGCGCACCGGCACGGTCTGGATCAGCGACGCCTCGGCCGCGACCCGGCTCTCGACCATCCGCTTGAGGTGCCACGCCCGACCGGAAACCATCCCGCCTCTCCCGCACTCTTTGCGGCGACGGTAAGGGCGCGGGCGGCGGGCGTCTGTGCTGGAAGTCACAATGGGGAGAGCAGCTGCCTCAAGGTCCATATCTGAGTCGGCGGATGGTCATGAGCTAGCGCAAAAGCCGGTATCGAGAACGCTTGAGAGTTAATGAACTCGACAGCTCCCATTGACTGTCGCCGTCCTCCGCAGTCATCATGCGAACTGAGGGGCGTGTTCGGCGAACTTTGGCCGCTAGGGTGACATCCCTGTGACGTCTGCATCCCCCACAGATAGCGACCCAACCGCAAATGATAGCCATTACTGGGGATAACCCGTATCTCTCCTCGGATAGGGGAAGTTTTCTCCTAAGTACATGATTTGAAAGGGTTTTCGCAAAGAATGGCGTGGAGTTCACCATTGGTTGGGGGCTCTACTGATGGTTGCTTGAACCTCCTAGCTTGCAAACAGCAACTGTTTACGATACACGAGCGTTTATCAGGTGATGCGCCTCGCGCAATCGCCTTCGCTCGTTGCTGGGGAGCCACGGATGTCTGAACTGAAGCCTGACGTAAGAGAAGCACGCTCTCGAGGCGAGTCGCTTTACCGTGCGTTTCAGACACACATGGATCGGCTCGCAACTGAAGGTCTTGTCGACTGCAAGATGAAGATTTCTGTCGATGAAGATACTACTGCAGCCGGCGTTGTACGAACGCTCACCAACGTCTTTCGGCTACGTGCTGAAAGCAAAGGTCGTCCGCTGCGCTTTGAGTAGCTAGGCAGCACGCCTCCTTCTTCCTAAGTCCTGCCAGTCAGTCCCCGGGGGGAGGGCGTCTTGGCGATCTCTGTTCGCGCCATTATGGCGTTCTTCGTTGAGTTCGAACGAGCCATCACTCAGATGGCGACGCCGGGAGTGATGGAGTGTCGTCAGCGGGATCCGATGGCGCTGCTTAAACTGTTCCGAACATATTCCAACTGCGAGTTCGAGACTCAGCAGTTGGATTTCACTCAAGGCATAGACGTAGACGCTCAAGACGCCGCGAACCCTTCGGCGCAGGTAGATAAACCTGCCGAAATTTGGAGTTTGGTTCTCAACTTCGGTACGAGAGCTGAAATCTGGGTAAACGACCGCGTCAAATTAGATGGCAAGAAGCTCGTAAATCGGTGCCATCGCCGCTTCCTTGTAATGAAGGAAGCATTTCACGTCATTTTGCGAGACGAGCTGATTCGCAATGGATCGGGGCACCCCGATACTGGAAGGCCCGAGAAGCTTGTGACGTTGACCGAAGAGCTGATCTATCTGCCCTTCTCCATAATCGATTTCGATAGCCCAGAGTACAGCGATAGCGTCAAAGTCGAACACGCGGCCGAGTTGCTAGCGTTCCTAATGTTGTATCCGTTTGACTCGTTATCCGTCGATCGCGCCAGTTTCCTGAATGGAGATTCCACAGGCGTGGGACGCTTCGACAAGCCAGAGGTGATAATCGCCAGTACACTAGACTTCGCAACGGAGTACCTAGTCCCTCGGCGCTACGTCGACCTACTATTCCGCTGGCATCGATTCAATCAACTCTACGTAGTCTATCGCCAGTTGCGCGATCGCTACACGGCCTAGTTAGCTACCGAGCTCGACCACAGAATGGTCCAGCAAGGGACAGTCACTAGCAGTCTCTCAAGAGCTGAGATCGCCAATGCGCTAAGCGGAGGTCTGTGGGCCTACAGATCGAGCGCGGCATTCAACCGACTAAGGCAGTCGCTTGGCCCAGACGACCGCCTCCTTTCCCTCACGGGCGAAGAAGTGTCCGGCCGAGACCTCAGCCTGCATGATCTATCGGATATACACTTCACGGATTTTCATTTTGAGGATGCTCAGTTTGGAAAACTGCGGAATGTAGAGTTTGCAGGCTGCACCTTCGCAAACTGCGAATTTGTAGGCAGTAGCGTCGCGCACCCAACTTACAGAGGGGGAGGCGAACTCGAAAATGTAGTCTTCTATCAATGTGAGTTGCGCAATACGCATTTTGAACGTTGCCGACTGAGCGATGTCCAAATCGCGAAGTGTAGGTTCGATGCCCCGGTGCGTTTCACCGAGTCAAAGGTGCAGCGCACGTTGAAGATTCTCGAATCAGGTGATGCCAATACTCTGCAGAACTTGCCTGATCTAGAAATGAGGGCGGCCTGGAATGACACGCTAGTAACTGATGTCACTGTAAGGCCAGCATTCGGCCTGGATTGGGCAGCGATTCGTACTCTTGCCCAGTTACCTTTCTTGCAGATCTCTCTAGTGGGATTGACCCTTCTCGTTGCTCAAATTTTTGTGGTCGACTTATTGTTTAGCTTGGCTCGTTGGCCTGAGCAATCCTGTCGAGAAATTCAAACAATTCTAGCCCAGTACGCGCCTCCCGAACTGCATAGCAAGTTGGGACTAGTATGCAACCGCCTTGACCGTGTTGCTCTGCTGCAATCCGTCGGGTCAAGCCTGATTGAAGCCGTCGCACTATTCGCGTTACTGTTTGCCGCTGCACTGATACACAAGATTGCATCGCCGAGTGAGATACTTGAGTATTCATACAATCAATGGCGAATCGACAACCAAAGGCTCGGCTTGTCATACCGGATGCTTGCGCAGAGACGGCGGCGCTGGCTTTGCATCACACTAGTCCTCTACACGTTAGCAACTTGCATCTTCCTGCATCTTCTTGGATCGAAGCTGGTTGCGATAATAGATGTCCTAAGCAAGGCTCTCTGATACCGAGCTCACGCTAGAGAACTCGTTGATGCACGTTGGTGGTTAAAATTATCCCACACTCCCCAACACCACCTCCCTGAGCACCCGCAGCGGCGGCATGCCCTGGTCGGGCGTGTCGTAGTTGCCGGCGGTGATCGCGATCACGAGATCGATCCCCGGCAGCAGCCACAGCCGCTGCCCGCCGTTGCCGTAGGCGCCCCAGAAGCGTTCGAGCCTGGCGCGATGCCACGGCGGGCTCTGCGGCACCTGGAAGCCGAAATAGCCTGAGTACCATTGATAACCATAGCGCCGCGTCTCGTCACACACCGCGATCTCGGCCGTCGCGCGCCGGATCCAGTCGTTGGGCACGACGGCCGCGCCGCCCACGCCCTCGCCCTTCTCCAGCATCATCTGGCCGATCCTCGCGAGGTCGCGCGGCGTGAGCCTCAGCCCTGACGCGGCGAACTCGCGGCCCGTGCCGTCCTTCAACCACTCGCTGCGCTCGATGCCGAGCGGGCCGAACAGCGCTTCCTGCGCGAACGCATGCAGGCTCTGTTTGGTGCCGTCGGCGATCAGCTTGCCGAGGATCGCGGTGCAGCCGCCGTTGTAGACCCAGCGGCTGCCGGGATGGAACACCAGCGGCCGGTCGAGCACGTAGCGGAAGCGGTCGGCGGCGCGGTCCATCGCGATCTCGCTGTTGTTGGGATCGGTGTAGGGGATCGAAAGCTCGTCCCACTCCGTGCCGAGCGTCATGGTGAGCACGTGATGCACCGTCCAGCGCGCGCGCTGGCTGTCCTGCCACAGTTCGCCGTACTGCGGGAACAGCTCGGCGAGCTTCGTCTCGGGCGGCGGCACCTTGCCCCTGGCGAGCGCCGCGCCATAGAGCAGGCCGACGATGCTCTTCGATACCGAGCGCAGATCGTGCAGCGTGTCGGGCCCGAACCTGACCTGGCCGAGCGGGCGGCCGCGGCTGTTGTCGTTGCCGGTGAAGTAGCGCTCGAGCACCAGCTGGCCGTTGCGCACCACCACCACGCCGTGGAGGTTCGTCGCCCGCCTGTCGGCGATCAGCCTGTCGAGGCGCTTCTCCATGTCCGGCGCGAAGCCCGCCTCCTCGGGCGTGATCCTGGTCCAGTCCTGCGCCTTCGCACCCGTTGCCATCAGCGACGCTCCCGCTCCCGCCAGCAAACCCCGCCGCCCGATCATCGTTCCTCCGGCTGGCGCCACAACCGGGTCAGCGGCCCGTCCCGTCCATACACCGGATCCTGCTCGGGCAGCGGCACGCGCGCGACCGAGGCGATCGCCGCCGCGCGATCAGCCGCGCGGTCCGCCACCCGATCAGCCGCCGGAGAGGGTGTGGCGTGTGCGGCGTCGCCGCCGTTCGCCGGATAGGCGCCGACCACCAGCAGGTCGGCGCTGGCGGCGATGCGGCGATGGCCGACGCCGGCCGGCAGCACGGCGACGTCGCCCGGCCCCAGCTCGACCGTCGCGCCGCGCGCGCCGCCAAAGGCGACCCGCGCCGTGCCGCGGGCGATGCCCAGCACCTCGTGCGCGCGCAAGTGGAAATGCTCGAAGGCGAAGATGCCGTTGCGCCAGCCGTGGCCCCAGCCGTGGCGCGCGAACGCCGCCTCGAACGCGGCCGCCGGATCGCGCAGGCCGTCGGTCGGCACCGCGCCGCGATAGAGCAGCAGCGGCAGGCGCGGGTTGTTCGGCGTCGCGCCGTCGTCGGCGAACAGAAGGGCCTGCGGCTCGATGGACATGGCCCGCACTTTCGTCCCCTTGCCGGATTCCGGCAAGGGGAGGACAAGAAGCGCCGCATGTACCAGCCCGTCCCGCCCGACTATTTCGCCCGCCGCGGCTTGCGGCGCTACGCCGGGGCCGCCTCGCTGTGGGCGCTCGGCGTCGGCGCGGTGATCTCGGGCCACTATTCGGGCTGGAACCTCGGCCTGCTGGCGGGCGGCTGGGGCGGCTTCGCGCTCGCGGCCCTGCTGGTCGCGATCATGTATGTCGGCCTGGTCTTCAGCATCGCCGAGATGGGCGCCGCGCTGCCCCACACCGGCGGCGCCTATTCCTTCGCCCGCGCCTCCCTGGGTCCGTGGGGCGGCTTCGTCACCGGGCTGTGCGAGAACGTCGAGTACGTGCTGACGCCGGCCGTCGTCGTCTCCTTCCTCGCCACCTATCTCGCCGCCGTGCTGGGCACGCCGCCCGCCTGGCTGCCGGCCTACTGGGTGGCGGGCTATGCCGTGTTCGTGGCGCTGAACGTGCTGGGAGTCGAGCTCTCCTTCAGGGTCACCGTCGCCGTCACGCTCGCGGCGCTCGCCTGCCTCGCGGTGTTCTGGATCTCGGCGCTGCCGGTCGCCGACTTCCGTCGCTTCGCCCTCGACATCGGCGCCGGCCCGGACGGCAAGCCGGTCGCGCTGGCCGGCGGCGACGGGCCGCTGCTGCCGTTCGGCCTGACCGGCGCGCTCGCCGCCATGCCCTTCGCGGTTTGGCTGTTCCTCGCCATCGAGCAGCTGCCGCTCGCCGCCGAGGAATCGCTCGAGCCGAGCCGCGACATGCCGAAGGGCATCGTCGCCGGCTTCCTCACCCTGGTCGTCTCGGCCGGGCTGATCCTGTGGCTCAATCCGTCGGTGGCGCCCGGCGCCTTCGCGCTCGGCGGCTCGGGCGAGCCGCTGCTCGACGGCTTTCGCGCCACCTTCGGCGAGCCTCTCGCCAGGGCGCTGGCGCTGGTCGCCTGCGTCGGGCTGATCGCCTCGTTCCACACCATCCTGTTCGCCCAGGGCCGGCAGATCTACTCGCTGTCGCGCGCCGGCTATTTCCCGCGCTTCCTGTCGATCACCCATCCGCGCCACAGGACGCCGCACGTCGCGCTGCTGGCCGGCGCGGCCGTCGCGCTGGCGCTGATGTTCGCGCTGTGGTTCGCCCTGGGCGCCGAACGGGGCGGCGCCGTCATCCAGGGCATGCTGCTCAACATGGCGGTGGCCGGCGCCATGCTCTCCTACCTGCTGCAGGCGGTGAGCTTCATCGTGCTGCGCCGGCGCCTGCCGCAGCTGCAGCGGCCCTACCGCTCGCCGTTCGGCATCGCCGGCGCCCTCGTCACCATCGCGCTGGCCGCGCTCACCCTCGTCTTCCAGCTCCTCGACCCGGTGTTCGTGGCGGGCGTGCTGGGCGTCTGCGCCTGGTTCGCGCTGGGCATCGCCTGGTTCGCCCTCGTCGGCCGCCATCGCCTCGTGCTGTCTCCCGAGGAGGCGTTTGCCCGGGATGCCGCCGGCGCGACGCCGGCCGATCGGACGAGGTCGTGATGCCTCTTCGCTGGACCATCGATTCGAAGGAACGGCTGGTGACGGCGGTCGCCGACGGCGCCGTCGAGCGCCGCGAGATGGAAAAGTTCCTCGACGACCTCGCCGGCGCCGGGGCCGATGGCTACCGCAAGCTGTTCGACGGCGGCCACGGCGAGGCGGCGATGGGTCTCGACGACATCCTGGCGCTCGGGATTCGCATGCGCGGCATGCATGCGGTCCACGAACCGGGGCCGCTCGCCGTCGTCGTTCCCTCCGAGACCGCCCGGTACGCCCGCGTGCTCGGCATGCTGGCCGCCGCCCGCCGCCCCATGCGCCTCTTCACCGACGCGCGATCGGCGCGGGCCTGGCTCGACGAGCCGGCGGTTCGGGAGTGGCACGCGGGACACCAAGGGGTAAAATCTACCTCCATCTGGAGGTTATGGATTGCTTTTCTCCATACTTTTAGTCATATGGGCACCTTGGGAGAGGGATCTTGTATGGACAGCAAGTCCGGGATCGCCAAGCTAATGGCGGCCGGCTGGTACGAAGTTGGCCAGAAAGGGAGTCACATCCACTTCAAGCATCCGACCATCGCCGGAAAGGCGACGGTCCCGCATCCCAAGAAGGATCTGCCACTTGGTACGCTCAGGAGCATCGAGCGACAGACCAGGATCAAGTTGCGCTGAGAGCTTTGCCCTCGCGATCGCAAGACAGGAGAACACGATGTCGGCCTACTACGTCGCCATTCTCGAGCAGAACAGCGGGGGCGAATTCTTCGCCCACGTTCCCGATTTGCCGGGCGTCAATGCGGCCGGCGCGACGCGCGCCGAGGCCTTGAGCTTCGCCATCGAGTTCGCCAACGACTACGTGCGGGACCTGGTCGAGGACGGTCATCCCGTCCCTGAGGCGCGGGAGTTCGACCAGATCGAGACGGACCCCGAGGTCGAGGAAGTCGGTCGCGCCCTCATCCCGGTGGAAGTGCCGGGCAAGAGCATCAAGATTTCCCTCTCCATCGACGAGGCTCTGCTGAAGCGCGTCGATCGCGCCGCCAACGAGCAGGGTCTCACTCGCTCGGCTTACTTCGCCTCGGCGCTGAATACCCGGCTGCGCCCCTTCTCGACGGAACCAATGGCCGCTGAAATGGGCCCCGTCGGTACCCGGGGCTCCTCCCCTCGGTTGCACGGCTTCGGAGAGGCTGCCGCGGCGCGCTATTCCTCTCGGCCGACAGCCGACGCGACGCTCAGCCGATGCATCGCAGACTCTCTCGCCAACGCCGGCGTGCACATCCATATCGGCGAGCGGCCTGCCTCCTCGGAAAGGTGGCATGAAACGCCCGGGAAGCCGAAGGGCCGAGGTCGGCGCTCATGAAGACCATCAGCGGCCGATGGAACGACGCGCCCGGCGCGGTCACGCTGATCGACGCGCACCACCATCTGTGGGACCTGAAGGCCAATCGCTATCCCTTCCTCACCGACGCGCCCGAGCCGCATTTCTTCCTGGGTGCCTACGATGCGCTCAAGCGCGACTACCTGCCGGACGACTATCTGCGGGATGCGAGCGCCCACAACGTGCTCGCGACGGTGCATTGCGAAGCCGAGATGGACCGCGCCAAACAGGTCGCCGAGACCGAATGGCTGACCGGCGTGAACGCGCGCCGCGGCTTTCCCGGCGCCATCGTCGCCCATGCCTGGTTCCACACCGACGATGCCGGGGAGATCATCGCCGCCCAGGCGCGCTTTCCGCTGGTGCGCGGCATCCGCTCCAAGCCGGTGACCTCGCTTCGCCCCGATGCCATGACCCCCGGCGCGCCGGGCACCATGCAGGACGAGAAGTGGCTGCAGGGCTTCACCCTGCTCGAGAAGCACGGCCTGTCGTGGGATCTGCGCGTGCCCTCGTGGCATCTCGCGGAGGCGGCCGAGGTGGCGCGCCAGTTCCCGCGCACCGCGATCGTGCTCAACCATACCGGCTTTCCGTGGGATCGCAGCGAGGCGGGCCTCGCCGCCTGGCGCCGCGGCATGGAAGCCGTCGCGCGCCAGCCCAACGTCCACGTCAAGGTCTCGGAGTTCGGCCTCAAGGACAGCGCCTGGGACTACGAGTCGAACCGGCGGATCGTGCGCGAGGCGATCGCGATCTTCGGCATCGAGCGCTGCATGTTCGCCAGCAACTTTCCCGTCGCCGGCCTCAGGATCGACTACGACACGCTGGTCCGTTCCCTCGACCGCATGCTGGCCGACCGCTCGCCGGCCGACCGCGAGCGCTTCTTCTGGAGGAACGCCGCTTCGTTCTACCGGCTGTCGGTGCCGGGCTGAATCACTGCTCCGTCCGCAGGCGGCTGGCCTGCACTATCAGGATCGCCGCCAGCGGGACCGCAACGCCGAGGAGGGCGACCGTTATCAGGAGCCAGCCGAGCTCGCCGTAGTCGGCGGCGGTCGCGATGGCGCCGGTCGCGGGATCGCGGACTTCCCGCGTCACGACGAAGATCTCGTTGAGGTACCGGGTGAGCAGCGCGCTGGCCGAGAGGGCGAGATTGGTGAACGACGCCATCACCGCGAAGAAGGTCGCCTTGAGGTTGACCGGCGCGTTGCGCGCGATCCAGGCCAGCAGCGGGATCATCGCCACCTGGCCGAGCGGCGATTCCAGCGCCGTGTCGATGATGGCGATGAAGCGCGCATCGACGACGCCGCCGGTCCACGCCGCCGTCCAGTGCTGCACGCCGTAGTACAGGCCGATGTTGGGCAACGACAGCACGCCGAAGGCGATGGTCAGCAGCGCGACGATATGGGCGATCGAGCGGCTCGCCATCAGCGGCCGCAGCACGACCAGGCCGGCGAGCGTCAGCACCGAGGTGATCAGCGACAGCACCGAGAGGAACTGCTGGTCGAAGCCGAGGGCGTCGATCTGGAACCAGGTGGCGCCGGGCCCCGGCTGCGGCATCGCGCGGAACACGAAGATGACGATGGCGGTGCCGATCAGCGGGCCGCGCAGGTCGGGCGCGAGCTCGAACAGGAGGCGCCGGATCAGGAACACGACGATCGCGAGCGAGCCGGCGAAGATGATCTCCTGCGCATGAGGGACCTCGGCGACGCCGGTCGCCACGCTGAAGACGACGAAGGCGGCGCTGCCGCCGAGGATCAGCCAGTTGGGCCTGACCTTTTCCGACGGGGCGAGGACGGCCGCCTCGATCTCCGCCTCCGCGACGCCGCTTGCGCGCAGCCGTCTGGCGCGCCGGCGCAGCGTCAGCGATCCCAAGGTCACGCCGGCGACGGAGACGGCGGGGATGAACAGCGCCAGCAGGTAGATGTCGGCATAGATGGCGGCCTTCTCGGCCTCCCCGAGCGCCTCGACGCCCTCGAACATCACGACGTTGACCGCCGACACGGCGACCGTCCCGCCGATGATGGCGAAGCGGCCGAGCGTCTGCATGGTGGTGTGCATGGCCTTGATCTCGGGTTCGGCGAACGGCCTTCCGTCCGCGTCGAACCGGGGCACCGCCTCGACCGTCATGGCGTCCGCCACCACGTCCTGGACGACGTAGCCGACGGGCGCCAGCAGGACGGCGAGCACGTACCAGGCCCCCGCCGGCAAGATCGCGGTCATCGTTCCGGTGTGGGCGATCAGGGCGTACATGATGACGACGCTGGCGGCGATCAGCCCGGCGCCGAGCCAGACCAGCAGCGCCTTCCAGCGCCACATCAGGTCGACCAGATGACCGAGCGGCATCTTGAGCGCCCACGGGATGCCGGCCCAGAAGGCGAGCCCGGCCAGGAAGGCGGCCGACAGGCCGAGATAATCCTTCACGAAGAAGGTGCCGACGATCGCCGTCAGGCTGGAGATGCCGGCCGCCAGGTAGACCATCAGCGGCGGCAGGTAGGACCAGCGGAGCTGCCGGCCGAGATCGACGAAGGTGATACGGAACCACACGCCGACGCCGGCGGCGACGGCCGCGAGGACGCCGGCAACGGTGGCGCCCGTGCGGCGAAGGATCTGCCAGACCGGAGACGAGAGCAATGCGGCCGCCTTGCGAGAGATGCGGTTCGGGTTCCCGAAGCAGAATGGCCGAGGTCGGTCGGCCGGGCGACTCTTCGCTTTGGCAGGTCTCCCGCGTCGACCGATCGACCTTGATCGAGGTATGGAACTGCGTCTCCTTCCATCCCCTCACGGCGAGGAAGGCGTCGAATTTTCGCGACAGGACCGAGCGGTTGCCGCCGCCGATCACGACTCCTCCGTCCTGAAGCGGAAGGCCCGCAGGCAACCAATGACGTCGTCCACTTCGCCGGCTTGGCGGTCTTGAGGACGCCGAGCGTAGCGGGTGAATTCGCGCCAGTCGACAAATTATGACTGTACAAAACATTGACACTTCATTCGTTTCATCCTACATCGGCCTTCCCAACCATCACAGGGAGGGCCTCATGCCCCTCGCCGAACAGCACGCCAAGCTCCTGGGCATCGCGCCCTTCGCCCCGCTCGACCGCCGCCTGCTCGAGGGCGGCCGGCCGACGCCGGCGCCCTTCCCGCTCGATTTCCTGCCGCCCGCGTGGCGCGCCTGGGCCAGGGCGGTGGCGCGCGCCTGGGTGCCGTTGGACTTCGCCGCCCATGCCGCCCTCGCCGCCGCCTCGGCGATGGTCGGACGGAACCTCCAGGTCGACATCACCACGCAGTGGGCCGAGCCGCTGCTGCTCTGGCAGGCGCTGGTCGGCGGCCCGTCGAGCGGCAAGTCGGCCGCCATGACGGCGGCGCTGCGGCTGGTCGACACCGTGCGGCCGAAGGCCGACGAGGCGGCGAAGGCGAAGGAAGAGGACGGCGACCCGGTCCTGTTCGTGCTGGGCGATCTCGACATGCGGCGCGCCGCCGCCCTCAACGCGGCGAGTCCGCGCGGCCTGACGCTGTGGCGCGACGACCTCGTGGAGTGGCTCGGCTCGGCCGCCGGCGACGCCGCGCTGCGCGACGCCTGGCGGGCCGCCTGGAGCGGCCACGACGCGACCCTGCGGCATTTTCCCGGGCCGCTGCCGATGGAGATCGCGGGCTTCGGCCTCGGCATCCTGGGCGGCCTGCGGCCCGAGCGGCTGCCGGCGCTGCTCGACGAGGACGGCGGCGAGGACCTCGCCGCGTGCTTCCTCTATGCCTGGCCCGAGCCGGCGATCGGCGGCGGCCTCGATGCGGTGCCGGACGAGGACACCATCTCCCGCGCGCTGCGCCGCCTGCTCCATTTGCCGCCCGGCCTGCTCGCCTTCTCGCCGGAGGCGCGCGCGCTCTTCGAATCGCTGCTGCCCGACTTCCGCCTGTCCATGCGCGCGGCCGACGGTGTCGAGGCGGCGTGGATCGGCAAGGGCGCCAACACGCTCGCCCGCCTCGCCGGCCTGCGCAGCGTCATGGAATGGGCGGAAGGCGGCTCGACCGCGCCGCCGACCGTCATCGACACGCCCCATCTCGAGGCGGCGTGGGCCTTGTGGATGGACCACCTGCTGCCGAACGCGCGCGCCGCGTTCGACGGCATCGCCAGCGAGCGCGACCGGCTGGCGCGCCGCGCGGCGCTCTGGTTGAAGCGCCAGGCGTCCGACGACGTGTCGCGCGAGGCCATCAGGCGCGAAGCGCTGAGCGAAAGAGTCAACGCCGAGCGGACGGACGACATCATCGTCCGCCTCGAGAAGGCGGGCGTGCTGCGCCGGGTGCCGATGCCCGAGCGCGACGGCAATAAAGGACGGCCGCCTTTGCGGTGGCAGGTCAATCCGGAGTTATCGCGGTAGATTTCCGCGATTTCCGCGATTTCCGCGACTGCACTCCGCACCACGTCACCTCGGCTTCCCCTCGCGCGCCGCTTCCGCGAGGTCGGCCTCGACCGCCTTCTCGAAGCGCGCGAGGTCGGCGCCGGAGAGGCGGGTGCGCCCGAGCCCGCCGTGCTTCATCGGATCGACCGGCCGGCCGTCGACCACCAGCTCGAAATGCAGGTGCGCGCCGGTCGAGCGGCCGGTGTTGCCGACATAGCCGATGACCTGGCCGCGCTCGACCGCGGCACCCGCCACCGTGCCGGGCGCGTAGGCCGAGAGGTGGCCGTAGACCGTCGCCAGCCCCGCGCCGTGCACGATCTCGATCCAGTTGCCGTAGGCGCCCTTGTAGTGCGCGCCCAGCACCACGCCGTCGGCCGCGGCATGGACCGGCGTGCCGGGATCGGCGACGAAGTCGACGCCGGCATGCAGGCTGAGCGCGCCGCGCCGCAGCACCGAGCGTGTCGTCGGGCGCGTCGTGGCGCCGCCCGGCGACAGGCCGAGCGAGATGCCGAGCGGCGTCGCCATGTTGACGTTGCCTGGCGCCGGCGAGGCGGCGGGCCGTGGCGCCGGCCCCATGGCGAGCGCGCTGCCCGATGGCTGGTCGAAGGGATCGGCGCGCATGCCGAAGCCCGACGAGACGCTGATCGTGTCGAGCGGCAGGCGGATGGCGGTCGCCTCGGTGCCCTCGCCCGAGGCCAGCCAGAACGCCTCGCGCGCCGCGCCCGAGGCGCGGAAGCGATGGATCGCCACCCGGCCCTTGCGCGCGCTCGCCACCTCGAGCCAGAGCACGCGGCCGATGCCGGTCGGCTGTCCGTCGAGCGTGAAGGCGCGCTCGTGGCGCACCCAGAAGCGGTCGCCGTCCGCGGTGTCGCGCGCGACGTCGAGCGTCGCGGTGAGCGCGCGCAGCGGCTCGACCAGGGCGGCGCGCGGCACGCCCGCCGCGGCCATCGACTCGGCGAGCGAGCCGGCGATCCGGCCCGAGGCGTTGGAGCGGCGCGTGAAGGGCAGGTGCTCGCGCGCCGTCGCGGGATCGGCGCCGAGCACGCGCTCGAGCGCGGCCTCGGCGCGGAGCGGCGTGACGGCCGCGGCGGGCGACGCGGCGATGCAGAGCGCGGCCGCCACGACGGCCCACGGCGCCATGTTCATCCGACGATGTCTAGGACCCCGCGCGCGCCGCGCGGTGTGACAAGGAGGTGACTACTTCTCCGGCTTCGGCCGCCACTCGCGGATCAGGCGCTCGGCCTCGGCGAGCTGGGCCGCGCTCATGCGGGCGCGCAGCGCGGCGCGGTCGCGGATCGCCTGGTCGAGACGGTCGGCGTTCTTCGAGGTGTAACGCGCGATGGCGAGGCTCAGCCACTTGTAGGCCTGCACGTCGTCGCGCGGCGGGATGCCCTCGCCGAAGCCCAGCATGAAGCCGATGTTGTTCTGCGCCCGTGCATAGCCCTGCTCGGCGGCGCTCAGGTACAATCTCGCAGCCTCGGTGTGGTTTCTCGGCACGCCCTCGCCGCTCCAGTACATCGCGCCCAGCAGGGTCTGCGCCTCGGCGTTGCCGGCGGCGGCCCAGCGCCGCCAGATCTCGACCGCGGTGTCGAAATCCTTGCGCTCGTAGGCCCCGGCGGCGCGCCGCATGTCGGCCTCGAGGGTTTGTGCGTAAGCCGTGCACACGATCGTCGCGCAATTCATCACGACTGCCGCTATGATCGCGCCAATGACCCGTCTCGGTTTCACGCGGCTGCTCGCTGTCTTCCTGGTGGCATTCTCGCCCGGCGCCACAATGGCCCAGGCGCCGGACAAGGTCGAGATACTGCTCGACTGGAAACCGCTGCCGACCTTCGCCGGCTTCTTCCTCGCGCGCCAGCTCGGCGCCTTCGAGCGGCGCGGCCTCGACGTCACCTTCAAGGAGGTGCAGGGCGCGCTGATGTCGGCCGAGGCGATCGGCAAGGGCGATCCGTTCTGGATCGGCTCGTCGAGCGGCATGGCGACGGCGATGGGGCGCGCCCGGGGCCTGCCGATCAAGAGCCTCGCCGTCTACTACCGCGAGACGCCGAGCGCGATCTTCAGCCGCGCCGAGGATCGCATCGCCCATCCGCGCGACCTCTACGGCAAGACGCTGGGCGTGGTGCCGGGCAGCATCACCAACGACGAGGTGCGCGCCATGTTCGCCATCAACCGGCTCGACCTCGGCCAGGTCAAGCGGGTCGAGGTGAAGTGGGATCCGTTCGATCTTCTCGAAAAGAAGGTCGACGCGCTGGTCGACTACGAGGAGATGACTCCGGCCGAGCTGCTGTCGGAAGGTCGCCGCCTGCTGGTGCTGCGCCTCTCCGACTTCGGCGTGCGCACCTACAGCCTGAACCTGATCGTCAACGAGGAGGCGTTCAAGGATCCCAGGAAGCGCGAGATCGCGCTCAAGATCGTCGACGCGGTGCAGGAGGGCTACTCGATCGTCAAGGACCGCCCGTCCGACGCCTCGCTGCACTTCTCCCGCATGTTCCCGCGGCTCGCCCCCAATTACGTCGTGCGCGGCATGGTGACGGTGGCCCAGCAACTCGGCCATCCGCCGATCGGCGTGCAGACCCGCGACGGCTGGGACAAGACGCTCAAGCTGCTGGGCTCGCTCGACCTGCTGGCCAAGCCCATCACCGTCGAGGAAATCGCCAACTTCGAGTAGGCGCCGTCCGGCGAAGGCGCCGCAAACGGCGCCCCGAGCCCGACCGTGGCCACGCCTTCCTCCCGCCGGCACCTTATTCAAACGGCGGGCGGCAGGCTATATTCGCCGCCCGTCAGAGGAGCGGCAATATGCAGGAACAGAAGATCTTCGGCCGGCGCGAGGGCGCGGTCGGCCACGTCGTGTTCAACAACCCGGCCAAGCTCAACGCGGTGTCGCTCGACATGTGGGACGGCTTCGTCGGCATCCTCGAGGATTTCGCCAGGGATGCCGGCATCAGGTGCGTCGTGGTCAGCGGTGCCGGCGGCAAGGCCTTCGTCTCGGGCGCCGACATCTCGAAGTTCGAGAGCGAGCGCGCCAACGCCGAGGCGCAGGAGCGCTACGACGAGATTTCCAGGCGCGGCTACGAAGCGCTCTACGATTTCCCCAAGCCGACCATCGCGCGGATCACCGGCTACTGCATCGGCGGCGGCATGAACCTCGCGGCCTGCTGCGACATGCGCTTCTGCAACGAGGGCGCGCGCTTCGGCGTGCCGGCCGCCAGGCTCGGGCTGGGCTACGGCTTCCTGCGCATCGAGCGGCTGTCGCGCATCGTCGGCCTGCCGCGGGCCATGGAGTTCCTGTTCACCGCCCGGCAGTACTCCTCGAAGGAGGCCTACGAGATGGGGCTGGTGAACGGCGTGGCGGCTGACGGCGAGCTCGACGCGCTGGTCGTCCAGACGACCGACGCCATCGCCCAGAACGCGCCGCTCACCATCGCGCTCGCCAAGGCCGCGGCGCGCGAGATCGCCAAGCCCGAATCGCGGCAGGACCACGCCAGGCTCGAGGCCATGGTCAAGGCCTGCTTCGACAGCGACGACTACAAGGAAGGACGCCGCGCCTTCATGGAGAAGCGCAAGCCGGCGTTCAAGGGACGGTGACCGCCATGGCCAAGCTGCCGCTTTCGCACATCAAGGTGCTCGATCTCACGGCACACCGCGCCGGTCCGACGGCGGTGCGCCAGCTCGCCGACTGGGGGGCGCAGGTCATCAAGATCGAGCCGCCGCCGGCGCCCGCGGATTCCGGCGCCAAGGCGGACTCGATGGGCGGCGCGCGCCATGGCTTCGACTTCCAGAACCTGCACCGCAACAAGCAGGCGATGACGCTCAACCTCAAGAGCAAGGAAGGCCACGCGATCTTCATGAAGCTCGCGAAGAAGGCCGACGTCATCGTGGAGAACTACCGCTCGGACGTGAAGTACCGCCTCAAGGTCGACTACAAGTCGGTCAGGAAGGTGAACCCCCGGATCGTCTACGGCTCGATCGCGGGCTTCGGCCAGAGCGGGCCCGACGCGGCGCGCCCCGGCGTCGACCAGATCGCCCAGGGCATGGGTGGACTGATGTCGATCACCGGCGAGCCCGGCCGCGGGCCGATGCGGGTCGGCATCCCGATCGCCGACCTCACCTCGGGCCTGCTGCTCGCCCAGGCGATCATCCTGGCGCTCTATCATCGGGAGCGCACCGGCAAGGGCCAGTGGGTGCATACCTCGCTGATCGAGGCGCAGATCTTCATGCTCGACTTCCAGGCCTCGCGCTGGCTGATGAAGGGCGAGGTCGCGGGGCAGGCCGGCAACGACCATCCGACCTCGATCCCGACCGGCGTGTTCCCGACCGGCGACGGCTACATCAACATCGCCGCCGCCGGCGACAAGATGTGGAAGCGCGCGGCGCTGGCGCTGGGCGCGCAGGCGCTGATCGACCATCCCGAGCATGCGACGCCCGCGCTGCGCTCGCAGAACCGCAAGGCGCTGAACGAGCGCATCGGCGAGGTCACGAAGACGAACTCGTCGGCGCACTGGATCGCGGCGCTCAACAAGGCGGGCGTGCCGTGCGGCCCGATCAACACCATCGACAAGACCTTCGCCGAGCCGCAGGTCCGCCATCTCGGCATCGCCCGCCCGATCGAGCATCCCAGGCTCGGCGCCATCAAGGTGGTTGGCCAGCCGATCAACCTGTCGGCCGCGCCGCAGCCCAGGAAGCTCAAGCCGACGCCCGAACTCGGCCAGCACACCGACAAGGTGCTGAAGGGGCTCGGCCTGTCGGCGAAGAAGATCAGGGCGTTGCGCCAGTCGGGCGTCGTATGAGGCGCGGCGTCGCCTGACTATTCGAGCTGGACGTTGGCGGCGCGGGCGATGCGGTTCCAGCGCTCGACTTCCAGCCCGATGAAGCGCGCGAAATCGACCCGGCTTTCCAGCTCGACGCGCGCGCCCTGGGCCGCCCACATCTGCCTGATATCGTCGCGTGCGAGGGCCGTCTGCAGCGCACCGTGCAGACGGTCGAGCACCGGTGCCGGCGTGCGCTTCGGCGCGAAGAGGCCGTACCACGAGCTGACGCGGAAGTCGGCCAAACCCGATTCGTGAAAGGTCGGCGTATCGGGCAGCTGCGGATCGCGCCGTCGAGCGGCGATCGCCAGCGCCCGCAACCTGCCCGCCCTCACCTGGCTCACGACTCCGCTGATCGGCGCGAACAGCGCGTCGACGGTGCCGGCCAGGAGATCCTGCATGGCCGGCGCGCTGCCGCGATACGGCACATGGCTGAGCTTGATGCCGGCGCGCGCCTGCAGGAGCTCGACGGCGAGATGCGGCACCGTCCCCAGGCCGGCCGAGGCGATGTCGATCGCGCCCGGCCTGGCGCGCGCCCGCTCGAGGAACGTGGCCAGCGTCGCCCCGTCGAAACGCGCCGGATTGGCGACCAGCACCTGGGCGACGCGGCCGAAGGCGCTGACCGGTTCGAAGTCGCGGGCAAAGTCGAAGCCGGCCTTGGGGTAGATCGCGGGCGCATAGGTATGGCCGGTGTATCCGACGAGCAGCGTGTAGCCGTCCGGCGCCGCCCGCGCGACCGCCGCCGCGGCAAGCGTGCCGCCCGCCCCGCTGCGGCTGTCCATGATCATCGGCCGGCCGAGTTGGCTGGCGAGCTGCGCGCCGAGCGGTCGGGCGAATGCGTCGGTCGGTCCGCCCGGGGGAAACGGCAGGACCCAGACGACGGGGCGTTCGGGCCATTCTGCAGCCGACAGGCGCGTGGCGGCGACGGTCGTCAGGAAGCCGCCGAGGATCGCGCGACGCGGGGGATGGAGCATGTTGCCCACCCTATCTGATGCGTGGCGAGGGCGCTAATCTCGCGCCCTTTCGCGAGAGGAGACGACCGGGATGACGACGACAAGACGAGTGGCTCTGGTCACCGGCGCCGGCAAGAACATCGGCCGCGCCTGCGCGCTCGGCCTCGCCGAGGACGGCTTCGACGTCGCCATCAACGGCTCGAGCGACCGGGCCGCCTGCGAGGCCGTCGCCCGCGAGGCGGAGAAGTTCGGCGTGCAGGCGATCGTCGTCATGGGCGATGTCGGCGAGCCGGAGGAGTGTCGGCGCATCGCCGACGAGGCGATCGCCCGCTTCGGCGCCGTGGATGCGCTCCTGAACAACGCCGCGTTGCGACCGAACAAGCCGTTCCTCGACACGAGCGAGGCCGAATGGCGGCGCGTGCTCGCGGTCGATCTCGACGCCGCGGTGTGGCTGAGCCGTGCCTGCCTGCCCGGCATGGTGAAGAAGGGTTGGGGTCGCATCGTCAACTTCGCCGGCATGAACGCCATCCACGGCCATGCCGGCCGCGTGCCTGTCTCGGTCGCCAAGCACGGCGCCTGGGGCCTGACCAAGGCGCTCGCCATGGAGTTCGGCCCGCGCGGCGTCACCACCAACATCATCTCGCCCGGCCCGATCGCGCCCGACGCGCAGGAGCACAACGCCTCGGTGCAATCGCGCGCCGAGGCGCTGGCGCGGGTGCCGCTCGGCCGCATGGGCACGCCGGTCGAGGTCGCCGCCGCGGCGCGGCTGCTGGTCTCCGACTCGGGCGGCTACATCAACGGCCAGATGATCCAGGTGAACGGCGGTGGCGCGACCTGACGGCTATTCCAGCTTCACGTTGGCGGCACGGGCCATCTCGGTCCAGCGCCGGCTCTCACGCTGCACGAAGTCGACGAAGGCGGCGCGCGGCTCGGGCTCGACCCTCGCCGCCTGTTCGCGCCACAGGCGCTGGATCTCGGGATCGACCAGCGCGGCTTGCACGCCCTCGTGCAAGCGGTCGAGAATCGCCGCCGGCGTCTGGCGCGGCGCGAACACCCCGAACCAGATGGTGACGCGGAAATCTGGCAGGCCCGCTTCCGCCGTCGTCGGCACGTCGGGCAGCATGGGCTCGCGGCGGCGGTTGGCTATGGCGAGGCCGCGCAGGCGTCCGGCCTCGATATGGCCCGCCACCGTGCTGGCGAGGACGAAGGCGGCGCCGATCTGGCCCGACAGCAGGTCCTGCAGCATCGGCGCGCCGCCGCGATAGGGCACGTGGTTCAGCCGGACGCCGGCGCGCTTCTCGAGCAGGGTGATGGCGAGATGGGTGATGCTGCCGAGCCCGGTCGAGCCCATGTCGATGCCGCCCGGCGCCTTCCTCGCCGCCTCGAGGAACGCCTCGAGCGTCGGCACGTCCAGTCGTTTCGCATTGATCGCCAGCACGTAGGGCGCGCGGGCCAGCGCGCTGATCGGCGCGAAGTCGCGCACGAAGTCGTAGTCGGCGCTCGGATAGACGACCGGTGCGTACACCAGCCCGGTGTCGGCGAGCAGCAAGGTGTAGCCGTCGGCCGGCGATCGGGCGGCGACGACCGTGCCGATCGTGCCGCCGGCGCCGCTCCGGTTGTCGATCGGCATCGGCCGGCCGAAGCGCTCGGCGAGACGGGCCGCGATCGGGCGGGCGAACGTGTCGGAACCGCCGCCGGCCGGATACGGCACGATCCACTTGACCGGCCTGCTCGGCCAGTCGTCGGCGTGCGCCGCGCGTGACAATGCGACTGCAAACGTGGAGGCCAGCGCCGTCCGTCGCCCGAAGATGATCGTCACCTTGCCCTCCATCTTGCCCTCGTCGCCACGCGGCACGCGCTGCCGCGCTTCGGATCGCGAATTCCCGCATGCGCCGCAACCGCGGTCATGTACAGATCGCGCCGCGTTGGCGGTGAGTATTGTGGTGGAGGAAATCTCATGAAGAAAGGTGTTGTTGCCGCCTCGCCGGAGGCTCGTCCTCGCGGGCGTGATCGCGCTGTTGAAGGCCGACCCCGGCAAGTGCTCGTTCGCATCGTCGGGCGCCAAGGTCGATTAGAAATCGGCGGCGACGCCGTTGCGTCGTCCCAAACGCAAGAAGCGCCGGACGACCGGCGCTTCTTCTCGTTCCGGCCGCCGTCGGCCTACATGCCGAGCGTGCTGACGAACTTGGTGTTGAGGTAGGCCTCGAGCGCCTCGAGGCCGCCCTCCGAGCCGTAGCCCGAATCCTTGATGCCGCCGAACGGCACCTCCGGCAGGGCGAGCCCGTGGTGGTTGATCGACACCATGCCGCTCTCCAGCGCGGCGCCGACCTGCGCCATGGTCTTGGTGTTCTTCGTGTAGGCGTAGGCCGCGAGGCCCCACGGCAGGCGGTTCGCCTCCTTCATCACGCCGTCGAAATCCTTGAACGGCGTGATCGGCGCCAGCGGACCGAACGGCTCGTCGTTCATGATCTTGGCGTCGAGCGGCACGTCGGTCATCACGGTGGGCTCGTAGAAATAGCCCTTGTTGCCCTTGCGCTGGCCGCCGGTCTTGATCTTGGCGCCCTTGGAGATGGCATCGCTCACGAAAGTGTCCATCGCGTGCAGGCGGCGCTCGGCGACCAGCGGGCCCATCCTGGTGTCGGCCTCGAGTCCGTTGCCCACCTTCAAGTTCTTGGCGAAGGCGGTGAAGCGCTCCACGAACTCCGGGTAGACCTTCTCGTGCACCAGGAAGCGCGTCGGCGCGACGCAGACCTGGCCCGCGTTCCTGAACTTGTTGGCGCCCAGGATGTTGACCGCCTGTTCGAGGTCGGCGTCCTCGAACACGATGGCCGGCGCGTGCCCGCCGAGTTCCATGGTGACCCGCTTCATGTGCGCGCCGGCCAGCGCGGCGAGCTGCTTGCCGACCGGCGTCGAACCGGTGAAGGTCACCTTCTTGATGATCGGATGGGGGATCAGGTATTCGCTGATCTCCGACGGCACGCCGTAGACGAGCTGGATCACGCCCGCCGGGACGCCGGCGTCGACGAAGGCCTTGATGAGCTGGGCGCAGGAGCCGGGCGTGTCTTCCGGTCCCTTGACGATGATCGAGCAGCCGGTGGCGATCGCGGCCGATGCCTTGCGCACCACCTGGTTGATCGGGAAATTCCAGGGCGTGAAGGCGGCGACCGGGCCGACCGGCTCCTTCATGACGAGCTGATGCACGTTCTCGGCGCGCGCCGGCACGATGCGTCCGTAGGTGCGGCGGCCCTCCTCGGCCATCCAGTCGATGATGTCGGCGGCGAGGTTGGTCTCGACCTTGGCCTCGGCGAGCGGCTTGCCCTGCTCCATCGTCATCATGGCGGCGATGTCGTCGAGGCGCTGGCGCATCAGGTCGGCCGCCTTGCGCATGATCTTGTAGCGCTCGTAGGCCGAGACCTTCTTCCACTGTCTGAACGCCTTGTCGGCGGCGGCGAGCGCGCGATCGAGGTCGACCTTCTCGGCGTGGGCGAGCTGGCCGATCACTTCCTCGGTCGCCGGATTGACGATCGGGATCGTGCGGCCGTTGGCGCCCTTCGTCCAGGCACCGTCAATCATCAGGGAGACATCGCTGTAAGTGACCATCGTTTCCTCCGTTCGTCAGCTTCCACGATACGTCGAATAGCTCCACGGCGTACAGAGCAGCGGGACGTGGTAGTGCTCCTCCGGCTCGGCCACGGAAAAGCGCAGCGGCACGATGTCGAGGAACGACGGATCGCCGCGCTCGATGCCCCTGCTGCGGAAATGGTCACCGACGGCGAAACGCAATTCGTAGCGGCCGATTGGTACGGGCCGGCCGGCGATCAATGGCCGGTCGGTGCGGCCGTCGGCGTTGGTGACGGCGCTGGCGATGCGGTGCCAGCGTTCGCCCACGCCCTCGTAGAGCTCGATCGCCATGCCGGCAGCCGGCCGGCCGGCGTGGATGTCGAGCACGTGCGTGCTCAGCCGGCCGTCGACCTTGGGAACGTTCTCGCCCGTCACCTTGGCCACCACGCGCAGCCTCGTGATGCGAAAGACTTCCTGCAGGGCGGCGGCGAACTCGGTCGCGGCGTCGTTGCCCAGCCGCCGCTCGAACTGGGTCAGGATCGAATCGCGCGTGTGCCGGCGCACGCACACGATGAAGGGAAAGCCGAACTTCGCCCGGTAGGCGTCGTTCAGCCGATGGAAACGGGCGAACTCCTCCTCGCTCAGCGTGTCGAGGCCGACGCCCGCCTGCTCGCGGCGGGAATCGTCGGTCACGTCGCCCCGCCGCGCCGCCTTGCCGGCGAGGTCGGGATGTTCCCTCAGGAACGCAAGCTGCGCATCGCGCGGGGCGGCGTGGACGATGCTCATCATCGCCGCATGCAGCTCGCTCACCCCGGCAAAGGGACGCCGGCCGGCCACCGCCCGCGCCACCCAGGGCGCGCGCTCGAAGGTGTCGGCGACCGCGGCTTCGAAGTCCGCGGCCGCCAGCCGGTTTAGGTCAGCTATGCTTACCGTCATGTCTACGAACTAGCATGTCGCCGCAGCCCTCCCTATAGTTCGGTCAGAAAACACTGGGAGGGGTCGCATGACCAACCACAATCGGTACACCCGCCGTCGTTTCGGTCGCGCCGCGCTCGCCGGCGCCACGTTGCTCGGCGCACCGCTGCCGTTGCGTTACGCCCACGGCCAGACGCCGGCCAACCTCAAGGTCGCGCTGCTTCTGCCGACGTCGGGCATCCAGGCCCAGATCGGCCAGGCCTGCCGGCGTGGCGGCGACGTCGCCAACGACGTGTTCGCCGACATGAAGATGCCGGTGAAGCTCGAGATCATGAACTACGACACCGAATCCAAGCCCGATGTGGCGCGCATCCAGGCCGAGAAGGCGATCGACGCCGGCGCGCAGATGCTGGTCGGCGCCTTCGATTCGGGCCAGACGATCGCGATCGCGCAGGTCGCCGAGCAACGTGGCGTGCCGCTCGTCGTCAACATCGCGGCCGCCCCGCAGATCACCGAGCAGGGCTACAAGTTCGTCGTCCGCAACTTCCCGACCGCGCCGATGCTGATCACCGGTGCCCTGGCTTTGCACAAGGAGATATTCAAGGTCGGCGGCGCCACGCCCAAGACGGCGGTGCTGATGAGCATCAACGACACCTTCGGCACGGCGATGATGAACGGCATCAAGGGCCTCTTCCCGAGGATGGAGATGCCCTATCAGATCGTCGACACCATCTCCTACGATCCGGCGGCCAAGGATCTCGCCGTCGAGGTCGGCAAGGCCAAGGCGACCAAGGCCGACATGCTGATGCCGGTGACCCGGCTGAACGACGCCAAGCTCCTGGTCCAGGAACTGGTCAAGCAGCGCTGGGAGCCGATGGTGGTGATGAATCCCGGCGCGCCGGGCCTCTACGAGCAGGACTTCCTCAAGACCATGGGCAAGTACGGCGAGTTCCACATCTCGAACGTGCCGTGGCTCGATCCCAAGGCGGCGATGACGGCTTCGCTGGAGAAGCACCACACCGCCAAGTTCCCGGCCAACCAGCTCGACATCAACGCCGGCTTCACCTTCGAAGGGTTGCTGGTGGCGGCCCACGCCTGGCTGGCGGCCAAATCGACCAAGCCGGACGAGCTCATGGCCGCGTTGAAGGGCATCAAGATCGACCAGCACGTCATCATCGGCGGGCCGATCCAGTTCGATGCCAAGGGCCAGAACGTCAACATCAAGGCATCGGCCGTGCAGAACCTGAAGCGCAAGCCCACCGTCGTGCTGCCCAAGGAATCGGCGGCCGCCGAGCTGGTCTTCCCGATGCCGGGTTGGAACGACAAGCGGCGGACCTGACGATCCGGGCGCTTTGACCCCCGACCTTCTTCTCTCGCTCGCCCAGGCCGTCGCCAAGGGGCTGTTGACCGGCATGGTCTACGGCCTCATGGCGCTCGGCCTGTCGGTGATCTTCGGCGTCATGCGCGTGGTCAACTTTGCGCACGGCGAGATGATGGTGGTCGGCATGTTCCTGGCCTGGCTCGGTTTCGACCAGGCCGAGATCAACCCCATGCTCAGCCTGCCGGCGATCGCCCTGCTCTTCTTCGCCGCCGGCTATGCGCTGCAGCTCGGCGTGATCTCCCCCTTCATCAATCGGCCGGAGCATCAGCAGTTCCTCTTGCTGCTCGCCATCGCCATCCTGCTGGTCAATCTGTGCCTCGCCATCGCCGGGCCGGATGCCAGAGGCGTGCAGCTCGAGGCGCAGTTCGATTCCTACGAGCTCGGACCGCTGGTGTTCGACGCCGTGCGCCTGCATGCCGCCCTCGCCGCCGCGGGCATCACCCTGCTGCTGTGGCTCTTCTTCACGCGGACCCGCACCGGCAAGGCGATCCGCGCCTCGGCCGACAATCACATGGGCGCACTCGTGGTCGGCCTCGACGTGAAGCGCCTCTACGCCTTCACCTTCGGCATCGGCGCCGCCTGCGTCGGTGCCGCGGGAGCGCTCATGATCACGATCATTCCGGTGACGCCCTTCCTCGCCGCCGAATACACACTGCTCGCCTTCGTCATCGTCATCGTCGGCGGGCTCGGCAGCATGACCGGCGCCCTGCTTGGCGGCCTGCTGATCGGCGTCAGCGAGGCGGTGGCGGGCCTGCTGGTCGAGCCGTCGCTCAAGAGCATGTTCAGCTTCGGCCTGCTGATCGTCGTGTTGCTCCTTCGCCCGCAAGGTCTGCTCGGACGGCGGGAGATGCGATGACGCTGGTGCGCCGCCTGGTCGGCGACAGCCCGCCGCGGGCCCTGTGGGCGCTCGCGATCCTGCTTGGCCTGCTGCTGATCGCACCGGCGCTGGTCGGCAAATACGGCCTATCGGTCCTGATCCTGATCCTCTACTTCGCCTATATCGGTCAGGCTTGGAACATCCTGATGGGCTTCGCCGGCCAGCTCTCCCTCGGCCACGCGCTCTATGCCGGGCTGGGCGGCTATGTTGCGGCCGGCCTCTTCTTTCACTACGGCATCGGGCCGTGGATCGGCGTCCTGGCCGCCATCGCGGCGGCCGTCGCGGCCGGTGCGATCGTCGGCTATCTCGGCTTCCGCTTTTCACTGGCCGGCGTCTACTTCGCCCTGCTCACCATCGCCTTTGCCGAGTTCACGCGCATCGCCTTCGATCACTGGCAGTGGGCCGGCGGTTCGGCTGGCCTGTTCCTCAGAGTCGAGCGCGACGTCGTCGACCTCGCCAATCTGCGCGGCGGGCCGGTGCTCTTCTACTATGTGATCCTGGCGCTGGCCGTGGGCGCCTTCATCCTGTGCCGGGCTTTGCTGGAAAGCCGGCTCGGTCGCTATTGGCTGGCCATTCGCGAGGACGCCGAGGCGGCGCAGGCCGTCGGCGTGCCGGTCCTGCGCTGCAAGATGCTGGCGATGATGATCTCGGCGGGGCTGACGGCCGTGGCCGGCGTGTGGAACGCTTTCTACTACAACAACCTCTTTCCGGAGACCGCCTTCGCCATCGGCCGGTCGATCGAGATGACGCTGGCGCCGATCATCGGCGGCCTGGGGACGCTGTTCGGCCCGATCGTCGGCGCGGTGGTGCTCACCGGCCTCGGCGAGATCTTCACCGATGCCAGCGAGTATTTCCACATCCCCGGCATGAAGCAGATCTTCTATGGCCTCGCCCTGCTGGTGATCGTCATGTACCGGCCGGCCGGGATTTGGCCGTGGCTGGCCGGGAAGCTCGGCATGACGGAGCGCCGGCGATGAACGGTGCCCGGCTCGAACTCGCCGGCGTGGCCAAGAGTTTTCGCGGCCTGCGCGCGGTGCACGATGTCAGCTTCACCGTGCCGGACGGCGCCGTTCACGCCCTGATCGGCCCGAACGGCGCGGGCAAGACGACGATCTTCAACATGATCGCGGGCGTGTTCGCGCCGAACGCCGGGACGGTCATGCTCGACGGCCGGCGCATCTCGGGGCTGCGGCCCGACCGGGTCTGCGCCGCGGGTGTCGGCCGCACTTTCCAGATCGTCAAGCCGTTCAGGGGGCTGAGCGTGCTGGAGAACGTCACCGTGGGTGCATTGCACCACCTTCGGCGACTCGACGATGCGCGCACCAAGGCCGATGCCATCCTGGACAGGCTCGGCCTGCACGACCGTCGGCATCACCTCGCCGAAAGCCTCACCCTGCCCGACCGCAAGCGGCTCGAAGTGGCAC
Organism: Enhydrobacter sp.; assembly: GCA_025808875.1. NCBI lineage: Bacteria > Pseudomonadati > Pseudomonadota > Alphaproteobacteria > Hyphomicrobiales > Enhydrobacter > Enhydrobacter sp. The sequence continues at coordinate 1,002,047 of CP075528.1, read as the reverse complement.
GCGCCCTCGCCACCGAACCCAAGCTCCTGTTGCTGGACGAGGTGATGGCCGGACTTCGACCGACCGAGGTCGACGTCATGGTCGCCTTCCTGCGTGACCTCAATCGGCAGACCGGCATCACCATCCTGCTCATCGAGCACGTGATGCGCGCGGTCATGGCGCTCGCCGCCGAGATCGTGGTGGTGAGCTACGGCGAAAAGATCGCCGAAGGCACACCGCAGCAAATCTCGCGCAATCAGGCGGTGCTCGACGTGTATCTCGGCGACGAGGAGGCGCTGTGAACACGCCCCTTCTCCAGGTCGCCGACCTCGACCTCTACTATGGCGACGCCCAGGCGCTGGCCGGCGTCTCGCTCGACATCGCGTCCGGCGAGATCGTCGCCATTGTCGGGGCCAACGGCGCAGGCAAGAGCTCGCTGATCCGCGCCATCCATGGCATCGAGAAACCCAGGGTCGGGCGGGTCACGTTCGACGGCAGCGACATCACCGGCTGGCCGAGCCATCGTGTCTGCGAGGCGGGCATAGGCCATGTCGCCGAAGGCCGGCAGGTCTTCCCCAATCTCAGCGTCCTGGAGAACCTCGAGATGGGCGCCGTGCTCAAACGCTCGCGTGCCGCCGAGAAGGCCACGCTGGAGCGTGTGTTCGGGCTCTTTCCGCGGCTCGCCGAGCGGCGACGCCAGGCGGCGGGCACCCTCTCCGGGGGCGAGCAGCAGATGCTGGCCATCGGACGCTGCCTCATGGGGCAGCCGCGGCTCATCATGTTCGACGAGCCCTCGCTCGGCCTCGCCCCGACGATCGTGCACGAGGTCTTTCGCATCGTGCATCGGCTGAACGAGGAAGGGCTCACGCTGCTGCTGGTCGAGCAGAACGTGATGGCGTCGCTCAGGATCGCCAATCGCGGCTACGTGCTCGAGAACGGCCGCATCGAACTGTCCGGGCCGGGCGCGGAGTTGCTGGCCAACGATCGCGTGCGGCAGGCCTATCTCGGCCTGTGATCGGTTGACGACTCCGCCCTTCGTCTTCACTGTTCGCGTCTTCGGTACAGACCGCTGCCGCGTGCGGCGCGGGTCGGTCCGGGATGGACCCGAGGCAGCCCGACGCCGGTCTGCCTCAACCTCTCCGGTCGTTCGGGACTTCGGGAGGAACATTGTGAATCGTCGTGACATCCTGAAATCCGGCCTCGCCGCCGGCATGGTCGGCCTGGCCCCGCGCCTGGCCACCGCGCAATCCACCTTCGCGCCCACGCCTCGAGGCTGGCGCAGCTTCATCCTCACCGTACAGGTGGAGCCCGCCAATGGCGCGACCAAGGCATGGATACCCCTGCCGACCTTTGCCGCCGACGACTGGCAGCGCCCCGGCAAGGTGACGTGGACCAGCAACGCGCGCCTCGCCGAGCGGGTGCGCGACCCCAAGTACGGTGCCGAGATGCTGCGCGTCGAATGGGCCGCCGATCAGCAGTCGCCGCGGGTCGAGGTGACGACCGAAGTGCAGACGCAAGACCGTGCCGTGCGCCTGGGAGCACAACGTTCCGTACCCGCACTCGGCGAGGCGGAACGCAAGCTCAACCTGATGGCAACCGATCTGCTGCCGACCGACGGCATCGTGCGCGACACCGCGCGCGACATCGTCAAGGGCAAGCAGGGCGACCTCGCACAGGCGCGGGCGCTCTACGACTGGGTCGTCGAGCATACCTTTCGCAATCCGAAGGTACTGGGCTGCGGCATCGGCGACGTCGCGACAATGATCCGGACCGGCAATCTCAACGGCAAATGCGCCGACCTCAACGCGCTCTTCGTCGCCCTGGCGCGTTCGGTCGGCCTGCCGGCACGAGACGTCTACGGCATTCGCGTGGCGCCGTCGAAGTTCGGCTACAAGGCACTCGGCACCTCGGGCGCCGAGAACGTCACCAAGGCCCAGCACTGCCGCGCCGAGGTGTGGTTGGCGGGCAGCGGCTGGACGCCGGTCGATCCGGCGGACGTGCGCAAGGTCGTGCTCGAGGAGCCGCCGACCAATCTCGGCATGACCGATCCCAAGGTGGTCGCGGCGCGCAACGGACTGTTCGGCTCGTGGGAAGGCAACTGGCTCGCCTTCAACGTCGCACACGACCTGAAGCTGCCTGGCTCCAAGGAAGACCCCATTCCCTTCCTGATGTATCCCCAGGCCGAGAACCGCCGCGGCTTTCTCGATTCGCTCGATCCGGACAAGTTCAAGTACCGGATCGTGACGCGCGAAGTGGCCGCCTGAATCGCGCGGGCGGGGCATTCCGCCCCGCCCCGATCCGCTCTATACCCGCCGCATGACGGTGGCCGACATGTCGGGGGCGAAAGGGGCGATCGATTCGACGGCGCGCCGCATTCTCAACCGCTACTACCTCGCGATGGCGGTGCCGTTCGTCGTCGACCTGATCACCTCGACGGTCTACGCGACCGTTCATTCGCACCTGCCCGTTCTGCCGCCGATGATGGCGATGTCGGCCTTGTTCCTCGTCGCCGGGATCGGCGTTGGCGCCCATGTGCTGCTCCGCCCGGTGCACCGGTTCCTCGATGGCCGCGCTTCCTTCGCCGAGATCCAGGACCGGCTGGCCAGTCTGCCCCGCCATTCGGCGATCCTCGTCGCCGCATTCTTCGCTCCGATGCTCGCCCTGCGCCTGCTGTCGCCGCGCCTCGGCATCACCTTCGGCGCGACGATCGAGATTCCGGCCTGGATCGACGCCATCGCCACTTTCGTCGTGCTCACCAGCTTCAACGTCGTCCTGGTCTTCTTCGTCGTCAGTGCCTTTCTCGAAGGTCTGTGCGTACATCTCTTTCGCACCCGCGGCGTCAATCTCGACCGCTTCTCGGGATCGTTCAGCCGGAAGGTCGGCGTCGGCGTGCTGTTCCTCGCCTTCGCCGCGCTCATCCTGCTCGCCGCCGACGTCGCGAGTTACGACGGCGAGCGCCTCCTCAAGGAAGCGTCGGTCGACGTCGTCGCCTCGATCGTCGGGGCGGTCACCATCTACCTGTGGATCGCGCGCGCCCTGACGGCCGCCGTCGTGCGCCTCGATCACGGCATGAAGCGGGTCGCCGACGGGGACCTCGAGGTCAGGTTGCCGGTGACGTCGGACGACGAAGTCGGTCATGCGACCAGCGGCTTCAACCAGATGGTCACAGGGCTGGCCGAGCGGCAATATCTGCGCGACACGTTCGGCAAGTACGTGCACGAAAGCGTCGCGGCCGACATCCTGGGCAACCAGGAGCGGCGCGGGCGTGCCGCCGACCGGCTGGCCGAAGCGACGCTCATGTTCACCGACATCGAAGGATTCACCGGCCTTTCCGAAAGCCTCCCGCCGGAAGAGGTGGCGCGGGTCCTCAACATCTACTACGCGGCCATCGTTCCGGTGATCCATCGCCACAGGGGCGTGGTCAACAGTTGCATCGGCGACGGCCTGTTCGCGAGCTTCAACCTGCCGTTGCCGCTCGCCGACCATGCCGCCGCCGCGGTGCGCGCGGCAATCGAGATGCAGCAGGAGCTGGCCGGCGCCACATTCGCCTCGGGCCTTCGTATCCGTACCCGGATCGGCATCAACACCGGGCCAGTGATCGGTGTCACCATCGGCACGTCGGACTGGCTGAGCTACACGCTGCTGGGCGACGCGGTGAACGTCGCCTCGCGCGTCGAGCAGCTCAACAAGACCTTCGGCACGTCGATCCTCGTTACCGAGGGTGCGATGCGGGCGGCCGGCCAGGAATTCCGCTGGCGGCGTCACGGTGCAGCCGACGTGCGCGGCCATCAGGGCGACGTCGTGGTCTACTCCCCCGTGTCGCCATGACCGCACCCGCCGCCGACATCGCCGCCATCCGCCGGCGCTATCTCCTGACGGCGACGTCGTGCGCGTGGCTCGACCTCGTGTTCACATCGATCTTCATCGTGATGACGGCGGCATGGTGGTTCGCGCCGCGCTCGCTGGGCGGCGGGCTCCTGTTGCTGCTCGGCGTCAACTGGTTCGTTTCGTCGCTGCGCTTTCGGCCGATCGAGCGCTACCTCAAGGGCGAGACGAACTTCGAGGACGCGCAGCGACGCCTGACGCAGCTTCCGCTGCTGACGTCGCAGCATGTCTTCCTGCTCGTGCTGATTCTCACCCTGTTCCGGCTGGGGTCCAGCTACTTGCTCGAATTGCCTGACAGCCATGTGCCGCGCCCGGCGCTTGCCGACTTCATCGCCCTCACCGTCATCCTGCCGATCTTCTACTTCACCTATACCTACTTCGCGGTGAGCGACTATCTCGCCGACCTCTGCTCCTTCATCCTCGAACGCTACGGACGCAATCTGGGCCTGTTCTTCGGCCGCTACCGTTTCAAGCTGCTGGTCGGTCTGGGCGTAATCTCCATCGCGCCGCTGATCGCCATCATCGTCGATCTCTTTTCCTACGAGGGTGAGCGGCTACAGTTCGAGATCAGCAACAACGCCGCCGTCGCCCTGATGGGCGTGGCCATCACGGTGTTCTTCATCACCCGCTCGCTGCTGCGGCCGATCCGCAACCTGTCGGCCGCGATGGGCAAGGTGGCCGAAGGCGACCTGAGCCAACGCGTGCCCGTCACCTCCAACGACGAGGTCGGCCAGTTGACCGGCCAGTTCAACGACATGGTCGAGGGCCTGCGCGAGCGCGAGCGGATCCGCGAGACCTTCGGCCGATACGTCGACGAGAACGTGGCCGCCACCATCCTGCGTCGGCAGGGACAGGGTGTACTAGCCGGCGAGACCGGCGAGGCTACCATCCTGTTTACCGACATCGCGGGCTTCACGACCATCGCCGAGTATCTCGCCCCGCATGAACTGGTTGCAGGCCTCAACGAGTATCTCGAGACCGTCCTCGAGCCGATCCGCGCCCACGGCGGCGTGGTCAACACCTTCATCGGCGATGGCCTGTTCGCCTCGTTCAACATGCCTCTCGCCTGTGCCGATCACGCGACCTGCGCGGTGCGCGCCGCCATCGACATCCAGCGCGCCGTCGGCGGACGCACCTTCGGCGACCAAGGCGTCGCCTTCGCGACGCGTATCGGCATCAGCACCGGCGCCGTCATCGGCGGGTCGGTCGGCGCCGGTCAGCGGCTGAGCTTCACCCTGCTGGGCGACACCGTAAATCTCGCGGCGCGGCTGGAAGAGTTGAACAAGCAGCACGACACACGCATCCTGGTCTCCGAAAGCACGCGGGCGGCCTGCGGCGATGTTTTCGCGTTCATGCCGCTCGGCACGGTGCTGGTACGCGGACGCACCGACCAGGTCGCCATCTTCAGCATCGATCCCCTTCGCCAAGTCCCAGCCGCCAAGGAATGAGTTCATGAGCGTCTCCGCCCTCTCCGCCGACCAGATCAAGCTGCAGGCCCGCGTCCGCGAGCTCGCCAGCGGTCCCGTCGCCCGGCGTGCCGCCGAGGTCGACCGCACCGAGCAGTATCCCTGGGACAATGTCGAGCTGCTGAAGGATGCCGGGCTGCTCGGCCTCACGATCCCCCGGCAATATGGCGGCCAAGGCAAGACATGGCTCGACGCGGTACTGGTGATCGAGGCGCTGTCCGCCGCCTGCGCCGTCACCGGCCGCATCGCCGTCGAGACCAACATGGGCGCGATCAGCGCCGTCATGGCCTACGGCTCGGATGAGCAGAAGAAGCTCGCCGCCTCGATGGTGCTGGCGGGCGACAAGCCCGCCATCTGCATCACCGAGCCCGAGGCCGGTTCCGATGCCAACGGCATGACCACGCGCGCCGACAAGAAGGGCAACCGCTATGTCGTGAACGGCCGCAAGCACTGGATCACCGGCGGCGGCGTCTCGCGGCTGCATTTGATCTTCGCCAAGGTCTACGACGAGAAAGGCGATTTCGAGGGCATCGGCGGCTTCCTCGCCATTCGGGACGAGACACAAGGACTCAAGATCACCAAGCGCGAGCCGACCATGGGGCTGCGCGGCATTCCCGAGGCGGTGATCGACTTCGAGGAGATGGAGCTGCCGCCGTCGGCGCTCGTCATGCCGCCGCGCGGCCTCAAGAAGGGCTTCGCCGACCTGATGACCGCCTACAACAGCCAGCGCGTGGGCGCCGCCACCGTGGCTCTCGGCATCGCCGAGGGCGCCTATCGGCTGGCACTCGACTGGTCGGAGGAGCGCCGTCAATTCGGCAGGCCGATCAACGAGTTCCAGGGCCTGCAATGGAAGCTGGCCGACATGTCGATCAAACTCCGGGCCGCGCAGGCGCTGGTCTATGACGCCGCGCGCTCGGGCGAGGGCGGCTTTCCCGACATGCTGCTCGCCGCACAGGCAAAGGTCTTCACCTCCGAAAGCGCGATCCAGGTGGTGAATGACGCGCTGCAGTTCTTCGGCGCCCGTGGCTACAGCCGCGAGCTGCCGCTCGAGCGCATGGCGCGCGACGTGCGCATGTTCACGATCGGCGGCGGCACCGCGGAGGTGCTACGCAACGTCGTGGCCAGCGCCCTCCTCAAGAAGAAGCTGCCGCAGACGCGGGACGGCTGGACGAGATAAGCGCCACGACTTCGTGGAGGCTTGCCAGGATCAGGCACAGCCGGGCGATCTCCTGCGTCGGCCGGACGCGGTCGGGCACCATGACGGTCATCATGCCGGCCGCGGCGGCGGAACGAACGCCATTGGGAGAATCTTCCAGGGCAAGGCAATCGCGCGGATCGACTCCGAGTCTTTCCGCTACACGCAGGAAAGGCTCGGGTGCGGGTTTGCCCATGGCATAGTCGCCCTCGGCGACGATTGCGTGAAAACGGTCCCCGAGGCCGTGGGCGGCAAGATGATGGCGCACGGTGGCATGCGAGGACGATGTCGCGATGGCTCGCGGCAGGGCGAGTTCGTCCAGCCAGGTCAACAACTCGAGTGCGCCGGGCTTCAACGTCAGTTCGCGATCGGCGAGGAGCTTGAAATGGGCCACCCAGATCTCGACCAGTCGATCGGCCGGGTAGCCGGCGCCATACCGCCCGAGGAGGCGCCGTCGCGTGTCGGGCCACGGCGTGCCCACCATGGCCTGAAACGAGTCGGCATCCATCTCGCAACCGATCTCCGCCGCCGCGGTGAACAATGCCTTCTCGTAAAGCGATTCGGTGTCGAACAGCAGACCGTCCATGTCGAACACCACGGCCGCCACGGGACGGGACAACATCAAACCGACTTCCTGACGCTGGACAGCATCGTCTCCAGGCTGATCGATCGCAACGTCGCCTCGGCGATTTCGTCGATCTCGACCAGGACGAGCCGCAGGGCAGTGCCGATGTCGGTGTCCTCGCCCGCTTCCTTCGGCCGGCTGCCGGGAGCCGGCTCGAACAGGGCGACGATATCCATGAGCGTCGTGCGCTTGCGATTGCCCACGAATCGATATCCGCCCGAAGCTCCGCGCTCTCCTTCCAACAGGCCCGCACTGGCCAGCGTGCGCAGCACCTTGGCGAGGTGATGCGCCGAGACGTCGAAGCGGCTGGCAAGCTCGCCGACCGACAGTGTGCGCTTCGGATCGCGCGCCAATTCGAGCGCCGCGTAGAGACCCAACCGTGTCGCGGTCTGCAGCTTCACGAGACGTCCTTGTCGAGCTGCAGCGACGGGCCCGCCACCATGCCCTGGGCGCGGAAGAAGGACAGGATCAGATGATCCCGGCGATCGACCAGCGTGCGCACGCGCGTCACGCCCGCCGCCTTGAAGCGCTCGACCAGCGCGTCGAACAGCGCCGTGCCGACGCCCTTGAGGCGCTGCCTGGGCTCGATCTGGATGGCGAACACCCAGCCCGCCGCCGGCTGGCCGAACTCCCAGGCACGCACCTCGCCGGCAATGAATCCCGCGAGGACGCCCTTCTCTGTCTTTGCCACCAGGAAATGACGCTCGGGAACATCGAGCATGAACTGCCAGTAGTCGGGCTTGTCGGTCCCCGTCAGCCGGGCATCCAGGGCGGAAACGGCCGGCAAATCAGAGGCTTGGGCGGGACGAATGGCGACCATCGGCGTTGGATTAAGAATGCCCTTGCGACTCGGAAAGTAAATACGTATTTGAGTACCGAATTACTCGAATTCTAAACAGGAAACGCCATGGCTGAAGCCGCGCCCATCGACTTCCGCACATCGCCCGATCGCTACCGCCACTGGAAGCTCTCCTTCGAGGGACCGGTCGCCTATCTGACGATGGACGTGAACGAGGATGGCGGCCTGCGGCCCGGCTACAAGCTGAAACTCAACAGCTACGATCTCGGCGTCGACATCGAGCTCGCCGATGCGGTGCAGCGCCTGCGCTTCGAGCATCCGGAAATCGGCGCCGTGGTGATCCGCAGCCAGCGCGATCGCATCTTCTGCTCGGGCGCCAACATCAACATGCTCGGGCTGAGCTCGCATGACCACAAGGTGAACTTCTGCAAGTTCACCAACGAGACGCGGCTGGCCATCGAGGATGCCTCGCAGAACTCGGGGCAGAGCTACATCTGCTCTATCAACGGGATCGCCGCGGGCGGCGGCTACGAGCTGGCGCTGGCCTGCGAGCAGATCCTACTGGCCGACGACGGCTCGAGCGCCGTGTCGCTGCCCGAACTGCCGCTGCTCGCCGTGCTGCCGGGCACCGGCGGCCTGACGCGGCTGGTCGACAAGCGCCTGGTGCGGCGCGACCACGCCGACTTCTTCTGCACCACCGCAGAAGGCGTGCGCGGCAAGCGCGCCCAGCAGTGGCGGTTGATCGACAGGCTGGTGCCGCCCAGCAAGCTCGCTGACGAAACCAGGAAGATTGCCGAGGACATCGCGACCAAGTCGAAACGACCGAACGACGCCAAGGGGATCGCGCTGCCGCAGGTCGAACGCACGATCGACGGCGACGCCATCCGCTACGGCACGCTCAGCGTCGAGATTGACCGCACCCAGCGGGCCGCACGCCTGCGCGTGAATGGTCCCGCCGGAGCGCCACCCACCGACGCCGCCGGCATCCAGGCGCAAGGCGCGGCGTTCTGGCCGCTGGCGCTGGCGCGCGACCTTGACGATGCGATGATGCATCTGCGGCTCAACGAGACCGAGATCGGCACCTGGGTGCTGGCGAGCCAGGGCGACGTCGCGCTGGTCGAGGCCCATGACGCGCTGCTCGCCAGGGAGAGCGCGCACTGGCTGGTGCGCGAGATCGTGCTCTACTGGAAGCGCACGCTGAAGCGGCTCGATGTCAGCTCGCGTAGCCTGATCGCGCTGGTCGAGCCGGGTTCCTGCTTCGCCGGCTCGCTGTTCGAACTCGTGCTGGCGGCCGACCGTTCGTACATGCTGGACGGCACCTTCGCAGGCTCCAACCAGCCGGCGGCCGCCATTCGGTTGACCAGCATGAATTTCGGCCCCTACCCCATGGGCAACGGCCTGACGCGGCTCGCCACACGCTTCCTGGCCGAGCCCGCGCATGTCGACGAATTGAAGGAAGAGATCGGCGAAGCGCTCGACGCCGAAGCCGCGGAGGAACTCGGCCTCATCACTTTCATCCCCGACGACATCGACTGGGAGGACGAAGTGCGGCTCGCCATCGAGGAGCGCGCCGGCTTCTCGCCCGACGGCCTGATCGGCATGGAGGCGAACCTGCGCTTCGCCGGGCCGGAGACCATGGAGACCAAGATCTTCGCCCGCCTCTCGGCGTGGCAGAACTGGATCTTCCAGCGCCCCAACGCCACCGGCCCTGAGGGCGCGCTGAAGCTCTATGGCACGGGCAAGCAATCCAAATACGACCGGAAGCGGGCTTGAGGAGACCCATCATGGCCATCGACTACAGCCAACTCATCCCTAACAACGTCGACCTCGCCAGCGACCGCCGCCTGCAGCGCGCGCTGGAAAACTGGCAGCCGCGTTTCCTCGACTGGTGGAAGGGCATGGGACCGGACGGCACGTCGAACTTCGACGTCTACCTGCGCACCGCCGTGTCGGTCGACGCCAACGGCTGGGCCAATTTTGGCCACGTGAAGATGCCGGACTATCGCTGGGGCATCTTCCTCGCCGGGCAGGATCCCAACCGCCAGATCGCCTTCGGCGACAACAAGGGCCAGGCGGCATGGCAAGAGGTGCCGGGCGAACTGCGCTCGACCCTGCGCCGCCTGATCGTGACGCAGGGCGACACGGAGCCCGCGAGCGTCGAACAGCAGCGCCTGCTCGGCAAGACCGCGCCCTCGCTCTACGACCTGCGCAACCTCTTTCAGGTCAATGTCGAGGAGGGCCGGCACCTGTGGGCCATGGTCTACCTCCTGCACGCCTATTTCGGCCGCGACGGCCGCGAGGAGGCCGAGATGCTGCTGGAGCGCCATTCCGGCGATCCCGACAAGCCGCGCATCCTCGGCGCCTTCAACGAGCAGACGCCGGATTGGCTCTCCTTCTTCATGTTTACCTACTTCACCGACCGCGACGGCAAGTATCAGCTCGCGTCGCTCGCCGAGTCGGGCTTCGATCCGCTGGCGCGCTCCTGCCGCTTCATGCTGACCGAAGAAGCGCACCATATGTTCGTGGGCGAATCGGGCGTGCAGCGCATCGTCGAGCGCACCTGCCAGCTGATGAGGGAGCACAAGACCGACGACGTGCGCGCGCTGGGCGCCATCGATCTCGCGACCATCCAGAAGTATCTCAACTTCCACTTCTCGGTGTCGCTCGACCTGTTCGGCCAGGAAGCATCCACCAACGCCGCCAACTACTACACGATGGGGCTGAAGGGCCGATACCTCGAGACGCGCATCGAGGACGACCACCTGCTGACCAGCGCCGCTTACGAGATGGAGACGGTCGAGGATGGCCGCATCGTCCAGAAATCGGTGCCCGCACTGCAGGCGCTGAACGAGCGGCTGCGCCAGGATTATATCGACGACTGCGCGCGCGGCGTCCGGCGCTGGAACAAGGCCATCGAGAAGGCGGGCGTCGCCTTCGAGCTCAAGCTGCCGCACCGCGGCTTCGACCGGCAGATCGGCGCCTTCGCCGGCCTCAGGGTCTCGCCCGACGGCAGGCTGATCAGCGAGGCCGAGTGGACGGCCAACGAAGGCAAATGGCTGCCGACAGTCGAGGACCGCGCGTTCGTGACCTCGCTGATGGGGCCTGCCGTGACCGAGCCCGGCAAGTTCGCCAACTGGATCGCGCCCCCGGCCCGCGGCATCAATGGCCAAAGCGTTGATTTCGAGTACGTGCGGTTCAACTGAGTATGTCGTGGAACGTCACCACAAGAGCGACGGGCGAGAGCCGAAGGACAAAGGGAGGCGAAGGGACGATGACGACTGGCGTCTCGTTCGGTCCGGACCACAAGGTCCGGTTACCTGATCGTTTCAATGTCGCAGCGCCGTTCATCGATCGGCACGTGGGTGAGGGTCGCGGCGCCAAGGCTGCGATCGTCACCACGCAGGAGACGGTGACCTACGCCCAGCTTGCCGAGCGCGTGAACCGCGCCGGCAACGCGCTGCTGGCGTCCGGGCTCAAGCCCGGCGACCGCGTGCTGATGGTGGTGAAGGACTGTCCGGCGTTCTTCTATCTCTTCTGGGGAGCCATCAAGGCCGGGATCGTGCCGGCTCCCCTCAACACCCTGCTCCGTGCCGCCGACTATGCCTATATGTTCGAGGATTCGGGCTGCAAGCGCGTAATCTATTCGACCGAGTTTGCGGGCGAGGTCGAGCCGGCGCTGAAGCAGGCGCCGGTCGAGGCGCTCACCGTGGATTCGTTCCTCGCCGACCTCGCCAAGGCCTCATCGTCGCTTGAGGCCAGGCTTGCCGCGCCGACCGACGATTGCTTCTGGCTCTACTCTTCCGGCTCGACCGGGCGGCCCAAGGGCGCCGTGCACTGCCAGCGCGACATGGTGGTGACGAGCGAGATGTTCGGCGTGCGTGTGCTGGGCATCCGGGAAGACGATGTGAGCTTCTCCGTCGCCCGCCTGTTCTTTGCCTACGGCCTGGGCAACGCCATGACCTTCCCGCTGTGGACGGGCAGCACCGCGATCCTGGACGACCGCCGCATGACACCCGACGTCATTTTTGAGACGGTCGAACGTTTCAGGCCGACCGCCTTCTACTGCGCGCCGACCGTCTACGCCGGCATGCTGGCCACCCTGGAGAAACGCACCTGCGATTTCTCGAGTGTGCGCTTCTGCAGCTCCGCCGCCGAGGCCCTCCCGGCCGACATCTTCCGCCGCTGGAAGGAGAAGACCGGCACGATCATCCTCGACGGAATCGGCTCGACCGAGTGCCTGCACGTCTTCATTAGCAACCGCCTCGACGACTACCGGCCGGGCACGTCGGGCAAGCCGGTGCCGGGCTATGACGTCAAGATCGTCGACGAGAACGGCGCGCCGGTGCCGAAGGGCGAGCGCGGCCGCCTCTGGATCCGCTCGGAATCGGCGGCCAAGTACTACTGGAACAAGCCGGAGAAGACCGCCGAAACCATGGTCGGCGGCTGGCTGAACACCGGCGACACCTATCGCCAGGACGACGACGGCTATTTCATCTACGACGGCCGCAGCGACGACATGATGAAGGTGAGCGGCGTCTGGTGCTCGCCGATCGAGATCGAGAACTGCCTGATCGAGCACCCGGCGGTGTTCGAGGCCGCGGTCGTGCCCAAGGCCGACGAGCACGACCTGATCAAACCCAAGGCCTTCGTCGTGCTGAAACAGGGCGGCACCGGCAGCGCCGGGCTGACCGAGGAACTGATGGCGGTCTGCAAGAAGACCCTGGCGCCCTACAAATATCCGCGCTGGGTGGAGTACGTGACCGAGCTGCCCAAGACGGCGACCGGCAAGATCCAGCGCTTCAAATTGCGTGCGTAGGCGTTTTCAGCTTCTATACGGCAACGTGAACAGGGAGTGGGGCTCATGACCAGGATATTGTTTGGCATCGCAACGATCGCCGCTCTGGCGTTCGGACTGCAGCCGGCGATGGCGCAGCAAACCATCAAGATCGGCTTCATCAGCACTTTCTCGGGACCGCAGGCCGTGATCGGCGAGGACATGCGCCGCTCGGTCGAGCTCGCCAAGGAGCATCTCGGCGGGAAGATGGGCGGCAAGCCGTTCGAGATCATCTATGAGGACGACCAGTTCAAGCCCGATGTCGGCAAGGCGCGCTCCGAGAAGCTCGTCCAGCAGGACAAGGTGAACTTCGTTTCGGGCTACATCTGGTCGAACGTGCTGCTGGCTTCGCTCAAGACCGTGGTCGAGGAAGGCGATACCATCCTGATCGGCGCCAACGCCGGGCCCTCGCAGATCGCGGGCGATCTCTGCAACAAGAACTTCTTCTCGACCTCGTGGCAAAACGACCAGACGCCGATGGCGATGGGCGAATACCTGAACCAGAAGGGCGTGAAGAGCCTCTACGTGATGGCGCCCAACTATGCCGCCGGCAAGGACATGGCGGCGGGAGTCAAGCGCACCTTCAAGGGTAAGATCGTGGGCGAGGACTACACCAAGTGGCCCGACGGATTGGACTTTTCGGCCGAGCTCGCCAAGATCGGCGCCGTCAAGCCGGACGGCATCTTCATCTTCTACCCCGGCGCGCACGGCGTGCAGTTCCTGAAACAGTACGCGCAGTCGGGCCTCAAGGGCAAGATTCCGCTCTATCAGGTGTTCTCGATCGACGCGATAACCCTGCCGCAGCAGGGCGAGTTGGCGCTCGGGACTCTCGGCGCCCAGGAATGGGTGAACGACCTGCCGAACGAGCAGAACAAGCGCTATGTTGCCGACTTCAAGGCCAAGCACAAGGTCTACCCGTCATTCTACGGCGCGCAGAGCTACGATGCCATCATGCTGATGGCATCGGCGGCCGACGCTCTGAAGGGCGACCTTTCGGACAAGAACAAGGTGCGCGCCGAGCTCAAGAAGGCCAACTTCAAGTCGCTGCGCGGCGGCTTCAAGTTCAACACCAACCAGTTCCCGATCCAGAACTTCTACATTCAGGAGACGGTGAAGGACGCCGAGGGCATGATGACCGTCAAGACCATTGCCACCGCGGTCAAGGACGGCAAGGACTCGTTCTACGAGAAGTGCCCGATGAAGTGACACCGGCGCACCGGTATCAGCCCGAACGAAACGAGGGATCTTGCCCTGCCGGGAAAGATCCCTCGCCACGCTCGGCATGTCAGATCGTCCTTTGACTGACGGAACGTGGAATACTTTCTCATCCAGATGCTGAACGGCCTGCAGCTTGGACTGCTGATGTTCCTGCTCGCCGCCGGCCTGACGCTGACCTTCGGCATCATGGACCTGGTCAACCTGGCGCACGGTTCTCTCTACATGATGGGTGCCTATTTCGCCTGGACGTTGATCGGCTGGACCGATTCGTTCGTGCTCGGCGCGTTGCTCGCACTGCCCGCTGCCTTCCTGCTCGGCATCGTCGTCGAGATGGTGGTGGCGCGACGGCTCTATGCCCGCGATCACCTCGACCAGGTGCTGGCGACGTTCGGGCTCATCCTCTTCTTCAACGAGCTCGTGCGAGCGGTGTGGGGTCCGGCCGGCCAGAGCATCGCCGTGCCGCCGTTCCTCGCCCATACGATCGAGATCATGCCCGGCATGCTCTATCCAGCCTACCGATTCGCCCTGATCGTGGTAGGCGCGGCGGTGGCGATCATCCTGGCTTGGCTGGTGGCACGCACGCGCGTCGGCATGCTGATCCGGGCCGGCGCCTCGAACCGCCGCATGATCGCGGCCCTCGGCATCAACATCGAGCTGCTCTTCACGCTGGTGTTCGGGCTCGGCGCCGCTTTTGCCGGTCTCGCCGGCCTGATGGCCGCTCCGATCTCGTCGGTCAAGATCGGGATGGGTGACGACATCCTGATCCTCGCCTTCGTCATCATCGTCATCGGCGGCATCGGCTCGATCAAGGGCGCCTTCGTCGCTGCCCTTGTAGTCGGGCAGATCGACATCGTCGGGCGCGCCTTCCTCCCCGATCTGCTCAAGACCTTCCTCAGCGCCAATGCCGCCTCGACCGCCGCGCCGGCGATCTCGCAGGTCCTGGTCTACATCGTCATGGCCGGCGTGCTGGTGTGGCGGCCGACCGGCCTGTTCGGGCAACGGTCGTGACACCTCGCGCCCTCGCCGCGGGCACGGTGCTGATGGGACTAGCCGTGTTGCCCCTGCTCACCGAGGCCTTCGATCAGCGCTACATCCTGTCGATCGCCACCCGGGTCGTCATCTGGTCGATCGCCGCGGTCAGCCTCAACATGATCTTGGGTTACGGCGGCATGGTGAGCTTCGGCCATGCCGTGTTCTTCGGCATCGGCGGCTACACGGTCGGCATATTGGCGCACCACGGCACGAACATCGGGTGGATACAGTGGCCGCTCGCCGTCCTCGCCGCGGCGGCGTGGGCCGCCGTGGTCGGCGCCCTGTCGCTGCGCACGCGCGGCCTCTACTTCATCATGATCACGCTGGCCTTCGCACAACTCGTCTTCTACGTCTCGGCAGGACTGTCGGAATATGGTGCGGACGATGGCCTCAACATCAGCCGCAGCCGCTTTCCCGGAGTCATCGACCTGCGTGACAAGTCTTCGTTCTACTGGCTGTGCTTCGCGCTGTTGTGCATCACGCTCTGGTTCTGCCATCGCTTCTCCAACTCTCGCTTCGGCTTGGTCATCCGCGGCGCCAAGTCGAACGATCTGCGCATGACAGCTCTCGGCTTCCCCGTGTTCCAATACCGGCTGGTCGCCTTCGTGATCGCCGGCGCCTTCGGCGGCCTCGCCGGCATCCTGCTCGCCAACGAGGGCGCCTATATCTCGCCCGCGATGATGTCATGGGTGAAGTCGGGTGACCTGATCGTCATCGTCGTACTGGGCGGCATGGGCACGCTGTTCGGGCCGCTGTGGGGCACCATCGCCTTCTTCGTCGTCGAGGAATCGCTCAAGCCGCTGATGGACCTGATCGGTCATGGCTGGGGCGAGTACTGGCAAATCGTCTTCGGACCCATGCTGGTGCTGATCGCGCTCTACGCGCGCGGCGGCATCGACTCCCTGTTGGGGCGCCGCCGTGGCTGAACCGCTGCTTGCCACGGACCGTCTGGTCAAGCGCTTCGGCGGTCTGGTCGCCACCGATTCGGTATCAATCGACGTGCGTGAAGGGGAAATTCACGCCTTGATAGGACCCAACGGCGCCGGCAAGACTACCCTGGTAAGCCAGCTCACCGGCATTCTGCGGCCGGATTCGGGGTCCATTCGCTTCGCCGGCCGAGACGTCACCCGCCTGCCGACCCATGCAAGGGTACGCCTCGGTCTCGCGCGCTCGTTCCAGATCACGGCTGTGTTGCGCGACTTCACGGCGCTCGACAACGTGGCCCTGGCCGTCCAGGCGCACGCTGGCCACTCCTTTCGTTTCCTGCGCGACGCACGCGCCGAGCGCAGCCTGCGGGAGCCGGCGTTGCGCGGCCTCGAGGCGGTTGGGCTCGGCTCTCGCGCCGGCAGTCTCGCAGCCGAGCTAAGTCATGGAGAGCAGCGCCAGCTCGAGATCGCCATGGCGCTTGCCGGAGACCCGCGGCTGCTGCTGCTGGACGAGCCGACAGCGGGGATGGGCGTCGAGGAATCGCACCGCATGGTCTCTTTCCTGCGCGAATTCAAGGGCAAGCGCGCCATCCTGCTGATCGAGCACGACATGGATGCCGTCTTCGCTCTGGCTGATCGCGTGACGGTGCTGGTCTATGGCCGCGCCATCGCCAGCGGGTCGCCCGAGGAGATTCGCTCCGACCCTGCCGTGCGCGAGGCCTATCTCGGCGAGGAGGCGGGCTGATGCTTCGCGTGCGCGAGCTCGAAGCCTTCTATGGCGCCAGTCAGGCCCTGTTCGGGATGGAACTCTCGGTCGATGCCGGTGAGGTGGTCACGTTGATGGGCCGCAACGGCATGGGCAAGACGACCACGGTCAGCGCTGTCATGGGTCTGTTGCCGCAGCGGCGGGGTGCCATCGAATTCGAAGGCCGCCGGGCCGAGAGGTTGCCGTCCTTCCGCATGGCCCGACTCGGACTCGGCCTCGTGCCGGAAGGTCGGCAGATCTTTCCCAATTTGTCGGTCCGCGAGAACCTGCTGGCAGCAGCAGCCAATCGCGACAACCGCGCCAACCCGTGGACCCTGGAGCGCGCCTTCGCCTTCTTTCCCCGGCTCTCCGAGAGACAGGGCAACCGCGGCAACCAGCTGTCGGGGGGCGAGCAGCAGATGCTGGCGATCGGCCGCGCGCTGATGACCAATCCGAAACTGTTGATTCTCGACGAAGCCACCGAAGGACTGGCGCCGTTGATTCGACAGGAGATATGGTCGTGCCTGGGGCGCCTCAAGGCCGAGGGCCAGGCGATCCTGCTGATCGACAAGAACCTCGGGCCGCTTCTCGCCCTTGCCGACCGCCATCACATCGTCGAAAAAGGCCGCGTCGTCTGGACCGGAACTTCCGGCGCCCTGGCCCGCGACAGTGACCTTCAACGCCGATATCTTGGCGTCTGATCCGGAGTGCCGTCGATGCGTCTCAGCGCCCTTGCCTGCCTGCTCACCCTCGTGACCACGCCCGCGTTCGCCCAGGGCCAGGTCAACGTCTACAACTGGTCCGACTACATTGCCGAGGACGAACTCAAGCGGTTCGAGTCGGAAGCCGGCATCAAGGTCAACTACACGACCTACGACAGCAACGAAATCCTCGACGCCAAGCTGCGTGCCGGCCGCTCGGGCTACGACGTCGTCGTCCCGACCGCCTCGCCCTTCTTCGTGCGCCAGCTCGCGACCGGCCTCTACCACCCTCTCGACCGCAGCAAGCTCACGAACTGGAAGAACCTCGATCCCAAGGTCCTGGAATCGCTGGCCAAGTACGATCCGGGCAACGTCCATGGCGTGCCGTGGATGTGGGGCACGATCGGCATCGGTTACAATGTCGCCGAGATCAGGAAGCGCATGCCCAACGCGCCAGTCGATTCACTCGCCATGATCTTCGATCCGGCCAT
Source organism: Enhydrobacter sp. (assembly GCA_025808875.1). Taxonomy (NCBI): domain Bacteria; kingdom Pseudomonadati; phylum Pseudomonadota; class Alphaproteobacteria; order Hyphomicrobiales; genus Enhydrobacter; species Enhydrobacter sp. Next base: position 984,151 of record CP075528.1, on the reverse strand, counting down.
CGTCTCGCGTTTCCGGGACTGCGGCGTGATGGTGCTGGACAGTGCCACCGACGTGATCCCGGCGGCGCTCAAATACCTTCTGCTCAATCCCGATTCCAAGGACCCCGCGAATCTCGAGAAGGCCGGCAAGGTGCTGCAGGCCATCCGCCCCTACATTCGCAAGTTCCATTCGTCGGAGTACATCAATGCGTTGGCGAGCGGAAACATCTGTCTCGCCTTCGGGTACTCGGGCGACATCCTTCAGGCGCGCGACCGTGCCGAAAAGGCCGGTGGCCGCGAGATCGCCTACCGGATCCCGAACCAGGGCTCGATGGTCTGGATCGATGTGGCAGCGATCCCCAAGGATGCCCCCAATCCCGACGCCGCCCATCGCTTTATCGACTTCATGCTCGACCCCAAGGTCGCGGCAGCGTCGAGCGAGGTGACCGGGTACGCCAATGCCAACCTGCCGGCAACCGCGCTCCTCGACAAGTCGATCGCGGACAATCCGCTGATCTATCCCAATCAGGACGACCGGGCGAAGTTCTACACCATCACTCCGGGGACATCCGAGCAGATTCGCGAACGCACCCGCCTCTGGACGTCGATCAAGACCGGCCGGTGAGCGGACTGATCGTCGAGACGCGCGGCCTGGTGAAGCGCTTCGGCGCGATCGCGGCGGTCGACGGCGTCGACCTCGCGGTAGAACGCGGCGAACTGTTCGCCCTGCTGGGCGGTTCCGGCTGCGGCAAGACCACGCTGCTGCGTCTGCTGGCGGGCTTCGAGACTCCCGACACCGGACGCATCCTGATCGACGGTCGCGACGTGACGGACGTGCCGCCTTATCTGCGCCCCGTCAACATGATGTTCCAGTCCTATGCCCTCTTCCCGCATATGGATGTCGCGGCCAATGTCGGCTACGGCCTGCGCCGCGAAGGCGTGGCGCGGAACGAGATCGACCGGCGCGTCGCCGACGCTCTCGGCCTGGTGCAGATGCAGGACTACGCGGCGCGACGGCCGGCCCAACTCTCGGGCGGCCAGCGCCAGCGCGTGGCGCTGGCCCGCGCCCTGATCAAGCGGCCCAAGCTGCTGCTGCTCGACGAACCTCTGGCGGCGCTCGACCGCAAGCTGCGCGAGGGCACGCGATTCGAGCTGGTCCGCCTGCAAGAGCAGCTCGGCCTCACCTTCATCGTGGTCACGCACGACCAGGAAGAGGCGATGTCGATGGCGAGCCGGCTCGCCGTGATGGATGCCGGGCGCATCGTCCAGACCGGCACCTCGCAGGATCTCTACGAACGTCCGGCCAATCGCTTCGTCGCGGACTTTATCGGCATCGCCAATATCCTCGACGTCGCGCCGGGCCGCTGGATGGCGCTGCGACCGGAGAAGATCGCGCTCTCCGCCGAACGGCCGACGGCCGACCACGTCGTCCGCGGTGAGATCGTCGACGTCGCCTACGAGGGCGATCGCTCGCTCTATCGCGTCGAGACGGCGGAGAAGGGCGTCCTGCGGGTTTCAACGACCAACGTGCGGCGCAGCGGCCCACCGCCCTTCCGGCGCGGCGACCAGGCCTGGCTCGCGTGGTCGGACGAGTCCGGACAGCCGCTCGTGGAGTGACGCCATGCGCGCCGTCCTGTTGCTGCCTTACGCCTGGCTAATCCTCTTCTTCCTGCTGCCGTTCGCCGTCGTGCTCGCCATATCGCTCGGCACGTCGTCGTTCGAATCGGTCCCGCCGTTCGATCTGGGCTTTGACCTCGGGAACTACCGGCTGCTGTTCGGTGACGATCTCTACGTCGCGGCCTGGCTGAGTTCGCTGCGCATTGCCGCGACCTCGACCCTGCTGGCCTTGATGCTCGGCTATCCCATGGCATATGCCATCAGCCGCGCCGCGCCACGCCGCCGGCCGCTCCTGCTGATGCTTGTCATCCTGCCGTTCTGGACGTCGTTCCTGATCCGCGTCTACGCCTGGATGGGGCTGCTGGCCGAGAACGGCATCCTCAACCAGTTTTTGCGTTGGAGCGGGGTCGCCGAATCGCCTGGCTCCATCATAGGCACAGAATGGGCCGTCCATCTCGGCATCGTCTACGCCTACCTGCCGTTCATGGTGCTGCCGCTCTATGCAACGCTGGAGAAACTCGACCGGAGCCTGCTCGAGGCGGCGGCGGATCTCGGCGCGCGGCCGCTCGAGGCCTTTCTCACGGTGACTCTGCCGTTGTCGGTGCCCGGCATCGTCGCGGGCTGCCTATTGGTATTCATTCCGTCGATCGGCGAATTCGTCATCCCCGATCTCCTGGGCGGCACCGAGACTTTGATGATCGGCAAGGTGTTGTGGGACGAGTTCTTCACCAATGCCGACTGGCCGCTCGCGTCGGCGGTGGCGATCGGCCTGCTCGCTCTGCTGGTCGGTCCGATCGTCTTGTTCCAGCGCCAGCAGGCGCCAAACCCGGAGCGACACCGGTGACCGGCCGGGCGCGGTTCGCTTTCTCAATTCTCGCCTTCGGCTACGCGTTCCTCTACCTGCCGATCGCGCTGGTCATCGTCTATTCGTTCAACGAATCGCGCCTGGTCACGGTTTGGGCGGGATTCTCCACCAAGTGGTGGTCGGCATTGCTGGCCAATGACGCGATGCTGTCGGCGGCCTGGCTGTCGCTGCGGATCGCCTGCGTGAGCGCCACCCTCGCGGCGGTGCTGGGGCTAGCGGCCGGCTACGTGCTCGCGCGGGCCAGGTTTTCCGGCCGTGCTCTCTTCGGCGCGCTGGTCGTGGCCCCCATGGTCATGCCCGAGGTCGTCATGGGCATCTCCCTGTTGCTGCTGTTCGTCGGCGTCGACCGGTTCCTGTTCGCGCTCGACCGCGGTTTCCTGACCATCGTCGTCGCCCACACCACCTTCTCGCTCGCTTTCGTGGCCATCGTCGTCCAGGCCCGGCTGGCCGACTTCGACCGTTCACTCGAAGAGGCGGCCATGGATCTCGGCGCCACGCCGTGGGTCACCTTCCGCACCATCACCCTGCCGTTGATCGCTCCGGCGGTGATCTCGGGCTGGCTGCTCGCTTTCACCCTGTCGCTCGACGACCTGGTCCTCACCCAGTTCGTCGCCGGCGCGCAATCGCAGACCCTGCCGATGCGGGTCTATTCCAGCGTGCGGCTCGGCGTCGACCCGCAGATCAACGTGCTGGGCACGATCGTGGTGGCGGTGGCGGCCTCAGCCCTTATCCTCTCCGGCTGGATGACACGGCGAAAGACATAGGGGAACGGCATGAAGCTCGGCCTGGCGATCGGCTACTCGCGCGCGCATCTCGACATTCCGGTGAAGCTGATCCAGCGCGCCGAGGAGCTGGGCTACGATTCGGTCTGGACGGCCGAGGCCTACGGCTCGGACGCCGTCACGCCGCTCGCCTACATCGCCGCCCTCACCACCCGCATCAGGCTCGGCACCGGAATCATGCAGCTCGCCGCACGCACGCCCGCGAACGCCGCCATGTCGGCCGCTACGGTCGACGCCATGGCCGGCGGCGGTCGCTTCATCGCAGGCCTCGGCGTGTCGGGCCCGCAAATCGTCGAAGGCTGGTACGGCCAGCCCTGGGGCCGTCCCTACTACCGCATGAAGGATTACGTCGCGATCATGCGCAAGATCTTCGCGCGCGAAGCGCCCGTGACGCACGACGGCAAGGAGATCGCGCTGCCCTACTCCGGGCCGGGATCGGCCGGCCTCGCCAAGCCGCTCAAGTCGATCCTGCACATGAATCCTCGCATTCCGATCTATCTCGCCACAGGAAGCGAGACCACAGTCAAGCTCACGGCCGAGATCGCCGATGGTTGGCTTCCCATGGGCTTCGTGCCCGGAGCGATGAATGAGTACAGACCGTGGCTCGAAGAGGGCTTTCGTCGGGCGGGCAACGGCAAGGGCTTCCACAACTTCGCGATCCAGGCCTCGGTCCATGTCGAGGTGGACAATGACGTGAAGGCGGCGCTGCAGCGGCTGAAGCCCGAGGTAGCGCTCTATGTCGGCGGCATGGGCCACAAAACCAAGAACTTCCACAACGACATCATGGTGCGCCGCGGCTTCGGCGACGCCGCCAGGCGCATCCAGGAGCTCTACCTCGCCAAGCACAAGGACGAGGCGATCGCCGCCGTGCCCGACGAGTGGGTCGACCTCAAGTCGCTGATCGGGCCGCCGGCGCGCATCATCGAACGCTATCGTGCCTGGCAGGACAGCGGCGCCGATTCGCTCAGCGTCCGCTCGCGCCAGCCCGAGGCGATCGAGGTGATGGCAAAGGCGGCGCGGCTCAACTGAAGGCACCCGTGTCGCTATGGAGCCAGAGCTCCAAGGTAGTTCCGGACATCAGGTTGCCCCGCCATCTCTGCGAAGGTCGAGAAGCGGGTGGCCCGACCTCCGCTCACGAAAACGAAGCTCTCGCAAACCTCGTTGAGGAGCTCCAGATGCAACACCGCCGTCGGGTGCAAACAGATGAAGACAAGCCTGCCCTCCGCGCGTAGATGGCGGAAGAAGTCGAGCATGAACCCTATATAGCCGTCCTGGGTGTTGAACTGCGGTTCGTCGAACAGGTGCACCCTCGGATAGGAGCTGCTGGCCCTTTCCAGCATGAAGCTCGGCCAAGTGCGCGCGAAACGGCGCACCTGGTATGACTGGTGGTAATGGATGGCAAGTCGGTCGCGCTCGGCGTAGCGCACGCGCTGAATGTCACTGCCCGCCACCGTCACGCGCCCCGCGCTCGGCACGTTCGAACCGGCGATCATCTCGAACAGTGTCGTCTTTCCCGCGCCGTTGGGGCCCATGACGCCTACGATCGCAGGCCCATCGAAACGCAAGTCGACGTCGAGCCGAAAGGCCGTTACACGCCGCACGATCCCGCGTCGATAGACCTTGCTGACGCCCTCGAGCGCGAGCAACGGGGCGCTCATGGCAACCCTCCCAGCAATCTGGGCTTCAGCGCGGGGTCGGCGGCAAGCGCGGCTGCGTCTCCCGCCCATGCGACGGCGCCATGCGACAACACAACGACCTTGTCGGCAACCGACAGCGCGATATCCACATTCTGCTCGACCACGATCGACGCGATACGTTCCGCCTTGAGGCGGTGGATGACGGCCATCACGTCGTCGACGATCTTGGGCGCGAGCCCCTGGCTCGGCTCGTCGAACAGCACGAGACCCGGCGAGCCCAGGAGAGCACGGCCGATCGCCACCATCTGCATCTCGCCGCCCGACAACGTCTCAGCCTCGCGCGACATCAAATACTTCAACGCCGTGAAGATGTCCGTGACCTCGGACATCGACCACGCACGGAAAGTCGTGCGCTTGAGTCCAAGAGCGAGGTTCTTGGCGACATTGAGCGTGGGACAGAGCCTCCGGTCGTCCGGTACCCAGCCTATGCCCGCGCGCGCGATCTCATGAGTGGCGCGCCCCGAGATCGTGCGGCCCTCGAAAGCGATCTCGCCGCGACGCGGGCGGGTGAGGCCGAGGATCGAGCGCAACACGGTGGTCTTCCCGGCCCCGTTGGCCCCCAGCAGCGCCAACACTTCGCCCGCGCCAACCGACAGCGAAACGTCAAACAGCGCCTGTGTTTCCCCGTAGTAGGTGTCGATACCCTGGACCTCGAGCATCAGGCGAGATTCCCCAGGTTGGAGTTCTTGACCCAAGGATTGGTGCGCAGCTCGCCTGGGCTGCCGCGGGCGATCACCTGGCCCCAGTGGATCACCGAGATCTCGTCCGCCAGCGAGAACAGAAATTCCATGTCATGCTCGATCACGACGACCGTCACTTGGCCTTTCAGACGGCGGACAAGCGCGGCCAGCCGGGCTCGACCATCGCTGCCCAACCCGGCGGTTGGCTCGTCGAGGAACAGGAGCTTGGGACGCGAGGCCAGCGCCACCGCGATCTCCAGCGCCCGCCTCTCGCCGTAGGGCAAGGCCTTGGCGACTTGATCGGCGCGTTCGCCGAGCCCTACCGTATGCAGGACGTTGCGCGCTTCCGCGATCAGTGCAGGGTCACCGTAGGCCTGGCCGAAAGCATCGCGGCCGCGCCGACGCGTCTCGGGCATGGCAACCGCCACGTTCTCGAAGACGGTAAACTCGTCGAACAGGTTCATGAGCTGGAACGACCGGGCAATACCGAGGCGCGCGATAGCCTGCGGGGAACGACCGGTTATGTCCGCACCATCAAACAGCACACGTCCCCGCTCGGGGCGGTAACGGCCAGTCAGGACGTTGAAGCAGGTCGTTTTGCCCGCGCCGTTCGGTCCCATGATGCCGGACAGCCGCCCCGCCTCGAACGACAGCGAGATGTTTTCCAGCACTACGCGATCGCCGAAGCGCAGGTGCAGTTCGTGGGCCTCGAACAGCGCCACGGCTACTTCACCCGGGCCGAACGCAGGAACATTCCGCCGAGTCCTTCCGGCCTGTAGATGACCAGCGCGACGAACAGCAGGCCGAACCATAGCATCCAGCCGGTGGTGAAGGCGCCGATGACGTCGCGCGCCAGGAGAAACACGATGGCCCCCAGGACCGGGCCCCAGAAGGTGACGAGGCCGCCGCCCACCAGGACCATCATGACGACATAGCCTGAGTAATGCAGGCTCATGACGTCGGGAAAGGCCGAGCTCTGCGCCATCGCGAACAATCCGCCGGCAAGGCCAGAGAGTCCCGCGGACAGGACCAGCACCGCGGCCTTGTAACGCCAAACGTCGTAACCCACGAAGCGGGCGCGCGTTTCGTTCTGCTTGATCGCCTTCAGGACGCGACCAAACGGTGAATGAACGAGGCGCCAAAGCATCAGTGAGACAACAACGAACACCGCCAGAGCGAAGTAGAACAGCGCGACGTTGTGGGAGATGTTGAAGGTCACCACGCCAAGCTGCACGGGCAGGCGTGCGATCTTGAGCAACCCGTCCTCGCCACCCGTGATGGCGTGTGACTTGATGGCAATGAACCAGAAGATCTGGCCGAACGCGATGGTGAGCAGTGCGTAGTAGATGCCCCGGCGATGGGAGATGAAGGCCGCGACGATCGCTCCGCACGCCGACGCCGCCAGGATCGCCGCGCCCAGGCAGAACCAGAGGTCGGCAGCCACGTGGAATTGCGCCAAGCCGAAGCCGTAGGCACCCAAGCCGAAGAAGGCGCCATGTCCAAACGAGGGAAGGCCGCTGTGACCCAGGACCAGATTGTAGGCCAGCGCATAGGTTGCGAAGATCAGGATCTCGACGCCGAGATACTGATAAAGACCGACCCTCTCGATCCACAACGGCACCGTCGCGAACGCCAGCCAGATGACGATCATGGCAGGGGTCACAACGGGGACAGGCTTGTCCGCGCGCATTACGCCTCCAGCACGCTCTTCTTGCCGAACAGGCCACGCGCCCGGAACGTCACGACGCCGATCAGCAGGAGGTACATCGACAGCATCGACCATTCGGAGGCATAGGCGCCGCTCAGGCCAACGACGACGCCAACCAGGATGCCGCCCAGGACGGCCCCCCAGAAACTGCCGACGCCACCCAACACGATGATGAGGAAGGCCGGCACGACCGCATCGACTCCCATGTGTGGGCGGATACCCCAGACCGGTGCCAGGATGACGCCGGCAACGGCCGCCATCATCGTGCCCATGACGAACACCCAGACGCGCAGCTTCTCGAGGTCGTGGCCCAGCGCCTGCACGATCTCGCTGTCGTGCGCACCGGCTTTGACGAGAGCGCCGAACCGGGTACGTTCGATCACGAGCCAGACCAGCGCCATTGCCACCACGGCGAACGCTGCGGCCCAGAAGCGGTAGGTCGACCAGATGAGGTCGAGCATCACGAAGCCGCCGGATATTCCGCGGGGCACCGGCAACATGTAGTCGCGCGTGCCCCACACGACCCGGATCAGCTCCTCGATGACCATGGCGGCGCCGAAAGTGAGCAACAGGCCGTAGAGTGGGTCACGACCATAGGTCCGGCGCATGAGCCGCTCCAGCACGACCCCGAAAGGCGCCACCAATACGGGCGCCAGGAACATCGCGACGGTGAAGCGCCAGCCAAGCGGCACTTGTGCCCATGCCTCGAGCCAGTCCGGCGGCAACGGCAGCCGCGCGGCGGTGATGGCATAGGCGAAGTAGGCGCCGAGCGCGAACAACGAGCCGTGCGCGAGGTTTATCTGCTCCATCAAGCCCAGGATCAGCATGAACCCCAGGGCCAGGAGGGCGAACAGCAGGCCGAGCGCCAAACCGTTCACCAGGTGGGGCAGAAGTGACACGCCTACTCTCTACGCCAGCCGAATGTCACTGCTCGTAGGTCGGAACCTCGGCGTAGGGCTTGAGCTTGCAGGCCGTCAGCGAAGCAGCGTCGAGCGCCTGCTCGGGCGTCGCTGCGCTGACGATCTGGAACAGGTCGGTATTGTCCACGGGCTTCGGATTGCGCCGCGCGAGGTAGATCGTCTGCTGCACCTGGTGGGTGACCGGGTGGATGTAGGCGTCATAGGCCTGCATTCGATCGACTGCACTCATCTTGCGGCCTTCGAGCGCTTTGATGATGCCGATGTTGTTGGTTGAGCCCGTCTGCTCGATGACGCGCAGCAGCTCACGCGTCGCCATGTATCCGTTGTACGAGACGTTGCCCGGCACCGGGATCGGCGACTTCGGATAGGCGGTCTGCCAGCGCTTCACGAACTCAGCCACGCCGGGCAAGGGAAGCTTGTGGTACCAATTGGTGCCGAAGACGCCGAACAAGGTCTCAGGCACACCCCAAACGTCCGGCCAGTCCTGCTGGTTGTTGATCCAGGCCGCCTTGTCCTCGAGCTTCAGCTCGGCGATCTGCTGACGCAGCGCCTTGATGTCGTCACCGCCGATCGCCATGGCGACGACGTCCGGCTTGATCTGCTGGACCTTGAGCAGGTAGGCGGTGAAATCGCGGGTGTTCTGCGGCACCAACAGGTTGTCGACGATGTGGCCGCCCGCCTTCTCGACTTCGGTCTTGGTCGCGGCCGATGTCGTGTGGCCCCACACATAGTCGTTGGTGAGAAGCAGCCATTTCTTGCCGATCTTCTGCACGGCATTGGCGACCGCCGCCTTGGAAAAGTTGGTGCCGTTGCCATCCCATACGAACTTGATACGGCTGCAGTTCGCACCCGACTCGCTGGGGGCCGACGAGTTGGTGTTCATGTAGATGGTGCCGTACTTGCTGGCGACCTGGGTGATCGCATTGGCGACACCCGAGTGCACCGCGCCGAGCAGGAACCCGCATTGTTCCTGGGCGATGAAGCGCTCAGCCACGCGCGTGCCGGTCGCCGGATTGGTTTCCGTGTCGGCGGTGATCCACTCGATCTTGCGACCCAGCACACCGCCCTTCGCGTTGAACTCGTCGATGGCCAGACGCATGCCCTGCATGTCGTCCTGGCCGCTGTTGCCGTATTGGCCGCTGGCGTCGCAGGTCAGGCCGAGCTTGATCGGCTTCTTTCCCTGCGCCCAAACGCGGTTATGGCGCCAGGGACCAAAAAAACTGGCGGTGCCGGCAGCTGCAGCGCCCATAAGGCCGGCCTTCAAAGCGGTGCGTCGCGTCACGCGTGACTTCGTCATGGGTCTCCTCCAAGTATCGAGAACGGCAATTTCAATTGCTCTTGGAGAATAGAATGAACATTCTAATCAATCATGTAAAGTGGAATGGATGATTCAGTGAGCAGGACAAGGAAGGCTGCCGCGGTCAAAACCGCGGCCAGGACCAACGGGGCGGACCCGGGGGCCTATGAGCGGCTGCGCGCCGACATCGCCGCGCGACACGACCGGCTGTCGGACAGGCTGCGCAACATCGCGGAGTTCGCGTTGGAGTACCCCACCGACATGGCGCTGGGCACCGTGGCCGAGGTCGCCGCCCGCGCCGGCGCACAACCCTCGGCCATCGTGCGTTTTGCCAACACGCTGGGCTTCGACGGCTTCACCGAAATGCAGCAGGTCTTCCGCCAGCGCCTCGTGGCAAGCCTCGCCCCCTCCTACAAGGAGCGCATCGAGCGGCTGCGACGGGACGGGCCGTGGCGCGGCGGCGATACTCCGCGCGACGTGCTCAGTCGCTTTGTCACCGAGGGCATTGCGTCGCTCGAAACCCTGAATACCGTGGCGCGCGAGCCTGACCTCAAGCGCGCCATCGACATCCTGGGGTCGGCGGAGACGATCTATCTGCTGGGGCTGGGCGGATCCTATCCGGTCGTCGCCCACCTCGCCTACGTGCTGCGCAAGCTTGGCCGCCGCACGGTCCTGCTCGACGCCATTGGCGGCGGCCTGCGCGAGCAAGCGGTCTCGGCGACGCGCAGCGACGCACTGCTCGCTGTCAGCTTCAAGCAGTACAATGCGGACACGGTGCGCCTCTTTCCCGAGCTGGTGGCGCGTGGCATTCGTGCCGTCTCGATCACCGACAATCTCCTCAGCCCGATTGCGCGCGGTGCAGAAGTCGTGTTCGAGTTGCACGACATGGCCGAACCTGCCTTTCGCACGCTCGTCGCGCCAATGTCGCTCGCCCAGACGCTCGCAGTTGGACTGACGTTAGGGCAAGAGTGAGCCTCGGACCTAGAACGCCAACAGCCAAACGCCATAGCCAATCGCAAGCGCGCCTCCCGTGCGGGCGATCCATGGGCCTGCTGGAAAGAGTTTCTCGGCCAGCACTACGAGGGTGAGCAACGCCACCCAGGCGAGGTTCATCACGCCGACCGCGAACAGCAGCGCCATCAGGATCCAGCAGCAGCCGAGGCAGTAGAGTCCGTGCGACCAACCCATGCGCAGGGCGCCGGCCGCGCCGTCGCGCCAGCGGTTGAGGATGAAGTCGAACGGCGACCGGCAGGAGCTGAGGCAGGCCTGCTTGAGCGGCGTGAACTGGTAGAGGCCGGCGGCGATGAACAACAGGCCGCCGATCAACGGGCTGGTGGTCTGCATCGTCATCGGCGCAAAGAGGCTCGCCCGCTCTAGGCCGGCCTGAGCGAGCGTGGCCGCGACACTGAAGCCGCCCCAGGCCAGCAGGTAACCCGACGCGAACAGCGACGTCGGCGTGTAGGCCCGGCCGCGGGCGCGCTTGTTGTTGTTGATCGTGGCGAAGGTCAGGATCATCGGCGCGGCGCTCGGCAGCATCATGCCGATCATCATGATCCACCACATGGCGAACAGCAGCGCGAACTCGCGGAGATCCTTCGGCGGCATCGCCATGTCGGGATCCATCGCCGCCATGACGCGCGCCTCGTCGGCGAGGTAGAGCCACGCGACGACGACCAGGCCGCCCAGCGCAGCCAGGATCGCCGTCCGCTGGAGGAACTCAGGCCGCCCAGGCAAAGGGCGCGTAGTGGCCGTTGTTGCCCCTGCCGACCATGCTGAGGTCGAGCCCGAAGCCTTTCACTTCCGTCTTGCTGGCGCGGGCGAGTGCGAGCCGGCGGTTGGCGGGATGGGCGGTGTTGTCAATGTAGTACGGCTCGCCGGAGCGGTTGCGCGAGGCGACACCCTCGATGGCGAAGGCGAGGATGCCCGGAATTTCGGTGATGCGTTTCAGACCGTCCATCGTGAAGTCGATGCGCCGGAACTCGACGCCGCGGAAGTCGCTCACCAGGTTGTCGCGGATCATCTGCGGCGGCCCGCCGACCCTGCCGCTCACGATGTCGCCCAATACCTTGCGCTGCGGCTCGGTCGCCTTTTCGTCGACGACCACGCCGAACACCCAGCCGCCGTCGGCCATGATGCGCTTGGACCGGATCACCAGGGCGAACTTCAGCCCATCCAGGGAGACGTCGCCATGCCGGCCGCGATCGATGCGGTAGACCATCAGCGCCGTGCAGTGTTCGTGCGTCGCCTCACCTTGCGGATTGGTGAAGATGCAGGGACAGACATAGTCGCAGTTGCAACTCTCCATGTATTCGCCGCTCAGCTCCCAGACCTTCTGCGCCATGGCGATCACTCCCTCTTGAAGGGAGTGTACGCTGACGCAGGAAAAATTTTGAGCTAGAAAACACAGAAAGGGAGAAGGAAATGCCACGAATCGGAACTGTCAGCGCATCCCGTCGTTCCCTGCTCAAAGGGGCAGGAATGGCAACAGTTGCTGTGACTTTACCGCCGGTCGGATCGGCCTTCGCCCAGGGCGGTGCCGCAGGCGGCGCGCCCAAGGGCCCCAAGCTGCTCGAGATGGACGGCAAGGCCAAGCTGGTGGTCCTGGGCGACAAGCCGCTGGTCGCCGAGACGCCCGCAGAGATGCTCGACGATCCGGTGACGCCGACCGACAAGCTGTTCCTGCGCAACAACGGTCTGTTTCCCGATGTTGCCGGCGATGCCAAGGCGTGGAAGATCAAGATCGACGGTGAGGTGAACACGCCGATGGAGATCACGCTGGGCGACCTCATGGGCCGGTTCTCCAACGTGACCTACCAGCTCATGCTGGAATGCGGTGGCAACGGCCGCGCCTTCTTCTCGCCCGAGGCGCGCGGCAACCAGTGGACCAACGGCGGCGCGGGCTGCCCGCAATGGACCGGCGTGCGGCTGGCCGACGTGTTGAAGGCCGCGGGACTGAAGCCGAGTGCGGCGTACACCGGCCACTACGGCGCCGACCCGCACCTGTCGGGCGATGCGACGAAGCCGTCGATCTCGCGCGGCGTGCCGATCGCCAAGGCGATGGAAGAGCACACGCTCATCGCCTTCAAGCTGAATGGGCAGGACTTGCCGATGATTCACGGCGGCCCGGTGCGGCTCGTCGTGCCGGGCTGGGCCGGATCTACCTCGGCCAAGTGGCTGACCCGTATCTGGGTCCGTGACAAGGAGCATGACGGGCCCGGCATGGGTGGCTTCTCCTATCGCGTGCCCAAGACGCCGATCGTGCCGGGCAGCAAGGGCGACGAGAAGGACACGCAGATCCTGGAGGCGATGCCGGTGCGTTCGATCGTCACCTTCCCCGCCGACGGCACGCGGCTGGCGGCGGGCACGCGCAAGCTCGATCTGCGCGGCCACGCCTGGGCCGGCGACAACGACGTGAAGTCGGTCGACATCTCGACCGACTATGGCGTGACCTGGAAGAGCGCCAGGGTCGACGCACCCGCCAACAAGTACGCTTGGCAGCGCTTCACCGCCTCGGTCGACCTGCCGAGCGCCGGCTACTACGAGATCTGGGCCAGGGCGACCGACACCAAGGGCGTGACCCAGCCTTTCGTTGCCGGCAACTGGAACCCGCAGGGCTACGGCGGCAACCCCGTCAACCGCATCAGGGTGCTCGTGCAGTCTTGACGTCTCCCATCGGTATCGGCGGCGTCTGCACTATCTCGTTGACGGCGGTCTTCCTGTTGCTCGCCGCCGACAAGGCGGGCGAACTTCGCAAGGATCGCTATGTCTGGGCGCCGCCGTCCAAGGCCGCGCCTGCTCCACCGGCCGAGATCGCGCCCCGGCTGCCCCAGCACAACGACACCGTCGAGGACCTGCCCGACGGCAGGGGACGCGAGACCACCTTCTATACCTGCACGGCCTGTCATGGTGTGGCGCTGATCAAGGCCCAGGGCCTGACGCGCGACCTCTGGGATTCGACCTTCGATCTGATGCTCGAAAAGCACCGCATGGCGCCGGTCAAGCCGGAGGAGCGTGCGGAGATCCTCGACTATCTTTCCGAGCAGTTCCCGCCGCGCCGGCGCGGCCGTGGTGCCGACAATCCGTTCCTCAGGTGACGGACTTCACCCATCGCTCGGACCAGCGATGCAGCGGCATGAAGAGCTCGAAGAGCTCACGGCCGAGCGGCGTCAGGCGGTAGCCCGCGGCCTCGTCGAGCTCGACCAGCCGCGCCTCCCGCAACTCGGCCAGGCGGCCGTTGACGATGGTCGGGCTCGCACCGGTCGCGTCCTGCAGTTCGCGGAAGCGCCGGGGCTCCTCGCGCAGCTCCCAGATCAGCCGCAGCGCCCAGCGCCTTCCCAGCAGGTCGAGCAAAACCATGATCGGACGGCCGGTCGTCGAGCCGCGGATGCGCTTCACCATCTATTTCGCCCTGTTACTACATTTTATGTAGCGTCGACAATGATGCCACTACAGAATAAGTAGCATGTCGCGCATCGCTCCGGACACCCCGCCCTACGAGCCGGCCGTCGCCGCCGAGCTCGCCCGCATCATGCCGCCCGGCGTCGAGCCGCTGCTGCTGTTCCGAACCATGGCGCGAAGCCCGCGCGTCTTCACGAAGTTGTTCGCCGGTGGATTGCTGGACAAAGGCCCGCTCACGTTGCGCCACCGCGAAATCGTCATCGACCGTACGACCGCGCGGCTCGGCTGCGAGTACGAATGGGGCGTCCATATCGCCTTCTTCGCCAGGCGCGTCGGATTCGAGGCGGAGCATGTCGCGGCGATCGTGCACGGACCCGCGAGCGCGGACTGCTGGTCGCCCGCCGAGCAGGCGCTGATCGCGCTCGTCGACGATCTCGTCGACCGGCGCACGATCGCCGAAACGACCTGGCAGGCCTTGCGCACGCACTTCAACGAGGCGCAGGCGCTCGAGGCGATCGCGCTGACCGGCTACTACCACACGATCAGCTTCCTCTGCCGCGGGCTCGACCTGCCTCTCGAGCCCTACGGCGCGCGCTTCCCCGCCGTCTAGAATCGTTCGGCCCGGAACGTCCGTACGGCGGCACCCGCGGCGTCCTCGGTGCGTCCACGCCCCGTGGACGGGTTGGATGCCGATGGCATCGGCATCCGAGGCGATTCGTCCACGAATCCTCACAGTCCCCTGCCTCCTCGGTGTCCACTCATCCACTGGCCGATGTCTCACCCGGTGAGACATCGCAAGCCATTGGCTCGATTGGGTATTCACCCGAACCGGGAACTGCCCGTCTCCCGCCGGCGATGCGACAGACCGGAGAGACTCTATGGATTTGGCCTGCGGTTGGCTTGGACCATGCGGTACATGCCCTCGATGTTGAGCGGGCTCATCTGCTCGAACCCGCCCCACTCTTTGTACTTCGACAGGTCGACGCTCTTCTTGGTCTCCTCGAGGGACTTGCCGGCGCGCGCGGCGGCGAGCACCTGGGCCCGCAGGTCTTCCATGTAGCCGCGAAAGGCCGCGACGCTCGCCTTGTCGCCGAGGGGACCATGGCCCGGCACGAAGACGTCGAACTCCAGCGCCTCGACGCGGCGCAGCGACTCGATCCACTCTTCGAGATAGGCGTCGGGAAAGTCGCGGAACGCCACCGCGCGCACCGGGACGAAATCGACCGCGAAGGCGAGTTTCTCCCGAGGAAAGCGCATGACGACCGAGTTGTTCGAATGGTTGCGCCCGACATAGTGCAATTCGACGACCGTGCCGCCGAGTTCGAGAGTGGCCGCATCGGAGAATGTCACCTGCGGCACCGCCGTCGGCCGATTCTCGCCGACGATGACGTCCTTCGCGTTCTGGTGCGCCACCACGATTGCGGTATCGGCCCACACCTCGCCGCCCGAAATGTGGTCGGCATGATCGTGGCTGTAGATCACAAACCTGATGGGCCGATCCGGCCAGCGCTTCCTCATCTCGTCCTTGAGCCAGGTCGCCGCTCCGGCATTGATCGGGTCGGTGGCGATGATGCCGGCCGGCGTCACAGCGAAAATCGAGTAATGGTTGTTGTTGCGGAATCGATAGATCTCGCCGGCGATCCTGGTGATCTCTCGTACCGGATTCTGCGCCGACGGCGTCACCGGCGCCTGGGCCCGGCTCGCGACCGGCAGTACGAACATCGCTGCGGCGAGCAGCGATACGGCGATCCTGTTCATCAAGCTCCTCCCTCGATGGCGGGAGCCTGTCAGCGCCTCAGGATACGGTCCAATCCCAATATCGCGAGGCCGGCGATCAGGCCCCAGAAGGCAGAGCCGACGCCTGCCAATGTCACGCCCGACGCGGTGACGGCGAGCGTCGCCGTCGCCGCCAACCGACCACGCTCCTCCGCGAGGGCCGTGCCCATGGCACCGGCGAGCGATCCCAGCAGCGCCGTGCCGGCAACCGTCGCCAGCAGGGCCGGCGGCAGCGCCCCGAACAGGCCGACCAGCGATGCACCGAACAAGGCGATCAGCCCCCACCACAGGGCATAGAACGGGCCGGTGATCCAGCGCCTGGCCGGATCAGGATGGGCATCGGGCCCGGTGCAAAGTGCCGCCGAGATCGCCGCCAGGTTCGAGGTATGTGAGCCGAGGAACGCCGTGCCGAGCGACAGCGCGCCGGTGACCGCCAGCACCGGCTGCGTCGGCGGCTGGTAGCCGGAGGCGCGCAGCACGGCGAATCCCGGCAGATTCTGCGACGCCATGGTGACGAGGTAGAGCGGCAGGCCAAGCCCGACCAACGTCGCGAGGTCCCAGCCCGGCGCGACGATCACCAGCTCGGAGAGCCCGACACCGTCGATCGGCTGGACCATGCCGAACGCCCAGGCAAGCGCCGCGCCGACCGCGAGCACGACCAGCGACGACAGTGCCGGCCAGAAGGTCCGCACCACGAAGAAGAGCGCGATCAGTGGCAGCACGAGCTGCGGCGCGCCAGGCGCGAATTCGACCATGGCAATCACCAGGCGCAGCAGGATGCCGGCCAGCATGGCCGCGGCAATACTGGCCGGAATGCGCTCGATCAGCCGGCCGACCGGGCGGATGGCCGCCGTCAGCAGGATCAGGAGGGCCGCCAGCACGAAGGCGCCAACGGCGGCGTTGAACGACGGCACGCCCGAGGTCGAGGCGATCAGCGCCGCGCCGGGTGTCGACCAGGCGGCGATGATGGGCATGCGGTAACGTACGCTCAGGACCAGCGACCCGAGCGCGGTGGCAAGGGCGAGGCCCACCACCCATGAACTGGTCTCGGCCGGCGTGGCGCCGACGGCCTGCGCCGCGGCGAGGACGATCGCCAGCGTACCCCCGGCACCGGCCACCGTCGCCACGAGCGCGGCGCTGGCGGCAGAAACTTGCCCGCGAATCACGCGTTGGCCCGTTCCACCATGGCCTGCAGCAGGATCTGGCAGCCGGCCCCCACGTCCGCCTTCGTGGCATCCTCGACTTCATTGTGGCTGATGCCGTCTTTGCACGGCACGAAGACCATGGCCGTAGGGGCGACGCGAGAGACGTAGCAGGCGTCGTGCCCGGCGCCGCTCACGATATCCATGTGCGGGTAGCCCGCCTGGCCGGCGGCGCGGCGCACCGACTCGACCAACTCTCCCGCGAAAGGCGATGGCGGGAAGTACCAGATCTGCTCGATCGCCACGTCGAGGCGGTGACGCCTGGCGATGTCGGCGGCGGCGGCGCGCATCTCGGCGTCCATCCTCGTCAGCTCACCGTCATCGGGATGGCGGAAATCGACCGTCATGAAAACGCGGCCCGGAATGGTGTTGCGCGACTGCGGCTGGCTCTCGATCACACCCACCGTCGAGCGGCCGTTCGGACGATTGCCGATGCGGCGACACTCGACGATCAGCTCGGCGGCCCCTACCAGCGCGTCGCGACGGCCTTCCATCGGCGTCGTGCCGGCATGACTCTCCATGCCGGTCCAGGAAATCTCATACCAGCGCTGCCCCTGCGCACCGGTCACGACGCCGATCGTCTTCTTCTCGCGTTCGAGGATCGGACCCTGCTCGATATGCGCCTCGAAGAAGGCGCCGACTTTGCGGCCGCTGACCGGCTCCTTGCCGTCATAGCCGATCTGCTTCAACGCCTCGCCGAAGCTCACGCCATCGCGGTCCCTGATGGACAACGCATGCTCCAGCGTGAAGGCGCCGCCGAACACGCCCGACGCCACCATGGCTGGGGCGAAGCGGCAGCCTTCCTCGTTCGTCCACACCGCGACCTCGATCGGCGCCTCGGTGACGTAGTTGGAATCGTGTAGCACGCGCAGAACCTCGAGCCCCGCCATCACGCCGTAGGCACCGTCGAACTTGCCGCCGGTCGGTTGGGTGTCGAGATGGCTGCCCGTCATCACCGGCGGCTTGGCCGGATCGCGGCCCTCACGTCGCGCGAAGATGTTGCCGAGCTGGTCGACCTTGATGGTGGCCCCCGCCTCCTTCGCCCAGCGCACGAACAGGTCGCGGCCCTGGCGATCGAGATCGGTGAGCGCGATGCGGCAAACGCCACCCTTCTCCGTACCGCCGATTCGCGCCAGCTCCATCAGGCTCGACCAAAGGCGATCGGAATCGATCCTGAGATTGGGGCGGTCGGCGGTCATTCGGTACTCCCTGGCAATGGCTGCGAAACGTAGCATGGCCGCGCTGTGGCGCACCCTCGGCAAAGGCGCTAGTCCTCACGGCATGCTGCCTCTCTCCGACACGCTGGTCCTCGATCTCACTCAAGTCATTGCCGGCCCGACCGCCGGCCAGATCCTGGGCGACATGGGCGCCGACGTCATCAAGGTCGAGCCGCTGAACGGCGAGCATTTCCGGCCGCATTTCGGCGGCGCCTGGGTGCCCTCGATGAACCGCAACAAGCGCGGCCTCGCCGTCGATCTCAGGACCGAGGGCGGCCGCGACGTGCTGATGCGCCTCGTCCGCAAGGCCGACGTCTTCATGGAGGCCTTCACGCCGGGCGTGATCGACAAGCTGGGTTTCGGCTGGGACGTGGTGTCGAGGGAGAATCCGCGCATCGTCTATGCCTCGGTGTCGGGCTACGGTCAGACCGGCCCCTACTCCCATCGCGCCGGCTATGACCCCTGCATCCAGGCCGAGATCGGCCTGATGGACGCCACCGGCCCTTATTTGGGCGAGATGTGCCGCGTCGGCACCGCACCCATCGACTACTGCACCGGCTCGTTCTGCGCCGCCGGCATCGCCTTCGCCCTGCTCGGACGACACAAGACCGGCAAGGGCCAGCGCCTCGACCTCTCGCTGTTCGACGTCGGCATGCACATGATGAGCCACTGGATCACCCATCACGGTCTGACGGGCGAGAATCCGGAGCGCATGGGCACGTCCAACACCATCATCTGCCCGTTGCGCGTCTTTCCGACGAAGACGCAGCCAGTGTTCATCGCCGGCACCAACGACGCTTTCTGGAAGTTGCTCTGCACCGCCCTCGGCAAGCCCGACTGGCTGGCCGACGTTCGTTTCGCAACGAACAAGGACCGGGTCGCCAACCGCGCCATCCTCGAGCCGATGATCGAGGCGCACTTCCTGCAGCACACCGCCGACGAACTGCTCGACCGGCTGATTCCGGCCGGCATGCCCTGCTCGGCTGCCTACAAGATCAGCGACGTCGTCGCCAATGCCCATACCGAGGCGCGCGGCAGCGTGATCGAGGTCGAGTATCCGGACATCGGACCGGTGAAGTCGGCCAACAACCCGATCAAGCTCTCTGACACGCCGGTCGAGGTGAGGCGCAAGGCGCCGATGGTGGGCGAGCACACGGTCGAGGTCCTGCGCGAAGTCGGCTATAGCGATGCCGAGATCGCAACCCTCAGGCAGGCCAGGGCGATCGCGGGAGGCTGAGGAGACAACGGATGGACGGACTGACGGCCTGGATCGACCAGCGCATCTTCGATCTCTACGACGAATACTGCCACGGCCGCATCGACCGGCGCGCGTTCCTCGTGCAGGCGGCAGCCGTGACGGCCGGCGGCCTCGCCATGGCGCAGGCGCTGATGCCGCGCTACGCCAACGCACAGACCATCTCCTTCACCGATACCCGCATCAGGGCGCAGTACGTCACCTATCCGTCTCCGGGCGGCAATTCCGGCACCATGCGCGGCTACCTCGTTCAGCCACGCGGCAACGGGCCGTTCCCGACCGTCCTGGTGGTTCACGAGAATCGCGGCCTCAACCCCTACATCGAAGACGTCGCCCGCCGCGCCGCTGTCGAGGGTTTCCTGGCACTGGCGCCCGACGGGCTGTTCCCGGCCGGCGGCTATCCCGGCAACGACGACGACGGCCGCACCCTGCAGGCCGGTCTCGACCAGGCCAAGTTGCGCACCGACATGCTGAACAGCGCGCGCTACCTGAAGGCGCATGCACTCTCTTCCGGCAAGATCGGCGCGACAGGATTCTGCTGGGGCGGCGGCACGACCAACTATCTCGCCGTGACCATGGGCGCCGATCTCGGCGCCGCCGTGCCGTTCTACGGCGCTGCCGCGCCGGCCGCAGAGGCGCCGCGCATCAAGGCGCCGCTCCTGATTCACTACGCCGAGAACGACGAGCGCATCAACGCCATGTGGCCGGATTTCGAGACGGCCCTCAAGAGCGCCGGTGTTCCCTACGAGGCGCACTTCTATCCAGGCACCCAACACGGCTTCCACAACAACTCGACGCCGCGCTACCAGGAGGCTGCGGCCAGGCTCGCCTGGGAACGCACCGTCACCTTCTTCAGGAAGAACCTCGCGTGAAGCTCGTCTACTCCGACCGCCATGCCGGCCATGACCCGCAGACCTTCTTCGTGCGGGGCGTGAAGCAGAGAAGCACCGAGCAACCCGAGCGCGCCGATCGGCTGCTCGCCGCCGCCCGCGGCGCCGGCCACGAGGTCATCGCACCCGGCACCCACGGCATTGCGCCCGCGGCCTCGGTGCACACCCCCGAGTATCTCGACTTTCTGCAGGTCATCGCGCGTGAATGGGCCGAGCTGCCCGGCGCCGGCCCCGAGGTGGTGCCCAATGTCCACCCCGCGCGCTATCCCGCGACCTACCCAAAGGCACTCGCCGGCCGCGCCGGCTGGCATCAGGTCGACATGGCCTGCCCGATCGGGCCGGGCACATGGGATGCCGCGCTCGCCGCGACCGAGGTCGCGACGACAGCCGCCGATCTCGTGCTCGACGGCGCCGGCGAGGCCTATGCCCTCTGCCGGCCGCCCGGCCACCACGCCTATGCCGACATGGCAGGCGGCTTCTGCTTCCTCAACAACACGGCGATCGCCGCCCAGCGGCTACGCTCCCGCCATGCTCGCGTGGCGGTGCTCGATGTCGACGTCCACCACGGAAACGGCACGCAGGGCATCTTCTGGGAGCGAGCCGACGTGCTCACCGTGTCGATCCACGCCGACCCGGCCTACTACTATCCCTATTTCTGGGGTCACGCCCACGAGCGCGGCGCGGGCAGCGGCGAAGGCTGCAACCTCAACCTGCCGCTGCCGCTCGGTTCCCCCGACACGCCCTGGCTCGAAGCGGGCGACGCCGCGCTGGCCCGCATCAGGACCTTCGCGCCCTCCGCGCTGGTCGTGGCGCTGGGGCTCGACGCCAGCGAGAGCGATCCGCTGCAGGGGCTGAAGGTGACGGGTGCGGGCTTTCGCGCCATGGCGGCGAAGATCGCCGGCCTCGGCCTGCCGACGGTGCTGGTGCAGGAAGGCGGCTATCTCAGCGACGATCTGGGCCGCAACCTCGTCCAGTTCCTCATGGGATTCGTCGAAGGGCGCCGTTAGGGAGCCGAACCGGGGGCAGGCGAGATTCGCCGCGCCGTTTCAGTCGCCGCCATCGCCGCCGAGAGGCATGATGGTGAGCTTTTGCGGCAGCGCCTCGCGCGCCACCTCCATGGTGCGCTTGTCGGGCCACACCACGTCGGCGTCGAGTTCGGAGGCGAGGCCCAGGAAACGCTCGAGCTGGTGACGACCCCAGTAGTGCATCGGCAGGACGATGCTGGGCTGGATCTGGCGAATGACCTCGACCATCAGCGGCTGGCCCATGGTGAAGGAGCCGTCGATCGGCACCATCAGCACGTCGATGCGGCCGAGCTCGTCGAGATGGTCGCGCGTGAGACGATGATGCAGGTGGCCGAGATGGGCGATGCAGAGCTCGCCGATGGCATAGATGAAGATCGAGTTGCCGTTGATGCGCGCCCCGCCGCCGCCCCAGTCGCGGGCGTTGGTCGGCACATTCCACACCTTCATGTCCTTGAGCTGGATGTCGTGGTTCGCCTCGGTCTCGCCGGGCTTGCTCGGCCAGCCGCGCAGGACGTAGGTGATGCCCTCCTCCGGTTCGTCGGTGAAGTGCGTGGTGTGCGCGTTGTTCATGGTGACGATGTCGGGCCGGCGCCCGAAACCGTTGACGCCATTGTAGTCGGTGATGGCACGCACGCCCTGCGGTGTGTCGATCTGGTAGCTGGCGTGACCGAGGAAGGTGATGTTGGCGCGATTGGGCGAATCGGCGCTCACGAACCGGAGCCCGTCCAGCGAGGCGAGCTGCACGCCGGGCGGCAGCACCCTGTCGACCAGGTTCTTCGAGCAACGCGCCAGCGCGGGTCCGCCCAGCGCGGCGAGGGCGACGATGAGCAGAGCCATCAACGGAACGCGGCAGGACACGCGGCACCTCCCTCGCAAGCCGGACGATGATGCGTCGGTCTTCCGTCGACTCGCAAGCGCCGTGCCGGGTGCCCCGGGATATCCGACCATGAGGTAGAATGGCCGGCATGCCTGACCCCGTCGCCGCCCGCTTCGCCGAGCATGCCCTCGGCACGCGCTTTTCCGACCTTCCGCCGGCCGCCGTCGAGCGCGCCAAGACATTCATCCTCGACAGCCTCGGGGTCGGCATCGCCGGCTCGTCCGTGGAGGGCGCCGAGAACCTTCTGCACGTCGCCGCCGCATGGGGTGAGCCGGCCCTGCCCGCTGCCGCCGTTCCCGTCTGGGGCCGTTCGCGGTGCCTGTCGGCACCCGCCGCGACCCTGCTGAACGTCTGGCAGATGCACAACCAGGAATTCGACGGCCTGCACGAGGGTGCAGTGGTGCATGCCATGGCCACCGCGCTGCCCGCCGCATTGGCCGCGACCGAGCTGGCCGGAGGCGCCAGCGGCGCCGAGCTGATCACCGCCATCGCGGTCGGCGTCGACATCGCGGCCGGCCTTGGGCTGGCCTCGCGTTCCGGTTTTCGCTTCTTCAGGCCCGGCACGGCTGGCGGCTTCGGCGCGACCGCGGCGGCCGCCCGCCTGCTCGGCCTCGACCGCGCCGCCCTGCAGCGCGCCTTCGCCTGGCAGCTCGCCCAGGCGAGCGGCACCATGCAGGCGCATGTCGAGGGCAGTCCCATTCTGCCGGTGCAACTCGCCTTCAATGCGCGCGCCGCGCTCCAATCCTGCGCCCTGGCCCACCTGGATTTTGCCGCAGCCCAGGGCGTGTTCGAGGGCGCCTTCGGCTACCTGCCGCTGTTCGAGGGCGACTTCGCGCTCGAGCCGATCCTGGATGGGCTGGGCCGGGATTGGCGCATCGTCGAGTTCAGCCACAAGCCGTTCCCGGCCGGACGAGCCACTCACGGCGGCATCGAAGGCGTCCACGTCCTGCAGCAGCGCCATGGCTTCGCCGCGGACGACGTTGCCGCAGTCGAGGTGTCGGCGCCGCCGCTGATCGTGCGCCTGGTCGGCCGGCCGCCACGGCCCGATGCCGTCGCGAGCTACCTGCGACTCTGCCTGGCGTTCGGCGTCGCCAAGGTGCTGCAGAACGGCAGGCTCGACCTCATGGATTTCCGCGGAGCCGCGCTCACCGATCCGGCAACGCACGACATCGCGCGCCGGGTCCGCGTGTCCAGCGACGGCAATCCCGATCCCAACGCCCTGGCGCCGCAGCGCGTCGTCGTGCGGCTGCGGGACGGCACGCAACACGCCTGGTCATGCGAGACGATGCTCGCCCATCCGGCGCGCGCCCTGACACGCGACCAGCATCTGGCCAAGTTCCGTCGCTGCCTGGAATTCGCCGCAGACCCATTGCCGCCGGACCGGGCGCCGCAGCTGATCGACCTGGTCGATCGGCTGGAGGGCCTGCCGGATGTGCGGATCCTCGGCGCCATGACCGGACGATAGGCGCGCCCCGCCGGCGCGATCTCAGCCCCCGCCGTCGGGCCGACGCAGCTTCTCGACGTCGAGGATGCTGATCTGACGGCGGCTCACTTCGAGCAGGGCCTCGGTCTCCAGCCGGTTGAACTCGCGTGTCACGGCCTCGCGATGCGAGCCGATACGGGCAGCGATCTCATAGTGCGTCGGCGCGGGCTTGATGACGATCATCTTGCCCTGGCGACGGCCATCGGTGGCGAGGCGCAACAGCTCGCGGCGCAGGCGCTCGCGCACCGAGAGGGCGCTCACCTCGAACACGCGCTCCGACATGGCGCGGATCTTGGCGACCAGCAATTCGACCAGCCGCGCTGAAACCGCGCCGTTGGCGCGCAGCAGCTCGAAGAACTTCCTCGATGTCATCTTGGCGACGGTGCAATCGGTGACGGCGAACACCGCGGTCGAGCGCGGCAGGCCGTCGACCGCCGAGAATTCGCCGAAGATCGCGCCGGTGCCGATCTCCGAGTAGATGACCTCCCGCCCCTCCGGACTGATGGTGTTGGCGCGCACCACGCCGTCGAGAATGAAGAAGACGTCGGTCGAGCTGTCCTTGTCGCCGAAGATCTGGGCGCCCTTCTCGTAGGTTCGGGTAGTGCAGTTCGCGGCGATGGCCGACAGGTCGGCATCGCCCAGCTCCTCGAACAGCGAGATCACGCGCAGGCGCGCCTGCGTCGAAGAGAGAGAAGCCGGCATGGGCGCGGACTATACGCCCTTCTTTTTGGCTTTGTGCGAAATGCCACTGTGCCCGCCGGACGGCGCGCCCACTGTTCGCGTCGTCGAGGATGCCGTGAACCTTGGGGGAAGCAAGGGTTTGGGGACGAACATGGAGGGGTACATGAGTGGCATCACCCTGATCGACGTGATCGTCGTGGCGCTCGTCTATGTCGGGCTCAGCCTCGTCTGCGCCCTGGTCAGCCGGTTGCTGTCGTTGTTCAAGCGGAACGATCGGTTGGATGGCCGCGAGTCGTGGCATATGTGGGGACGATAACCCGCAAGATATTGTGATGGCGGGGAAAAACGCGATGCTCGATTGACTCCCAGCGGCCTGTTCCGTTAAGAACAAAGCAGGAACATCAAAAACCGCAGAGAGTTTTCGAGGGGATGATGCCCGTCATTTCCCCAAGCACTTTCGCTCCCCCTGTCGCCAACGACAGGGGGGCGCTTGCCCTGTCGACGCTGCGCGAGCAGGTCCGCCGGCTGGAACGGACGAACAGTGCGGCGCGGGCCGGCCGCGATGCCATCCCACTCGGCGTGCCGCAGATCGACACCCTGCTGCCGGGCGGCGGGATGCCGACCGGCGCGCTGCACGAGATCGAGGCCGGCCCCGGCCCATCGGGTCGCGTGGCCGCACATGACGGCGCCGCCCTCGGCTTTGCCGCCTTCCTGATGGGCCGCTTCGGAAGCGGTACGCTACTGTGGTGCCGACGGGCATCGGGAGCATTCGACGCGTCACCCTATGCGCCGACGCTCGCCAACTGGTTCGATCCGGCGCGGCTCCTGATGGTCACGGCACGGCGCGACGACGATCTCTTCTGGGCGATGGAGGAAGGGCTGCGCTGCCCGGGCATCGCCGTCGTTTTGGGAGAAACGCGCGCCGCGGACCCGACCGCCGGGCGCCGGCTGTCGCTCGCTGCCGAAAAGAGCGGCATCTCCGCCCTGCTGCTCAGGCCCGAGCCCGCGCCGCCACAAGGCATGTGCGCCACGCGCTGGCGCGTGGCTTCGGCGCCATCGCCCGAAATACCAGGTCACGAAGCCGTGGGAGCGGCGCGCTGGCAGGTTGAGCTCCGACGCAATCGCTTCGGCATGCCATCGGTCGAGGAAATGCCGTCCTGGCTCCTGGAGTGGAACAATGAAACGCATCATCTCGCTGTGGTTCCCCAAGCTCGCCATGGATCGCCTGGGACGCACTGGACGGACAGACTGGCGGGATAGGGCCGCCGCAACCACTGCCTGGCGCGAAAGCTGCCCGCGCCTCGCTTCCGTAAATGCCCATGCCCGTGCCGCCGGTCTGCGCGTGCACATGCGGCTGGCCGATGCCCGCGCCCTCCTGCCCGATCTCGTCACGACGGAAGTCGAGCGCGAAGCCGATCGCGCGCTGCTCGAAAGCATCGCCAGCTGGTGCGACCGCTACACGCCCTGGGTCGCGATCGATCCGCTGGGCGCGGCACAGGCCGAAGAAAACGCCTCGCAAATCTGCAGTGCCGGCGGCTTCGGCGGCGATGCCGGCCTGTTCCTCGACGTCACCGGCTGCGGCCATCTCCATGGAGAAGGGGAAGCGGGCGAGCGCAGGCTGCTGGCCGATCTCATGCAGCGTCTCTCGAACCACGGCTTCACCTGCCGCGCCGCAATTGCCGATACCGCAGGCGCGGCCTGGGCATTGGCACGCCACGCCGCGAAGCACGCCGATCTCTTCTGCTCGATCGGCGGACAGCGCGATGCACTCGCCTCCCTGCCCGTCGATGCGTTGCGGCTCGATCTGCCGATCCTCGAAACCTTTCTGAAGCTCGGCCTGCGCCGCATCGGCGATCTCTACCCGCTGCCGCGCGCACCGTTGTCGCGCCGCTTCGGCGAGCAGCCGCTCATGCGTCTCGATCAGGCACTGGGACGGATCGACGAACCGGTCGAGCCGCGCCGTATGCCGCCGGCCTTCCGGTCGCGCCTGTCCTTCGCCGAACCGATCGGCCGGACCGAGGATATCGCCGCCGCCACCGGCCGCCTGATCGCCGCGCTCTGCGTTCAATTCGAGCGGGCGAGCGTCGGCGCCCGCAAGCTCGAGCTTGCGCTCTATCGTGTCGACGGTTCGGTCGATCGCACGGCAATCGGCACCAGCCGGCCCAACCGCGACAATCCCGGGCTGACGAAGCTCCTCGGGGAAAGGCTCGGCGAGCTCGATCCAGGGTTCGGAATCGAGCTGATGATCCTGTCGGCACCCGAGGTCGAGGAATGGACCGGGTCGCAGGACCATCTGCCCGAAACAGGCACGCCGGCACGCCCGTCGTGGGCCGAGGACGGCACCATCGACCTCGCCGACCGGCTGGCTTTGCGGCTCGGTGCGGAGAACGTGGTGCGGCTTGCGCCACGCGACAGCCACCTGCCGGATCGCACGCAAATCCGCGTGCCCTTCGCGACGCCGGTGGCGGAAGGCGCCTGGGCGAGGCTGGCCTCGATGAAAGGCACGCGCCCGACGCGACTGCTACAGCGCCCCGAACCGGTCGATGTCACCGCCCAGATGCCCGACGAGCCGCCGCGCCAGTTCCAATGGCGCCGCCACGTCCATCGGATCGTGCGAGCCGAGGGACCGGAGCGCGTTGCCGACGAATGGTGGCGGCCGCGACCCAATGGCAGGATGATGCCGGCCAACATCGTGCCGCCGGTGCGCGACTATTACCGAGTCGAGGACACTGACGGCAGCCGCTTCTGGCTGTTCCGAGACGGCAGCCACAACGCCACCAAATGGTTCCTCCACGGCTTTTGCGCGTGACCCCTCATGCGATACGCCGAGCTGCAGGTCACCACCAATTACAGCTTCCTGCGCGGCGGCTCGCATCCGGGCGAGCTGGTCCATCGGGCCGCCCAACTCGGCCATGACGCGATCGGCATTGCCGACCGTAATAGCCTGGCGGGTGTCGTGCGGGCCTACACGGCCGTGAAGGAGTTCTACGAGGAGACCGGCCTTCCCCGGGAAAACTGGATCAAGCTGCTGGTCGGAGCGCGGATCGAAACCCTCGACGGTTATTCGCTCCTCGCCTATCCGATGACTCTCGACGGCTACAAACGGCTGTCGCGCATGCTGAGCGAGGGCAACAAGGAAGCCGCCAAGGGCGAGTGCGCACTCACCTTCGCCCATCTCCAGAAACATGCCGAGGACATCCTCGCCATCGTCCTGCCGCCCCGGAGGGTCGAGGATCCCGCCTTCCATGAGAGGCTGCGCAACCTCGCCCATCTCTATCTCGGCCGTTGCCATCTCGCCGCCACCATGCTGTTCCGCGGCAACGATGCCGGGCGGCTGGCGTATCTCGACAATCTCGCGACACAGACCGGGGTGAGGCTGGTCGCAACCAACGACGTGCACTATCACGAGCCCGAGCGGCGTGCCCTGCACGACGTCGTCACCGCCATTCGCCTGAAATGCACCGTCGAGGAACTGGGGTTCCGCCGCTTCTCCTCGGCCGAACGCCACCTGAAATCGCCGGAGGAGATGCACCGCCTCTTTCGCAGGCATCCCCATGCGCTGGCATGCATCCAGGAGATCGTCGAGAGGTGCCAATTCTCCCTCGATCAACTCACCTATCAATACCCGGTCATGTACGAGGGTGGCGAAACGCCGATGCAGAAACTCGAGCGACTCACCTGGCAGGGCGCGGCCTTTCGCTATCCGGAGGAGATTCCCGAAAAGATCGTCAGGAACATCCAGAAGGAGTTCGCCCTGATCGAGGAGAAGGGAATCGCGCCCTACTTCCTGACCGTGCACGAGATCACCGAGAAGTCGCGTGAGCTCGGGATTCTCTGCCAGGGCCGCGGCTCGGCCGCGAACTCCACGGTCTGCTACTGCCTGCGCATCACCGAGGTCGACACCAACCAAAGCGACGCGCTGTTCGAGCGCTTCCTGTCGAACGAACGCAACGAACCGCCCGACATCGACGTCGATTTCGAGCACGAGCGGCGCGAGGAAATCATCCAGTGGATCTACAACGAGAAAGGTCGGGAACGGGCGGCGCTCGCCGCCACCGTGATCTCCTATCGCAGCCGCAGCGCCATCCGTGACGTGGGCAAGGCGCTCGGCCTCTCGCCCGACACGCTGGACGTGATGGCCAACACGATCTGGGGCAGCAGCGGCAGCGGAGTCGATTTGCGCCACATCAGGGAGGCAGGCCTCGATCCCGACGATCCGCGGCTGATGCTCGCCCTCGAGCTGTCGGGAACCCTGATCGGCTTCCCGCGCCATCTTTCGCAGCATGTCGGCGGCTTCGTCCTGACGGACGGCCGCCTCGACGAGCTGATCCCCATCCAGAACGCCGCCATGGAGGACCGTACCGTCGTCGAATGGGACAAGGACGATCTCGACGCCCTCAATATCTACAAGGTCGACGTGCTGGCGCTTGGCATGCTGACCGCGCTGCGCAAGAGCTTCGCGCTGATCAAGCGGCATTACGGCGAGGACCACGACCTCGGCATGCCTGCAACCGACCCCGAGGTTTACGACATGCTGGGCAAGGCCGATTCGGTCGGTGTCTTCCAGGTCGAGAGCCGGGCGCAGATGTCGATGCTGCCGCGGCTCAAGCCCAGGGACTACTACGACCTCGTGGTCGAAGTGGCGATCGTGCGACCGGGTCCGATCCAGGGTGGCATGGTGCACCCTTACCTGAAGAATCGCGACCTTCCGGACGGCGAGATCGAATACGCCAGCGACAAGCTGAGAAAGATCCTGGGCCGTACCAAGGGGGTGCCGCTCTTCCAGGAACAGGCGATGCAGATCGCCATCGACTGCGCGGATTTCAGCCCTGCCAAGGCCGACAAGTTGCGGCGCGCCATGGCGACGTTCCGTCGGGCGGGAACCATCCATACTCTCAAGCAGGAGTTCATCGACGGGATGGTGAAGAACGAATACGAGAGGGAATTCGCCGAGCGCTGTTTCAAGCAGATCGAGGGCTTCGGCGAGTACGGCTTCCCAGAGAGCCATGCCGCGAGCTTCGCGATCCTGGTCTACGTCTCGTCCTGGGTGAAATGGTACTACCCTGAAGTCTTCTGCGCCGCGTTGCTCAATTCGCAACCGATGGGATTCTATGCGCCGGCCCAGCTCGTGCGCGATGCACGCGAACATGGTGTCGAGGTGCGCCCGCCCGACGTCAACGCCAGCGAGTGGAACAGCACGCTGGAAGGGACTGAGGCCGCTCGCCATGCCCTGCGGCTGGGCTTCCATCAGGTCGCGGGCCTCAAGGAAGAAGACATGAAGCGCTTCGTCGCGCGGCGCACGACTCCCTATCGCGACCCGGCCGACGTGTGGCGACGCGGCGGCCTCGGCAAGCGGCAAATCCTGGCTCTGGCACGAGCCGATGCCTTCGCCTCGATGGGATTGTCGCGCCGCGACGTGCTGTGGGCGGTGCGCGCCTTCTCCGAGGCGCCTCTGCCGCTTCTCGATCAGCGCCCGGCCGTTCGCGATCTCGAACCGAAAGTGACGCTGCCCCGGCTGACCCTTGGCGAGCAGGTCGTCGACGATTACTCGACCCTATCCATGTCACTGCGCGCCCACCCGCTTGAACTTCTGCGTCCGATGCTCGCGGAGCGCCGCGTGGCGCATTCCAGGAAAGTGCGCGAAGCGCGAACCGGGGACTTCCTGCAGATGGCGGGGCTGGTGCTGGTGCGCCAGCGGCCTGGCACGGCCTCGGGCGTGGTCTTCGTCACCTTGGAGGACGAGTTCGGCATCGCCAATCTCGTGGTCTGGCCCAAGGTGTTCGAAGCGCATCGCCGCATTGTCATGGGATCGCGCCTGCTCGGCGTCGCCGGCAGGGTCCAGCGCGACCGGCAGAAGGACGGGACGGACGGCCTGGTGATCCACGTTGTGGCCGAACGGTTGTGGGACTGGTCGGCCGACCTCGATCGCATCGCCGATCTCGACGGCCGCTTCGAGCTTAGGACGGGCCGCGGCGACCAGGCGCGCTCCTCCACACCCGATCCGCACGACGGCGACGACACGCGGCTCGCCCACGAGAAGCCGGGCTACGACCGCAACCGGATCGCTCTGGATCGGCCGCAGATGCGCATCCATAGTCGCGACTTCCACTGAGGCGTTGCGCGTGAGGCCCTTTCTCGCTGTCCTGCTGCTGTTCGGCTTTCCCGCGTTTGCCCAGCCGCTCGACGATTGCTCGCGCTACACGCCGACCGTGCTCGATGACTGGATGCGCTCGGCCGACCAGCGTGTCGCCGCCTACGGCCACACCTGTCGGGCGATGAACGTCGACGCCCTTCTGACGCGACAGGTACGCGAGGGAATCATCGCCACCGATTCATCGCGCTGGATCGAAGCGTGTCGCGGTCAGTTGGCGACGATCGACGCCGCCGTGGCCGTCAACCGGCGCTGGGGCGGACCCGATTCGGCCCGCAATCTCGACCGCCTCAACCGTCTGTACCTCAAGTACCGCAGGTTCATCGCCAGCGCCGAACCGGGAGGCGGTTGATCCAGATCAAAGCCCCCACAGGGTCGGGGATTAAAGTCCCTCTTATTGGAGGGTCTTATGACGAACAGCGAATTCTACTATCTGGTTCTGGTACTTGGCGCCTTCGCCACCTTCGGCATCGCGCTGGCCACCGCCCGCCTCCAATACACGATCTGGGTCCGAAAACAGGTCCGGCAGCCCGCTCAGAGCGTCGCGTACACCGCGCCCTCGAAGGCGTCGAAACGCGAAATGGCCCTCGCTTCGTAGAATGGCAGAAGCTGCGTCGCCCACACGCCGGTCACCCTCCGGACGGGATCGATCCAGTAGTAGCTGTTGGCAAGGCCGCCCCAGGAAAGGCTTCCGGCCGACCGTCGGCCGGGAAATGCCGCAGGATTGATCATGAAGGACAGTCCCCATTTCATGCCGGCGACGAAGTTCAAGTCGGTGCTGAGGTGGGGGAGCTGGCTCCTGAGCAGCCGACAGGAGACCTCGCCCATCGCGTTCTTCGACATCAGCGCCACCGTCTCGGGCCTGAGCACGCCCTGCCCGCCGGCCAGGATCATGCGCGTGAACTTCAGATAGTCGCCGACGGTCGAATAGAGCCCGCCGCCGCCCATGTGGAATTCCGGATCCTGCGGCAGTTCGTGATCGACCGCGACCAGGCCGCCGTCGGCTGAGCGCGTGTGCATGCGCGCCTTGCGTGGTCGCTGTGCCGCGCCGATCTTGAAGCCGGTGTCGCTCATGCCGAGCGGGTCGAAGATGTTATCCTTGAGATAGCCGTCGAGCCTCTGCCCGCTTGCCGCCTCGACCATCTTGCCCGCCCAGTCGATGGAGATCCCGTACTCCCAGCGTTCGCCCGGATCGGCCAGCAATGGTGTGGTGAGGGCCGCGTTCTGGCACGAGCCGACGGCGGGAATACCCGTCGCCTGCCGGTACTCCATGATGTCGGCGTTCCAGGTGTCGTAGCCCAGGCCTGACGTGTGCGTCAGCAGATGACGGAGCGTGACAGGTCGCTTCGGCGGGCGCGTGATCGCGTTGCCCGATGCATCGAAGCCCGTCAGTACGCCCTTTCTGCCGAGCTCCGGCACGATCTCCGCCGCCGGCCCGTCGAGCGCGAGCTTGCCGCGCTCGACGAGCTGCATGGCCGCCGCGCCGGTGATCGCCTTGCTCATCGAGGCAATCCAGATGACGCTGTCGAACGCGAGCGATCCCGCCGCACCTTCGAAGACGATGCCCTTGTCGGTGGCCGCGGCAGCAGCGACGCCCGGCACGTCGCCCGCGGCGACGGCCTTCTCCAAAGTCTCGGCTATATCCATGCAGAGAGACTACAGGCGCGTCGCCTCTTCGATCAATTCCTGCGCGGCGATGTCCAGGAGTTCGTCCTCGGCCGTGCCGTCAAGCACCCGTTCCTTGCCGATCTCGAGCAGCACCGGCACGGCAAGCGGTGAAATACGATCGAGCCGGCGATAATCGATGCGCCCTCTGGCGCGGCGCAGCAGGTCGCCCAGGCGGCGGAGGTCGGCGAGTTGCCAGGCGGCGTCCTGGCGCGTGGCGCGCAGCAGGATGTGGTCGGGTTCGTGCTTGCGCAGCGCGTCGTAGATCAGGTCGGAGCTGAAGGTGACCTGGCGCCGCGACTTCTCCTCGCCGGGGAAGCGCCGCTCGATCAGGCCGGCGATCACCGCGACGTTGCGGAACGAGCGGCGCAGCATCGTCGATTCGTCCATCCACGCCTCAAGGTCGTCGCCCAGCATGTCCTCGTCGAAGAGCCGGTCGAGCTGCGCCTTGGTCGGTGGCCGGAGCCCCCAGATGCCGAGCACGTAGTCGGTGGCGACGAAGCCCAGCGGCTTCAATCCCAGGCGCTCCATGCGCCGGGTCAGCAGCATGCCGAGCGTCTGGTGCGCGTTCCTTCCCGCGAAGCAGTAGGCGACGACGAACTGCTTGGAGCCGCGCGGGAAGCCCTCGACCAGCAGGCGGTCGCTCTGCGGCAGGGTGGAGCGGAAGCGCTGGATGCGCAGCCATTCGCGTACCTCGTGCGGCAGCCCGGGATGGCGCGACGGGTCCTGCAGGATGCCGCGCACGCGGGCGGCCAGGAAGGTCGAGAGCGGCAGGCGCCCGCCGCCATAGGCCGGCACCTTGGGATCGCCGCCAGTCGCCAGCGCGCATTGCGCCACCAGTTCACGCACGCCATCGAAGCGCAGCAGCCGGCCGGCGAAGACGAAGGTGTCGCCCGGCACCAGGCCCTGGACGAAGGACTCCTCGACCTCGCCCAGGACAGGGCCGCGCTTCAGCTTCACCTTGATCAGGGGCAGCTCGACGATGGTGCCGACATTCAAGCGGAACTGCCGGGCGATTACGGGCGAGGCCAGCATCCAGCGTCCATCCGGCAGCTTCTTCAGCCGATGCCAACGGTCGTAGGCCGCAAGCGCATAGCCACCGGTCGCCACGAAGTCGAACGCATCGTCGAAATCCTCGCGCGGCAAGTCCCGATAGGGTTGCGCCCGCCGCACTTCCGCAAAGAGCGCCTCGCGATCGATGGGCTGGGCGCAAGCCGTTCCGACGATGTGTTGCGCCAGCACGTCGAGGCAGGGCGGGCGTGGCGGGTCGCCATCGAGCTCCCTCGCCTCGATCGCCTCCAGCGCGGCCAGCGACTCCAGCACCTCGAAGCGGTTAGCGGGCGCGATCATCGCCTTGCTGGGTTCCTCCAGCCGGTGGTTGGCTCGGCCGATCCGCTGCATCAGCCGGCTGACGCCCTTGGGGGCGCCCATCTGGATCACGAGGTCGACGTCGCCCCAGTCGATGCCGAGATCGAGCGAACTGGTCGCCACCACGGCGCGCAATCGACCGGCCGCCATCGCCGCCTCGACCTTGCGCCGTTGCTCGACCGCCAGCGAACCATGATGGAGGCCGATCGGCAGGTTCTCCTCGTTGATCCGCCACAGATGGTCGAAGACCAGCTCGGCCTGGGCGCGCGTGTTGACGAACACGATCGAAGTCTTGTGGTGGCGAATGATGTTGTAGACCTCGGGCACGGCGTGATGGCCCATGTGGCCGCCCCACGGCAGGCGCTCATGCGCGTCGACGAGGGTCACCTTGGGCGGCGCGCCGGGCTCGCCCTCGACGACCTCGACGGATTCGCCGTCGCGCAGCTGCAGATAGTCGGCGAGCGCCGGCGGATCGGCGACCGTGGCGGAAAGGCCGATGAAGCGCGCCGCCGGCGCCAACGCCGCGACACGCGCGAGGCAGAGCGCCAGGTGATGGCCGCGCTTGGACGTGGCGAAGGAATGCAGCTCGTCGACGATGACGCAGCGCACGCTGGCGAAGAACTGCGCCGCGTCCGGGTAGCTGAGCAGAAGTGCCAGCGACTCGGGCGTCGTCAGCAGAAGGTCAGGCGGCCGCTCGCGCTGGCGGAGTCGCCGGCTCTGCGGCGTGTCGCCGGTGCGGCTCTCGGCCCGGACCGGCAGATGCATCTCCGCGATGGGCGTCTCGAGGTTGCGCCGGATGTCGGTAGCCAGCGCCTTGAGTGGCGAGATGTAGAGCGTATGCAACTCGCCCTTGCCTTTGGCATGAGCGAGGTCCCTGCCGGCCTGGCGCCGCTCGGTGAGCTCGATCAGCGACGGCAGGAAGCCGGCCAGGGTCTTGCCACCGCCGGTCGGCGCGATCAGCAGCGCACTGCTGCCGGCTCTTGCCAGATCGACCAAGGCAAGCTGATGGCGGCGGGGCGTCCAGCCGCGACTTTCGAACCAGCGTGCAAACAGGTCGGGCAGCCCCATATCTGACAGGTAGGATGCCTCGCGCTCGATGACGACCGACACTGTCCTGAACCCCACTCCTGTGAATCCCAGGGCCTGGCTCTATCCCACGCCGCGCGGCCTCTATTGTGAGCCCGGCGACTTCTATGTCGACCCCGCCGTGGCGGTGAACCGGGCCGTGATTACGCACGGCCACGGCGACCATGCACGGCCGGGGCATCGCGCGGCGCTCGCCACGCCCGAGACGCTCGCCATCATGCGCGCGCGCTTCGAGGATATGCCCGATACGGCGCAACAGCCGCTGAAATATGGCGAGAGCGTGCGGATCGGCGAGGTCGACCTCAGCCTGATGCCGGCCGGCCATATCCTGGGCTCGGCGCAGGCGGTGCTGGACTATCGCGGCCAGCGCATCGTCGTCTCGGGCGACTTCAAGCGCCGGCCCGACGCCACCTGCCCGCCCTTCGAGCCGATCCCCTGCGACGTCTTCATCACCGAGGCGACCTTCGCGCTGCCGGTATTCCACCATCCGTCGGACGCCGGCGAGATCGGCAAGCTGCTGCGTTCGGTCACCACCTTTCCCGAGCGCACGCATCTGGTGGGCGTCTATTCGCTCGGCAAGTGCCAACGCGTCATCAAGCTCCTGCGCGCCGCCGGCTGGGACAAGCGATTGTGGCTGCATGGCAGCCTGATGCCGCTCTGCAAGCTCTACCAGGAGCACGGCGTCGATCTCGGTGACATCGCCCTCGTCTCGGACGCCATCCTCGAGACCTTCAAAGGCGCCATCGTGCTCTGCCCGCCCTCGGCCCTGGCCGACCGCTGGGCGCGACGCTTCGCCGATCCACTGCCGGCGGTCTGCTCGGGCTGGATGCGCGTGCGCGCCCGCGCCCGCCAGAGCGGCGCCGAGCTGCCGCTGGTGATCTCGGACCATGCCGACTGGCCCGAGCTCTGCCAGACCCTAAAAGATGTCGCTCCCGGCAAGGTCTGGGTGACGCATGGCCGCGAGGAGGCGCTGGTCCACATGGCGCGCTCGATCGGATTGGACGCCGAGGCGCTGCACCTCGCCGGCCGCGAGGAAGAAGGCGCCTGAACCGTGCAGGCCTTCGCCGAGTTGCTCGATTCGCTGTCCTATCAGCCAGCGCGCAACGCCAAGCTCAGGCTGATCGAGACCTATCTGCGCGAGGTGCCCGATCCTGACCGTGGCTGGGCGCTGGCGGCGATGACAGGTGGCCTGGATTTCCCGACGGCCAAGCCGGCGCTGCTGCGCGGCTTCGGCGAGGACAAGATCGGCGGCGAGCTGTTTCACTGGTCCTACGACTACGTCGGCGATCTCGCCGAGACATTGGCGCTGGTCTGGGAGAGCGATCCGAGTTCAGGGCCGCCACCCGCGTTGGGCGAGGTCGTCGAGACGCTGCAGCGCGCGACCAAATTGCAGACACCGGGCATCCTCAAGCGCTGGCTCGACTCGCTCGACGCGACGGGACGGTGGGCACTCCTGAAGCTGTTGACCGGGGCCCTGCGGGTCGGCGTCTCGGCGCGGCTGGCCAAGCAGGCCGTCGCCAACATCGGTGACAAGCCGGTGAACGAGGTCGAGGAGATCTGGCACGGCCTCACGCCGCCCTACCGGCCGCTGTTCGACTGGCTGCTGCACGAGGCGCCCAGGCCCAGCACCAACGCCGGTGGCGCCTTCCTGCCGCCGATGCTGGCCAACCCGATCGAGCGGCCTGAGCTCGATTCGCTCGACCCGGCGCACTTCCGTGCCGAGTGGAAATGGGACGGCATTCGCGTGCAGGTCGCCTCGTCGGACGGCATCAAGCGGCTCTACAGCCGCGCCGGCGAGGACGTGTCGGGCGCCTTCCCCGACATCATCGAGGCGATCGACTTCGAGGGCGTGTTCGACGGCGAGCTGCTGGTGCGGCGCGAGGAAGCCGTCGCGCCGTTCAACGACCTGCAGCAACGACTGAACCGCAAGGCCGTCACGCCCAGGATGCTGAAGGAGCATCCCGCCCACGTGCGCCTGTACGACGTGCTGTGGCTGGAGGGTCAGGACCTGCGCGCCCTGCCCTTCGACCAGCGCCGCACGCACCTCGAAGCCTGGATGGCGCTCAAGCCGCATCCGCGTTTCGACGTCTCGCCCCTGGTGCCCTTCGATACCTGGGAGAACCTTGCCAAGTTGCGTGAGGAGATGCGCGCCGACGGCATCGAAGGCGTGATGCTGAAGCGCGGCGACAGCCCCTATCTCGCCGGCCGGCCCAAGGGCCCGTGGTTCAAATGGAAACGCGACCCGCACCTCGTCGATTGCGTGCTGATGTACGCCCAGCGCGGCCACGGCAAGCGGAGCTCCTTCTACTCCGACTACACGTTCGGCTGCTGGCGCGAGGCAGCCGATGGCGGGCGCGAGCTGGCGCCGGTCGGCAAGGCCTATTTCGGCTTCACCGACGAGGAGCTGCGCTGGCTCGACAAGTGGGTGCGCGATCACACGACCAACCGCTTCGGCCCGGTCCGTGAGGTCGCACCCGATCTGGTGCTCGAGATCGCCTTCGACGGCATCGCCCGCTCGCCCCGGCACAAGTCCGGGTTGGCATTGCGTTTTCCGCGTATCCATCGCATCCGCAGGGACAAGCCGGCCGCCGAAGCCGATACGATCAACAATCTCCTGCGCCTCTTGCCGGAGAAGGCCCCCGACACCATTATCAGCGCGTCATGATCGATCCTTTTGGCCGGCATATCAGCTACTTGCGCGTCTCGGTGACGGACCGCTGCGACTTCCGCTGCGTCTATTGCATGGCCGAGGACATGACCTTCCTGCCCAAGGCTGAGGTGCTGTCGCTCGAGGAGCTGGAGCGGCTGTGCAGCGCCTTCGTCCGGCGCGGCGTCAAGAAGCTCCGCCTGACCGGCGGTGAGCCGCTGGTGCGCAAGAACGTGATGTCACTGTTCCGCGGCCTCGGTCGTCATTTGGAGACTGGCGCGCTCGAGGAATTGACCCTCACCACCAACGGCAGCCAGCTCGGCCGGTATGCCCGTGAACTGGCCGAGATCGGCGTGCGGCGGGTGAACGTCTCGCTCGACACGCTCGATAGGGCGAAGTTCCGTGAACTCACCCGCTGGGGCGACCTCGACCAGGTGATGCGCGGCCTCGACGCCGCACAACAGGCCGGGCTTAGGATCAAGATCAACGCAGTGGCGCTGCGCGGCGTCAACGACATGGAATTCAGCGAGCTGATCCGCTGGAGCCACGGCCGCGGCATGGATCTGGTGCTGATCGAAGTCATGCCGATGGGCGACATCGGCGGCGAGAACCGGCTCGAGCAATACCTGCCGCTGTCTCTGGCGCGCGCCGGTATAGCCCGTGAGTTCACTCTCACCGAAACCGACTATCGCACCGGTGGACCGGCACGCTACTTCACAGTCGAGGAAACGGGTGGACGGCTGGGCTTCATCACCCCGCTTACCCACAATTTCTGCGAGAGCTGCAACCGCGTGCGGTTGACCTGCACGGGAACGCTCTACATGTGCCTCGGCCAGGACGATGCCGCCGACCTGCGCGCGCCGCTGCGCGCCTCGACCAACGACGAACTGCTCGACAAGGCGATCACCGAGGCGATCGCCCGCAAGCCCAAGGGCCACGACTTCATCATCGACCGACGCCACAGCGGACCGGCCGTCGGCCGCCACATGAGCGTCACCGGCGGCTGAGACGTCGTCAGGGAGCCGGCGGCGAACTGGCGCTCTTCAGCTGGGCGCGCCGCACGGCCTCGCGGTGCGAAATGTACAAGGCGCTGGCGAAGATCACGGCGGCACCGACGAAGGTCCAGACATCGGGCTGCTGGAAGAACAGGAAGTAGCCCAGCAGCGTGTTCCACAGCAGCGACAGGAAGCCAATCGGCTGCAAAAGCGTGATGTCGGCGAGTTGGTAGCCGCGCTGCTGGCAAATGTGACCGAGCGTGCCGCACAGTCCCGCGGCCAGGAACCACAGCACATCCGTCCAGCTCGGTGTCTGCCAGAACCACAAGGCGATGGGCGCCGAGCAGACGATGACGACGATGGTCTGCCAGATCACGATGGTGTTGGCGGAGTCCGAACGGGCGAGGCCCTTGGCCATCAGGTTCGAGGCCGAGAAGAGTGGCGTGCTGAGCAGGATGCAGAGCGCGCCGAAGCCGATCTCGCCAAAGCCCGGGCGGATGATGATCATGGCGCCGGCGAACCCGACCATAACGGCGATCCAGCGCCTGAGACGCACATTCTCGCCGAGGAACAGCGCGGCACCGATGGTGACGAAGATCGGGCCGGTGAATCCCAATGCCGTGATGTCGGCCAGCGTGGTAAGCGGCAGGCCGATGAACCACAGCATCATGCCGCCGGTGTGGATGACGCCGCGCGCGACGTGCAGGCCGGGTCGGTTGGTGTGCAGCGAACGATGCAGGCCGAGCCGCAGCACGATCGGCAGCAGAAACAGCGCGCCGAACACGTAGCGGAGGAACGCCATGACATAGGGATTGAGATGCTGCGCCGGAATCAGCGTGAAGACGTTGAGCAGGGCGAACAGCACACCCGATATGGCGATCCACAGGATGCCGCGCAGATTGGGCGGCAGGGCCAGCCAGCGATCGACGAACGAGGGCACGGCCGGACTATGTCACAAGCCGTGCACCGCCGGACAGGCCCGGGGGCGCCTTCCGAACGCGGCGGTTCAGGCGTCGCCGACGCCGATGCCGTTGGGTTGGACGGAGGCCTCGAGCCGGCTGCCGCGCAGCTTGCCGACGCGCTCCACCAGTTCCTCGAGGTAGGAATCGTGGATGCCGAGTGCCCGGGCGTGCGCGGCGGTGTTGGCGAGGTAGTCACGACAGGCGCCGCGGCGGCCCTCGGCGAAGGCGATGTGATGCGCCGCCTTCTCAATCGGCAGGTCGCCGCAATACTGGCAGTGGGTGGTGTCGACCACAAAGCTGATGACCGTCACGGTCCGGCCGTCGCGCAGGGTCGCCGGCAGCCAGCGCGCCTGATAGACGCCCGACAGCATCTCGCGGTTCCATAGGATGGCGAGCTCGCTGCGTACCTGATGGGGCGCCAGGCGGTAGGCCACCCCCTCGCAGCTACCGCCCGATTCGAGCGCCAGCATCAGCCCCGGCAGATCGGGAGTCCCGCGACCAAGCGGCACCCAGAAGCAGAAGGAACGCCGCCATCCCTCGAGCCGGCAAGCCGATGCCTCGGCGAATTCGATCGCCGGATTCCACATCAGCGAGCCGTAGGCAAAAATCCAGGCCTCCTCGCCCGGCGCGTAGCGCGCGAGG
Source organism: Enhydrobacter sp. (assembly GCA_025808875.1). NCBI lineage: Bacteria > Pseudomonadati > Pseudomonadota > Alphaproteobacteria > Hyphomicrobiales > Enhydrobacter > Enhydrobacter sp. Next base: position 944,286 of record CP075528.1, on the reverse strand, counting down.
GCCTGCTTCAGGCTCGCTTCGCGCTCCTCCTGCGTGAGGAAAAAGTCGTAGCCCGCCTTGCGCGCATCGGCGACGATCTGCTCGATCCGTTCGGCACTCAACTCTTCGCGCTTCAGCAAGGCACGTCTCCTAGGCGCCATAAACGATGGACATGGTCTCGGCGACGCAGGCCGGACGCTCCTGTCCCTCGATCTCGATAGTCACCTGATTGGTGAGACGCACGGCACCGCCTTCCATGGGGTCGGCGGCCAGGAGCTTGGCGCGGGCGCGAACCTTCGACCCGGCCGGCACCGGGCTGGTGAAACGGACCTTGTTGCAGCCGTAGTTGATGCCGCGCTTCACGTTGTTGATGTGCGAGATCTGGTGATTGAGCATCGGGATCAGCGACAACGTCAGGAAGCCGTGGGCGATCGTCTTGCCGCCGGGCATCTCCTTCCTGGCCCGCTCGACGTCGACATGGATCCATTGATGGTCGCCGGTCGCATCGGCAAAGCGATCAATACGGTCCTGCGAAACCTCGACCCAGTCGCTCACTCCGATCTCCTGTCCCACGAACTTGTGCATCTCGTTGGGATGGGCGAATTCCCTTTTTGCCATTTCCTATCCTCAAGAGGTTCATTTTTCCTTTAGACTGCAAGGATAGCAGAAAATCTCCCTATAAGGTCAAATTTCCACCAGCCCTGTCAGCATTTTACCCTCTCATCTTAATGCCAAGCCGCAGCACGGACCGCGTCATTCGGGTGCCATTTGTAGCCTTTCGGTCCCATTTGTATCGTCGCTCAGGGCAATGCGCCGCACGAGTTGCAAAAACGCACAGGAGGAAACCCGTCGATGGCATACGAAACCGTTCTCTACGAGGTCAGCGAGCGCATCTGCACGATCACGCTCAACCGCCCGGACAAGCTCAACGCCTGGACACGGCAGATGTATTTCGACCTCAAGGACGCCATGCACACCGCCGGCGCCGACCCGGAGGTGCGCGCCATCATCCTGACTGGAGCGGGACGAGGCTTCTGTGCTGGCGCCGACATGGGCGGCCTGCAGGCGATCCAGGCCGGCGGCGGTTCATCCGACCGCTCGACCAAGGCCCAGCCCGACCTGCCCGGCGGCAGTTCCCTGGCCGAGTTCCGCATGAACTACTCTTACTTCCCGGCCATACCGAAGTTCATCATCGCGGCCATCAACGGGCCGGCGGCCGGGCTGGGGTTCGTGATTCCGCTTTATGCCGACCTGCGCTTCGCTGCGGAATCGGCCGTCTTCACTACCGCCTTCGCCCAGCGCGGCCTGATCGCGGAGCACGGCGTGAGCTGGCTGCTGCCGCGTCTGGTCGGCTTGCCGACTGCCCTCGACCTTCTCTGCTCGGCCCGCAAGTTCCACGCGCCCGAGGCCCTGTCCCTTGGCCTCGTGAGCCGCGTCATCGCCGACGACAAGCTGATGGGCGAGACCCGCGCCTATGCTCGCCTACTGGCCGACACCGTATCTCCGCGCTCTGTGACGGTGATGAAGCGCCAGCTGTGGGAATCCAGCTTCCAGACGCTCGCCGAGGCCACCGTGCAGGCCAACCACGAGATGGAGCTGTCGTTCCAGACCGCCGACTTCAAGGAGGGAGTCGCCCACTTCCTCGAGAAGCGCGCGGCCCGGTTCACTGGACGCTGACGGGCGGGTCAGATTTTCTCGGTCTCGCCGGCCCGCGGCTGCCACGTCATCAGACGGCGCTCGACGACGCCGACGCCGTTGTCGAGCAGGAGCGCGAAACCGGTGAGCACGAGGATTCCCGCGAACACGGTGTTGATGTCGAACGTCCCCTCGGCCTGCAGGATCAGGTAGCCGACACCGCGCGAGGAGCCAAGGTATTCGCCGACCACGGCGCCGACGAAGGCGAGACCGACCGCGTTGTGCAGGCTGGCGAACACCCAGCTCATCGCCGACGGCAGGTAGATCGAGCGCAGAAGCTGGCGCCTGGACGCCCCCAACATGCGTGCATTGGCGATCAGGTTCGGGCTGACTTCGCGCACGCCTTGGTAGACGTTGAAGAAGACGACGAAAAACACCAGCGTGACGCCGAGCGCCACCTTCGACCAGATGCCGAGGCCGAACCACACAGCGAAGATCGGCGCAAGGACGACGCGCGGCATCGAATTGAAGCCCTTGATGTAGGGATCCATGATCGCCGACGCCATGGGCGACAGTGCCAGCCACAGTCCGACCAGCAATCCGAACACCGCGCCGATCACGAACCCCAGCGCCGTCTCCAGCAGGGTGTAGCCGAGGTGGCCATAGATCTCGCCGCTCACGAACCAGTCGACGATGATCCAGAACACCTTCTGCGGCTCGCCGAAGAAGAAGGCGGCGCGATTCGGTTGCTCGAAATAGAACGGCGGGATCAGGCCGGGCGCCGTCATCGCGTACCAGAACAGGATGAGCGCGGCGAGCACGCCGAGCTGGAGCGCGCGCAGCTTCATGTCAGGCCGCCTTCTGGCGCTGGTAGGCCTTCAGCACCTCTTCCTTCATCGCTCCCCAGATCTCACGATGCAGGGTGAGGAACGCCGGCGTCATGCGGATCTCCTGCACGTCGCGCGGCCTCGGCAAGTCGACCTTGAAATCGCCGATGGGACGGGTGGCCGGGCCGGCCGAGAGCACGACGACGCGATCGGAAAGCGCGATCGCCTCCTCGAGATCGTGGGTGATGAACAGGACCGACTTCCTGTCCTCCGCCCAGAGCGCCAGAAGTTCGTTCTCCATGAGCTGGCGCGTCTGCACGTCGAGCGCCGAGAAGGGCTCGTCCATCAGCAGGATGTCCGGGCTGAGGATCAGGGTCTGTGCCAGTGCGAGCCGCTTGCGCATGCCGCCGGACATCTGATGCGGATAGCGGTCGCCGAAGCCGCCCAGCCCGACCCGTTGCAGCCACGCCTCGCCCTGCCGCACCGCCTCGGCGTGCGGCACGCCGCGGAATTCGAGCCCGGCGACGACATTATCGATGCCGTTGCGCCACGGCATCAGCGCATCGGCCTGGAACATGTAGCCTGCGCGGCGGTTCACCCCCTCTGCCGAGACCAGCGGCTTGCCGAACACCGACACGCGCCCCTGGGAGGGTTCGAGCAGGCCGGCAGCCACGTTGAGCAGGGTGGACTTGCCGCAGCCGGTTGGTCCGACGACCGACACGAACTCGCCTTCCGCGACAGCAAGAGAGGCATTCGCGACGGCGGTATAGGCTTCGCCGCCGTCACGGGCGGCGAAGCGGCAGGTGATGTCCTCCAGCGCGAGCGCCGGTCCGCCAACACTCATCAGCTGCGCTTGCCGGCCCGTTGGGCGAGCTCGTTGGTCCAGGTGGCGGCGAGGTCGATCTTGGCCGCCGCGATCTTGGGATCGCCCTCGGCCAGGAATTTGAGGCAGTTCGCCGGCCCCTCGGCCGGCATCATGCCGTCGGGCGAGATGGTGTCGCGCACGTTGGCGAAGGCCTTCTCGTAGACCGACTTGTCGCCCAGCAGATAGGCCTCGGGAACGACGCTCGACACGTCCGACGGCGTGGCCGTCTGCAACCACTGGTCGGCACGCACGATTGCGGTCGCCAGCGCCTGGGCCGTGCCCGGGGTTTTCTTCAGGAGATCGGGCTGGCCATAGAGGCAGGCCGCTGGCATCGCGCCGCCGAACAGCTCCTGGTTGCCCTTCATAGTGCGCGTGTCGACCATGATCTTGATGAGCTTCTTCTCCTGCAGGATGGTGAGTGCGGGATCGGCCTGTGAGATGCCGTCGACCTCGCCCTTCTCGATGGCCGCCACGACCGACGCGCCGGCACCAACACCGATCGCCACGATGTCGGTCGGCTTGAGACCGCCCTTGGCCGCCCAGTTGTTGACCAGCATGTGGGTCTGCGAGCCCGGCGCCGTGACGCCGAACTTCAGGCCCTTGATGTCGGCCGGTCCCTTGACCCGGGTGGCGACGTCGTTGCGCAAACCGATGGCAAGCTGCATGCCGCGGCCGATCAGGGCGAAGCCGACGATCGCCTGGCCGCGCTGCTGCATGCGGATCGTGTGCTCGTAGGCGCCGGCCACCACGTCCGCGCTACCGCCCATGAGCGCCTGCAGCGACTTGGCGCCACCCTGGAAGTCGTTGATCTCGACGTCGAGGCCGGCTTCCTTGAAGAAGCCCTTCTTCTCGGCGATCGTCAGCGAGAGATAGTAGAGTGCCGACTTGCCGCCGACGGCGAGCACGACCTTGCTCTTCTCCGGCTTGCCCTGCGCGCGCGCCACGTAGGGGGCGGCAATCAGAGCCGGCGTCGCGGCCAGAATTGCCCGACGCCGCATCTGCAGCTTGTTCATCGCTTCCTCCGAAGGATTCGTTGGCGGCGGAGATTGCCGTAACGGCTGCCGCCGGGCAACCGCGGCTACTTGAACGAACGTTCCTTCCACCAGGGGAAATAGGAGGGCATGCCGTCGCTCACTTTCATGGGGAAGCGTGCCGGGCGCTTCTCCAGGAAGGCGACCACGCCCTCCTTCACGTCGGCAGACTTGCCGCGCGCGTAGATGCCCTTGGAATCGACCTTGTGCGCTTCCATGGGATGATCGGCGCCGAGCATCTTCCAGATCATCTGCCGGTTCAGTGCGACCGAAACGGGCGCCGTGTTGTCGGCGATCTCGCGGGCCAGCGTATAGGCCGCCGTCAGGAGTTCGTCGGGCTTGTGCACTGAGCGGACCAGCCGGCCCCGGAGCGCCTCCTCGGCAGGGAACACCCGGCCGGTCATCACCCATTCCAGAGCCTGCTGCGGCCCGACCAGGCGCGGCAGGAACCAGCTCGAGCAGGCCTCCATGACGATGGCGCGCCGCGTGAACACGAAGCCGTAGCGCGCCGCCTCCGAGGCCAGTCGCACGTCCATCGCAAGCTGCATGGTGACGCCGACGCCGACCGCCGGACCATTGCAGGCGGCGATCGTCGGCTTCAGGCAGTCGTAGAGCCGGAGCGTGAGCAGACCGCCGCCGTCGCGGTGGCCGTCGAGCTCGGGATCGACCGGCCCCCTGTTCTCGGCATTGAAGGTGTTGGCACCGCCCGACAAATCGGCGCCGGCGCAGAAGCCGCGGCCTGCGCCGGTGAAGACGATGGCCCGCACGTCGTCGTCGCGATCGGCGCGATCGAGCGCGTCGAGAAGCTCCGACAGCATCTTGCCGGTGAAGGCGTTCAGCTTGTCGGGGCGGTTGAGCGTGATGGTGAGGATGCCGTCCCGAATCTCGTACTTGATCTGCTCGTAGGTCACACGCTTCCCCCGCCCGCCGTCACGTCTGGTTGATGAGCACGACACCGCCCATGATGAGGACGATGCCGCCGATCTGCTTGATGCCGAACGGTTCGCCGAAAAGGAAGTGCCCGAGCACCGCGACGATCGCATAAGAGAGCGACACGCTGGGAAAGGCCACGGAAACCGGGATCTTCCGCAGCGCGACGATGTAGAGAAATGCCGCCGAGCCGTAGAGCGCGAGGCCGGCCAGGGTCGACGGCCGCATCACCTGCGAGACGAAATCAGGCGCATCGGCGCCCGCCTTCAGCAGCATCTGGCCGGCGATGCCCGCCAGTATGCCGATGCCGAGCGCCACATAGTAGATCGTCATCGTTCAGGCTCCGCATTATCGGGCAAGCGATAGGGCCGCCCGCCGGCCCGGGTGTCGGCCAACGGCCGCTCGACGTCGAGTCCGGCCGCACCGCGGCGATAGACCTCGCGCACCAAGTACTGCGGCTTACGGTTGACCGCGAGGAACATGCGGCCGAGATACTCGCCGATCAGCCCGACCACGATCAGTTGCACGCCGGCCAGCACCAGCACCGCCACCATCAACGACGCCCAGCCCTGCGGCGGCTTGTTGGAGGAGATCGCCTCGACGATGACGATGATCGCCGCCAGTGCCCCCAGCGCGCCGAACGCGATGCCGAACAGAGTGGCGAAGCGCAATGGGATCACCGAGAAGTTCAAGAACATCGACAGCCAGAGCCGGAACAGGCGGGCCAGCGTGTAGTTCGATCGCCCCTCGGCGCGCGGCAGATGCGCCACCTGCAGACGGCCGACATTCTGCGTCACCTGGAAGATCAGGCCGTCGACATAGGGGTAGGGCCCTTCGTAACTCGCGACAATGTGCTCGCGCACGAAAGCGGAGACGCAGCGGAAGCTCGAGAGATAGAGTCCCTTCGGCTTGTCGATCAGGTGATCGGCGCACCAGTTCGTGAAGCGGCTGCCGAGATTTCGCCAAGCCGCATGCTTCTTCTCGTCGTAGTAGGTGTAGACGACGTCGTAACCGCCGTCGCGCGCATACTCGAAAAGCCGCTTCACCTCATCCGGCGGATTCTGCAAGTCGTCGTCCATGCTGATCGTGTAGTTGCCGCGCGCGCGCGCAAGGCCCGCCATCACCGCGTTGTGCTCGCCGTAGTTCCGGCTGAGACTGAGAACGATCACGGGTGCGCCAGGCTCGGCGGCGAGTCGCTTGCAAACATCGAGGCTGTTGTCTGGGCTGCCGTCGACGACAAGCACGATCTCGAGACCACCCTCGAGCTCCAGTGCGCGCAAGGCGCCGACCAGTTCGCCGACCGTGGCGGCGCCGTTGTAGACGGGAACGACGATCGACAGGGCGGGAACGTCAGCCATTGCGCGCAGCCACCACGATCAACGATCCGCCGAAGGGCAGGGAGAGGCCGGCCAGGATGACCGTGCGCTCGATCGCGAGCGCAGTGGAGAACAGCGCATCGAGCCAGCGCGGAAAGTCGCGCACGTCGCTTTCGGCCTCGGGTCGCTCTGTCAAGCGGTGCAACACCATCAGGGGAAACAACAGCGTATTCCAGTAGCTCGTTCGACGAACGGTAAAGCCATGTTCGGCCAGAAGGCGACGGGCCTGTCGGCGGGTGAAGCGCCGGACATTGTGCACGCGCCGGTCATGGGCGGACAACAGCCAGCCATAGGCCGGCAAGTTCAGGAGTGCAATGCCGCCGGGCTTCAGGCAACGGTGCGCCTCGGCAAGTGCCTGCGCCGGTTCGACACCCCCATGACAGAGCACGTCGAGCGAAACATAGGCGTCCAGCGCCTGGTCGGCGAACGGCAGGCGCAGCACGGTGCCCGCCACCACCGGGCGGCCCGACTTGTCGGCCGCCATGCCGGCCGCGACCGGATCGTACTCAAGACCGATGGCGACACCGTCGGACGGCAGGGCACCGAGCCGGGCCAGCATGCCGCCGGTTCCGCAGCCGGCGTCGAGAACCGACGGTGCCGCCGGCGAGGGGTCCCGCGGGCTGCGCGCCAGCAATCCCGCGACGAGAGCGCGCAGGCCGCGATACCACCACATGCGATCCTCGACCGCATGCATGCGCTCATACTCCGCCCTCTCCACGCCGCCTGATCTCCCGTGATTGCCGAATTCCCCGGCACTTATGATATCTTCGCCACGCCTTGCCGACTACGTCCCGACCGCCTTCCATCTCGTCGCGCATCGAACGCCTCCTGCTGGTGCCGCTGTTCGCTTTGCCCGTGCTGTGGCTGACGGGCCATCTCTTCCCCCCCATCAATCACGACGTCGGCGCCATTCTCGACGTTTCCAGGCGCTGGGTGGAAGGCGACACGCTCTATGTGGACATCATCGACGAGAACCTACCCCTCACGTTCATCGTCCACACTCTGCCCATCTTCACCGCCAAGCTCCTGCCGGGCGGCGTGCCGTTCTGGTTCACGGCCTGGGTGATCGCGGGGATCGCCGCCTCGTTCATCGCCTGCCGGCATCTGGTGCGGCTCGTGCCGTCGGCCGATCATGCGCTAACCGAGGCCCTGTTGCCGCCGGTCCTGTTGTTCCTGTTCACCGTGCTGCCCAACGAGCATTTCGGCCAGCGCGAACACATCATGTTCGTCGCCTCGGCTCCCTACCTGCTGGCCTCGATGGCGCGCGCCGAAGGCGTGGCCATGACGCGGCTGGCAGGCGTGACGATCGGGCTAGTCGCCGGGATCGGGCTGGCGATGAAGCCGCACTTCCTCGCCATCCCGGCCGCCGTCGAGCTCTACCTGCTGACCCGCCGCGGCTGGCGCACGACCTTCACGGACCCCATCCCGTGGGCAATCGGCCTGGTGGCGCTCGCCCATCTCGTGGCGATGTACACGATCTTCTCCGATTTCGGCCTGTTCGTGATGCCACTCGCCGTCGAAGCCTACGCGCCGATCGGCGACGCAGGCTGGCGCGGCGTGCTGACCAGCAACGTCATGGCGCCGACGTTGATCGCGCTGGTGATCTTCGGCCTGTTCGCCGTCTTCCTGACCGGCACGCTCGCCGCCCGTGCGCTGGTCGCCTTCGGAATCGGCGCCGCCGGCGCGGCGATAACACAGGCCAAGGGCTGGCCGTATCACGTCCTGCCGGCGCTCTCCGTCGCGATCCTGCTCGCAGTGTTCACCATCTCACAGACCGTCGACCGGTACCTTCCGCTCAGCCGCAGTCTCCATCGCCTGCCGGTGACGGTGATCTCCGCCACCCTGATGGTGCTGCTCTATTTCCAGGCCGCCCTCTACACGCCACCTTTCTACAAGCAGCGTGAGTACGAGGATTCAACCGGCGGCATCCTGCGCCACATCATCGAGCACAACGCACCCAACCGGACGATCATGGCGCTGTCGCCCGGCATCTACCCGTTCTGGCCGATGATCAACTACGTAGATGGGCGCATGACCATGCGCTTCCTGACCATGTGGGTGCTGCAGGGTATCTACGCCGGCTGCGAAGAGTTCCCCGCGCTCTACAACGCGCCCGACACGATGTCAGACACAGAGAAGTTCGTGTTCGACGCGGTCTCCGAGGATTTCGCCCGCGGCCTGCCAGATCTGCTGCTGGTCGATCAGATCCCGGGAATGCCGCGTTGCCAGGGCCAGTTCTTCGACTATCTCGAATACTTCCAGCAGAACCCGACCTTCGCCGACGCCTTCGAGAACTATGAGCACCTGATGGACTACGACAGATACAAGATCTATCGGCGAAAGAAGAACTAGGGCCGGCGCCAGCCGCTCAGTGCACGGGCACGCGCCGCTTCCGGAATCTTGTCGACGTCGGGCACCTTGAAAACGCCCGTCGAGACCAGGACGATCTCGCCGCCGCACACGAGGTCGCAGCTGGCGAAGCAGAAGTTCAGCGTCCGGCGGGCGATGCGCGCGCTGCCTTCCAGCCATTGCCCGAGACGCGCGCCGCGTACGAATTCGGAGGCGAGCGAAACCGTCGGATGCGGCCACAGGATGCCGGTGGCATAGCCCGAGCCCGCGCCCATCACCATGTCGGCCACCGTCACCAACAGGCCACCGTGCGCCCAGCCCATGGGGTTGCCATGGCGCGGCTCCAGCGGCAGTCCGACGCGCAGCCGATCGCCCTCCGGCTTGCACCAGAGTGGCCCAATCAACCCGACGAAGTCGTCGCGCACGTCGAGCTGGCGGAACCCTTTGGGAATTGGCGACGACGTGGTCATGGGGGCAATCCATTCCTGGAGGCGGCGATAGCGGCGAGCGCGGCGCGCACCGCCGGATCGAACGGCGTGCTGCGATGTGTCTCCTCGTTGAGGGAGACCATGACGACCTTCTGCACCGCCGTGCAATGCCCCTCCGCGTCGAACAGGCCCTGGCCGATCACGACCTTGCGCTCATGCACCTCGACGAGCCGCGCGCAAGCGGTGGCGGTGCCGGGATGGAACATCTGGCGCTTGAAGTCGACCTCGATGCGCCCGATCACCAACCGGAAGCGCGGCAACCCGGAGCGGACGATCTGGCGCAGATAGGAGACGCGCGCGTTCTCCAGCAGCTCGATGAAGGCGCCGTTGTTGATGTGCCCGTTGGCATCGACGTCCGCGAAGCGCAGGCTTTCCGACGTACAAAAGCCGTAGATGCTGCGATTGGCGAGGTCCACTCAGCGCTCCACGAACTCGAGAGTGAGATGTGCCGCCTCGGATGGCGGCACCAGGATGCGGCCGGCGTCGGGGGTGAGGCACGCCACGCCGTTTCGCTTCAGCAGGGCCGCGCAGGCGGTGAGGTTGGCGACGCGCAGGCTGAGCAGCGCGGGATGGTCGCCGGCCCGAACCGGCGTCACGCCGGGATAGCGGACGAGATAGTCGCGGCGGGTCAGGTAGCGCACCGGCTGGGTACCTGTGTCGACCACGAGGCCATCGCCCTCTGACCTCGTCGAGCCCGAACCGAAATATTTCTCCAGCTCGGCCGACCACTTGGCCGGTTGTTCGGCGATCACGGTCACGCCGGCGATGCCGCGCGCGCCGTTCGGGTGCGCCGCCCATTCGGAGCGATAGACGAACCGCGGCGTCAGGTGTTCGCAGACGAAGAAGCCGACCACCGGCATGTTGTTCTTCGGAATGCGGACCGTGCGAAACTGCGCCCGCTCGATCCGGCCGTCGATCTCCACGGCGCGGTCGAAGAACAGGGGCGCATCGGGATCGAGGCCGGCCCGCCTGAACGCCTCGAAGGCCAGGTCGGCGCCGTCGGTCGCCAGCGCCACGTTGGCCAGTCCGCCGCCCTGCTTCAGCCATTCACGGCGCTCGGCGTTGAACGAGGTCGGTTCGACGATGCCGAGGATCTCGAAATAGTCGTTCCCGAAGATCATCAGGTGGTTGGCGGTGCCGAGCTTCCGGTGAAAGCCGCGCGGCTGGACCTGGAAGCCGAGCCGACGATAGGCCGCTTCCGCCGCGTCGATGCCATCGACCATGACGACGACGTGGTCGAGCCCCCTGACCGGCCGCGTCACGCCGGTCTCCGGCGAACCATGTTGATTCCCTTCGTCGTCATCACCGTCTCGCCGTTCTGGTTCGTGACGATCCAGCGTTCGTGGATCACGCCGAGATCCGGCTTGCTGCGCGAGGGTATCTTGTCGGCGCATTCGACCCAGCCGGTCAGCGTGTCGCCCGGCCGCACCGGCTTCAGCCAGCGCAGCTCGTCTAGTCCGGGCGAGCCCAGCGCCGTACGATGATCGACATAGTTGTCGACGAAGAGCCGCATCATCTTGGCGGCGATGTGCCAACCCGAGGCGATGATGCCGCCGAACATCGACCGCCCGGCCGCCTCGCGGTCGATATGGAATTCCTGCGGATCATATCGTCTGGCGAAGTCGACGATCTCCTGCTCGGTGAAGCCGGTCGATCCCAACGGGAATCTCTGACCGATCTCGTAATCTTCCCAGTAACGCGGCGTGTCCTTCATCGCGGCGCACCATGCTTTGGTGGCGCCGCCCTGACAAGACCGCTCCACCGGCGCTGGTGTCGCGCCGCCATGCGGCTACACTCCGCGTCATGTCACGCGACGAGAGACTGCGGGATCGTTCGATCTATCCGCATTGGTGCAGCGATACGGTGCGTTTCTCCGACCAGGACGCCGCGGGCCACATCAACAACGTGGCGCTCTGCGCCTACCTCGAGACAGCTCGCCTCACCTTCATCCGCGACTTGGGCATGATGACCCGGCGCGAGGATGGCGTGCGCGGCATCTCCGCCGGCATGAACGTCAGCTTCCTCGCCGAATCGCATTGGCCCGGCAAGGTCGAACTCGGCACCGGCGTGATGAAGATCGGGACCAGCTCGATCACCGTCGGATCGGCCGCCTTCAAGGACGAACTGTGCATCGTCGCGGCCGAGATGACGGTGGTGCGGCTCAAGGGCAAAGTGCCCCATCCGATCGACGACGAACTGCGGGCGGTGCTCGGCAACTATCGGCTGAAGGGATTCTAGCGTGGCGCGCCTCGTCCTCAGCGCGTCCACCAGGCGAGGACGGCTTTGATGCCGATGGCATCGGCATCGGACGCGATTCGTCCTTGAGTCCACGCAGTCCCCTCCAGTCCTCCGTGTCCACTCATCCACAGTGCGTGCCGGAGCGCGCCTCTGGCCCCCCGAACCGATTGATCCAAAAGGCGAATTCGCAATGGCACCGGTGACGATCACGTCCCCCGCCAAGTCGCTTGACCGCGCTGTGGACGTCCCTTAGTTTGCGTTCTGCGAATAAGTCGCACCTGCATAGAGAAAACACCGCCATTCACCATGTACGTCTGCATCTGCCGAGCCATTCGCGAGCGCGACATCGAGGCCGCCGTCCGGGCAGGCGCCCGCCGCCCGGTCGATGTTTTCCGCGCCTGCGGCCAGAGCGCGCAATGCGGCGGCTGCGCGAGTGAAATGCACCAGCACATCGAGCGCACGATCCGTTCGGAACGTTCGTCGGCCGCGAACCTCGCCGCCGCCGATTGAAGGATCAGTTCGGGTCCTTGCCGTCGCCGATCTGGGTCTGCAGGTAGTTCTGCAGCCCTAGCTTCTGGATCAGCGAGATCTCGGTCTCCAGGAAATCGATGTGCTCCTCGGCATCCTCGAGGATATCGACGACGATCTCGCGGCTGACGAAGTCCTTGGCCGATTCGCAGTGCGCCACAGCTGCGACCAGGGCCGTGCGCGCCGCATTCTCCAGCTTCAGATCGGCATTCAGGCACTCGGGCACGGTTTCGCCGACCGCGAGCTTGCCGAGATCCTGCAGGTTGGGCAGCCCGTCGAGCATGAGGATGCGCTGCATCAGCTTGTCGGCGTGCTTCATCTCGCCGATCGACTCCTCGTAGATCTTCCTGGCCAGCCGCTCGAAGCCCCAGTGCTTCATCATGCGCGCATGAAGGAAGTACTGGTTGATGGCGGTCAGTTCGTTCTTCAGCAGCTTGTTCAGCTCGGCGATGATCTGGGAGTTGCCTTTCACCTCGGGCCTCCTCGTGAGAGTTGCGATGCCAAACTATCCCTCTTCCCGCCGCGATTCTGCTGATAACAGCTCGCATTGGCGATTTTTCCGACAGCAACTCACACTTCGGCAACGCCTTCCCGTGGCGCGCGTTTCACTCCGGGTACGCAACGCGCAACCCGGAGTCGCGCCATGCCGCTGGACAGAGCAAAGCCGCCCTTCATCCTGCCTAAGCTCCCCTATGAAGAAGACGCCCTCGAACCGGTGATTTCGTCCAAGACCATCTCGCTCCACTACGGCAAGCACCATGCCGCCTACGTGACCAAGCTCAACGAGCTGGTCGAGGGCACGCCGTACGAGAGCATGGCCCTGGAAGACGTCGTGATCCGTGCCGCCAAGGATTTGAAGTCCAAGGCGATCTTCAACAACGCGGGCCAGACCTGGAACCACAATTTCTACTGGCTGAGCATGACAGCTGGCCGCGGAGAGCCGACCGGCAGCCTCAAGGACGCGCTCCAGGACGGCTTCGGCGGCGTCAGAGAATTCAAGGAAGCCTTCGCCAAGGCGGCTGTCGCGCAGTTCGGCAGCGGCTGGGCCTGGCTGGTCAGGGGCAAGAACGGCAAGCTCAAGATCACGACGACGTCGAACGCCGACACGCCGATCGCCCACGGCGAAACGCCGCTGCTCACCTGCGACGTCTGGGAGCATGCCTACTATCTCGACTACCAGAACCGGCGGCCCGACCACGTCGAGGCATGGCTCGACAAGCTCGCGAACTGGTCGTTCGCCGAACAGAACCTTTGACGGCAACCCGGACCGGAGGCCCCCGCCATGCTCGGCACCATCCTGCTGATCGTCCTCATCCTGATCCTGATCGGCGCCTTGCCGAGATGGCCCTACAGCAGCGGGTGGGGCTACTACCCGAGCGGCGGCGTCGGGCTGCTGCTGGTCATCCTGATCGTCCTGCTCCTGATGGGCCGGATATGACCGCTGATCGGCATCAGTAGCGGAAGGTCACGTTCACCGAGCCGAACATGGTGTAGCGATCCCTCTCGAAGAATTCCGGCGTGCGCAGCACCTGCGTGTAGGTGACGCGCACGCCGCGAAACAGGACGGCAAGACCGGCCTGGGCCTCGCCGACGAAGGGGCGACGGGAGACGCGCAGGCTGTTGCCGTCCGTGTTGCCGTCGAGAAAGATGTTGCGCGCGACGGCCTCGGCGCCCACGCCGACGAAGAAATACCAGCCGAAGCCGTCGCCGACGAAGCCTTCCGATCCGGGCAGTGCTGGGCGCGCGCGCGCCGGGCCGAAGTCGTTGCGCAGTTCCTTGCCGATGCGCAGCGTTCCGCCGGCGCTGGCATAGGTCGCGACGTTGCCGAGCGCGGCGCCGATGCGCGGGACGAAATCGTATTCGAGCCTGGGCAATTCAAGCAGTACGGCGCGGCCGGTCCGCCAGCGCCGCTCGAAAGTGAGCCCGATCGTCGGTTCGTTGTGAAGCTGGTTGGCCCAGCCGAAGCTGCGTTCGACGCCGATCAGGGCGTGGAAGTTGTTCTGCACGAACTCGCCACCGGCCGCCGGCCCGATGACGCCGAGATCGAGCTGGAGCGTGTCGAGCCGCACCGGCTCCTCCTCGCCACTCGCGTTGGTCCGCTTGTAGGTGTTCTGTAGCGCGATGCTGGCATAGAGCCAGGCCGCATAGGGCCGATCGTCGGTGATCGGATAGGACACGGTCGTATCCTCGGGCGTGTAGAGATTCTGCCCGAACGAGATGCCGATGCGCCGGGTCACCGACGTCACCGGATCCTCGCCGAAGAACGTCGGCACGGTAGTCAGGCGAACGATGCCCTCCGGCAGGTCGGTCAGCGGCGGCGAAAGCCAGCCGAAGCGCACACCGCTGGTATAATCGCGGTCGGATCGCCCGAAGCGATTGAAGACGTCGTTCTCGATCTGCAGGGTGAAGATATTGCGCAACTCGTCGGGAGCGGGCGCCGCATCGTAGGGAAGCTGCTGCGCCCTCGAGCCAACGCCGGCAATGGCCATGGCGGCGAGGGCCAGGGCAAGGGTTCTTGACACGCCGACGGACATTCGTCAGGCAACGCGCGGCGCCCGTGAAAGTTGCGGCCGCCGCCTCAACGCGCGTTCGAAGCCGCCTCGCGATTCCACAAGTCGCGGCGCCAATGGACCGCTATCAGCAGCGTGAAGACCAGGCCGGCCACGCTGTAGAGCGACGCCGTCGGCGCAAAGCCCCAGCCCTCGATCAGCGGCCCCGACAGCAGCAGGCCGAGCGGCAATCCGTAGACGGCGAGCATGCGCACGCCCATCACCCGGCCGCGCAGCGCCGGATCGGAACGGCGCAGTAGCAGCACGGCCATCGGCACCATGCAGAAACTCTGGACGAATCCCGTCACGAACAACACCACCGCGCCGGCGATCGGCGTGCTCATCCAGGCGAAGACGAGGTTGAGCGCGAACCAGATCAGGGCTGCCGCCAGCATGGTGCGGGCCGGGCGGACCCATGCGCCATGGGTCGACAGCGCGATCGACCCCAGAAGGGCGCCGCCGGCGAAGCTCGCGAGAAGCCAGCCGAGCCCGGTCTGTTCGAGACCGTAGATATCCCGTGCCACATGCGCCAGCATCGACCCGACCAGCGGATAGGCCGCGAGGTTCATCAGGAACGCCAGGAGCATCGCCGCCCGCAGCTCGGGCCGCGCCCAGATGTAGGCGAATCCTTCCCCAAGCGATGCCAGCGTCGACACGGCTGCGGGCTCGATCGCCGTCGTCCGCACGCGTCTGGTGCCGACGTTGAAGGTCAGCAACAGGCTCACCGCGTAGACGGCACTCACCGCCACATAGGCGATGCCCGACCCGAGCGTGGCCATCAGGGTGGCGCCGCTCAGCGCACCCACGACACGCGCCGAGTCCGCCGTGGTGCGCGACACACCCATCGCCCGCATCAGGAGATCGCCCGGCATGGTCTCGCCGACCAGCAGGTTGCGCAGCGTGATGTCGGAAGGGCGAACCAGCCCGACGATGGTTGCGAGCACGAAGATGACGGCCGGGCTTGCCGCATCGGCGAGAAAGAGCGTCATCAGCAGCAGAGCCGCCGCCAGGTAGACGCCGCGCATGAGGCAGAGCACGGCGCGGTTGCCGATGCGGTCGCCGGCCATGCCGAAGAAGGGCGAGATCAGCGTCCCGAGGAACTGCAGCGAGCCGAAGACCGCGAGCGCCAGCACCGATTCCGTCGATACTAGGACGAACCAGCCCAGGATGACGGCTTCCATCTCGAAGGCCCATGAGGCCAACAGGTCGGACGGCCACTGGTAGCGGAAGCTGCGGATGCCAAAAGGCGCCAGCGCCGGCAGGCGCACATCGAAAGCCACGTCTTGTTGGTTTCCTCTTTTGTCCGAAACTGGCCGATAAGGTGTTGTCGGACAACGAACTCTTCTTCATACCACCTTATACGGAACGGGCGGCCGATGCCTTGAACCATACATTTAGTGTGGGTTTGTGAATAGGCCGCGCGGAGCGCTTGCCTCGACAAGCGTCACAGAGCAGGGTGGGGAATGGGGAAAAACCGTCAAGTGACCGGCCCGCAGCGGGGCTGCACGCGGATTTGCCTACGAGTTTCAGTCCGCGAAGGGCGGTAACGTTGAACAGCCAGACGATCTTTCAGCTCGTGCTGATCAAGCCGACGCACTACGACGACGACGGCTATCCGATCACGTGGCTGCAGTCCCACATTCCGTCCAACACGCTCGCGGCGCTCTACGGCCTCGGCGAGGATTGCCGTCGCCGGCAGGCCCTCGGCCCGGACGTCGACATCGTCATCAAGCCGTTCGACGAGACCAATACGCGCGTGCGCGTCGACCGCATCGTCGCCGACGTCCGTCGCGCGGGCGGCAAGGCCCTGATCTGCCTGGTGGGCGTGCAGAGCAACCAGTTCCCGCGCGCCGTCGACCTGGCGCGCCAGTTCATCAAGGCCGGCCTGCCGGTGGCGATGGGCGGCTTCCACGCCGCCGGCTCGCTGTCGATGCTGCCGGGCACGCCGCCCGAGATCCAGGCAGCGATGGACATGGGCGTGTCGATCTTCGCCGGCGAGGCCGAGGAAGGCCGGCTCGACATCGTCATGCGCGATGCCTGGAATGGCACGCTGAAGCCGCTCTATCGCTACACCGACGACCTGCCCGGTCTCGAGGGCGCGCCGACGCCCACCCTTCCCCCCTCGGCGCTGGCGCGCAACGAAGGCCGCAAGTCGAGCTTCGACCTCGGCCGCGGCTGCCCGTTCCAGTGCTCGTTCTGCACCATCATCAACGTGCAAGGCCGCAAGAGCCGCTTCCGCACGCCCGACGATCTCGAGGCGATCGTGCGCGAGAACTACGGGCAGGGCATCACGTCGTTTTTCATCACCGACGACAACATGGCCCGCAACAAGCACTGGGAGGCCTTCTTCGACCGCCTGATCGAACTCAAGGAGAACGAGGGCATCGAGGTGTCGCTGATCATTCAGGTCGACACCCAATGCCATCGCATCCCGAACTTCATCGCCAAGGCGCGCTGGGCGGGCGTCTACCGCGTGTTCATCGGCCTGGAGAACATCAATCCGGACAATCTGCTGGCGGCCAAGAAGCGCCAGAACAAGATCACCGAATACCGTAAGATGCTGCAGGCTTGGCACAATTCGGGGGCCTCGACCTGGGCGGGCTACATCCTGGGCTTCCCGGGCGACACGCGCGAGTCGATCCTGCGCGACATGGAGATCATCAAGAAGGAGCTGCCGCTCGACATTCTCGAGCTCTTCATGCTGACGCCGCTGCCGGGCTCCGAAGACCATCAGAAGCTCTGGAAGCAGGGGGTGTGGATGGATCCCGACCTCAACAAGTACGACCTGCATCATCGAGTGGTCCATCACCCGCGGATGAGCGACGAGGAATACGACCAGACCTATCGCGACGCCTGGCGCACCTACTATACGCCCGAGCACATCGAGACTGTGGCGCGGCGCCACGGCGCCATCCCCGGCCGCAACCCGGCCGAGCCGGCGCACTTCATGACCATGTTCAAGATCATGTTCGAGGCCGAGGGCATCCATCCCCTGGAAGGCGGCGTCCTGCGCCTGAAGTTTCGGCGCGACCGCCGGTACGGCATGCCGATCGAACCGTGGGGCGTGTTCCATCTCAAGCTGGCGGCCGAGAGCTGGCGGAAGATCACGATCTACGCGCGGCTCGCCTGGCAGGGCTGGCGCATCGGCCGCAAGGTCAGGAACGATCCCCGGCGGCAGGAGTACACGGATCTCGCCCTGTCGCCGGTCGTCGAAGACGATCTCGACAAGCTCGCGCTGTTCGCAGAGACCGCGGGCGGCGGCGCGGCTGTCGACAAGAAGCGCGGCGAGGATGTCGCCCGCGCCCGCGTCGCAGCGGCGCAAAACCAGCGGCTCGCCGCCGCCGAGTAGCGTCCGCCCTTGGCTCTGCCGGACCTGTTGATCGGCGCCCTGCTCGTCTCCATGGGCGCGGCGATCGGCACGCCGGCGCGGTTCTTCGTTACTGGCGTCGTCTCCCGCCGCGTCGGCGAGACCTTCCCGTGGGGCACGCTGGTCGTGAACGTGACCGGCTGTGCCGCGATGGGCGTAGCCGCCGCCTTCGCCCATCGCCATGGCGTGTCCGACCATTCGCGCCTTTGGCTTCTCGGGGCGGTCGGCTTCCTCGGCAGCTACACCACGGTGTCGTCCTTCGCCTTACAGACGTTGGCGCTGGTGCGCGACGGCGAGCGCGGCGCGACCTTGCGCTACATCGCGGGCTCTTGCGTCCTCTGCCTCGCCGCTGTCGCCGGCGGCTTCGTGGCGGGGGGAGGCGTGCGATGATGTATGTCTCGGTCGCGCTCGGAGGCGTGCTGGGCAGCCTGTTGCGCTGGCTGATCGCCCTTGCCCTGCCGGCCGACGACGGATTGCCGTGGGGCACGCTTCTCGCCAACGCCACCGGCTGCCTCGTCATCGGCTTCTACAGCACCCTGACCGGTCCCGACGGGCGGCTGTTCGTCGGGCCGCGCGTGCGGCAGTTCGTGTTGACCGGCTTTTGCGGCGGCTACACGACCTTCTCTGCGTTCAGCCTGGAGATCTTCACGCTGTGGACGGCGGGCGACGCCGGACGCGCCCTGATCTATCTTGCGTCCTCGCTGGCAAGCTGGCTGGCCGCGGTGTGGCTGGGCGACCTGCTGGCGCAGCGCCTCAACTCACTCTAGGGAGCGCTTTTAAGATGAAGAGTCCTAAGCCGGCGCGTCGGCTCCGCGTCCTGATCAGCGAGGCGGCGCGCCACGACGGCGCGCCGCTCTACGAGGCGATCGTGCTCAAGGCGCGCGAGATGGGGCTGGCCGGTGCGACCGTGA
The DNA here is from genome assembly GCA_025808875.1 of Enhydrobacter sp. Lineage (NCBI taxonomy): Bacteria > Pseudomonadati > Pseudomonadota > Alphaproteobacteria > Hyphomicrobiales > Enhydrobacter > Enhydrobacter sp. The sequence goes on along the minus strand of CP075528.1, from coordinate 925,213 downwards.
CACGGGCCGCTCTCGGCTACGGCCATTCGGGCCATCTGCGCACCTCCAAGATCCTGCGACTCTCCGACGATCTTCCGCTGATCGTGGAGATCATCGACACCGAGGAAAAGGTCGATGCCTTCCTGCCGGTACTCGACGGCATGATGGGAACCGGTCTGGTGACGTTGGAAGCGATCGAGGCGATGGTCTATCGCGACGCACCCGCTTCGTGACGGCGTCAGTGAACCGTCGGCGGCGGGCGGACCTCGTCCAGGCCGTCGGCCTCGGTCGCCGAGATGGTGGTGCGCACCATGGTCCGCTCCTGAGCATAGTCCCATGGCCGCCCGCGATGCAGCATGGCGCGGTTGTCCCACATCACCGCGTCACCCTGGCGCCATTGGTGGCTGTATACGAACTCGCGCCGCGTTGCCTCGTCGAGCAGCTGGGCAAGCAGCTGACGCGCATCGCGGTCGTCCATGCCGTCGATGGCGTAGGCGTGGCTCGCCACGTACAGCGCCCGCCGGTCGTTCGCCGGATTGCGCCAGTTGAGCCGCCAGCGCACCGGCGGCAGCGCCTTGCGCTCGATCTGGGTCGCGAGGTCGGGATGGATCTGGTCGCGGCTGTTGGCATAGGAGTGGGTCGCCACGGCGTCGCGCAGCCGCGTCTGCAGGTCCGACGGCAGGCGGTCCCACGCCAGCCGCGTCGAGGTGAACTCGGTCTCGCCGCCGCCGCCCGGCAGTACGCGCGCCGTCAGCACCGAAGCGAGCGCCGGCGTCTTCTTGAACGAAGAATCAGTGTGCCAGAGCGCATTGGCCTTGGCGACCAGGACCTGGCGATGGTCCGGCGGCACGATCCTGCCGTCCTGGAGGTTGGTCAGGCGGGAATAGAAGGTGTTCTGACCGAGCGAGGACACCTTGGTCAGTTCGAGCGGACCGAAGGCCCGCGAGTAGGCGACCTGGACGTCGTCGGCGATCTTCTGGTCGCGGAACACCAGGAGCGAGTGCTCCTCGAACGCCGCGCGCACGGCTTCGTAGGCCTGCGCATCGGTGGCGACGTCGATCAGGTCGATGCCCTTGACCTCGACGCCGAAGCCCGGTCCCAGCGGAACCAGTTCCATCGCGTTCCTCCTCGCGGCTGTTCCTGGTCGGGGATTTTATCGCAAGGGGCGCACGGGGGGCTATAGTGCGATTCCTGCATCCGACGCATCGCTGACCTTCCGATGGCTTCCCCCTCGTCCTCCGCTCCGTGCCTGGCCTTCGTGGCGGCCGCGACTCCGACCGCCCGCGCGGCCCGGGTCGCGCTGGAACGACGCTACGGCGCCGTCACGCCGGCCGAAGCCGACATCGTCATCGCGCTGGGCGGCGACGGCCTGATGCTGCACACGCTGCACCGGAACATGCGTCGCAAGACCCCGATCTACGGAATGAATCTCGGCACGGTGGGTTTCCTGCTCAACACCTACAAGCCGGTGGGCTTGCTGCGCCGCCTCAAGAAGGCACGCGAGGTGTCCCTGACGCCGCTGCTGATGCGGGCGGTCGACACGCGGGGGCGCGTGCACGAGGCGATGGCCATCAACGAGGTCTCCCTGCTGCGCTCGAGCCGCCAGACCGCGCGCATCGCCGTCGCCGTCGACGGTCGCATGCGCCTGCCGGACCTGCATTGCGACGGCGCCATGGTCGCCACGCCCGCCGGCTCGACGGCCTACAACCTTTCCGCCCACGGCCCCATCCTGCCGCTGGGCGCCGGCCTGCTGGCGCTGACTCCGATCAACGCCTTCCGGCCGCGGCGCTGGCGCGGGGCGCTGCTGCCGCACAGTTCGAAGGTCGAGTTCACCGTTCTCGACTCGCGCAAGCGTCCGGTGGCCGCCGCCGCCGACTTCGTCGAGATCGCCAACGTCGCCAGGGTCACGGTCACCGAGGCCGTCGGTCGTGAGCTCACCCTGCTGTTCGATCCCGAGCACGACCTCGAGGAGCGCATTTTGAAGGAGCAGTTCGCTCCTTGACGGCCAGGGACATCCCCTTCAAGCCCGAGCGCAAGCACTTCATCGGCCACGACGGCTACAGTCCGGTCGCCCTCGCGCTCGTCGTCGGCACTGTCGGCGGCTTCGTGTTCGACTGGCTGCGCATGCCGCTCGCCTGGATGCTGGGCGCCTGCCTGTTCTGCACCGTCGCCGCCTTCTCCGGGTTGCGCATCGGCATGCGGGTGCGGATGCGCCAGGGCATGATCATCGTCCTGGGCGTGTTGCTGGGCTCGGGCTTCACGCCCGACCTCGTCGAGCGGCTCGGCCAGTGGGCGGTCAGCCTCTGCGTGCTGGCGGCGATGACCGTGACGGGCGCCACGCTGTGCTATTTCTGGTTGCGGCGGTTCACCAACTGGAACAAGCCGACCTGCTACTTCGCCGCCATGCCGGGCGGGTTGAACGACATGACCATCCTGGGCGGTGCCATGGGCGGCGAGGAGCGCGCCATCGCGCTCGCCCATGCACTGCGCATCCTGACCGTCGTGCTGACCATCCCGATCTGGTACCGGCTGGTCAACGGCGCGCAGACCAGCGTTCTGTCGATGGTCCACGGCCCGACCGGCAACGACTGGAAGGACTATGCCGTCCTGATCGGCTGCGGAGCCGTGGGTGCCGCGCTGGGCCACCTGTTGCGCCTGCCCGCCGCATTCATGATGGGGCCGATGATCGTCAGCGCCATCGCCCACCTCGCCGGCCTCACCTCGTCCAAACCGCCGGGCGAACTGGTCGCCGCCGCCCAGGTCGTGGTCGGTGCCGCCGTCGGCTGCCGCTTCGTCGGAGCGGCGATCAACAGACTGCACCGCGAGATGGCGGCCTCCATCGGCGCCGCGCTGATCCTGATCGGCTGCGCCGTCGTCTTCGCCCAGGTCACGCGCGCGCTGACCGGCCTCGACCTCGACGCCACGGTACTTTCCTACGCTCCCGGCGGCTTCGCCGAGATGAGCCTGATCGGCCTCGCACTCGGCGTCGAGATCGCCATGGTGGCGACGCATCACCTGTCGCGGCTGTTCCTGATCCTGATGACCAGCCCCGTCGTCTTCCGCCTGTGGCGAAGCCGAGGCACGATCTAGCGCGGAGGGCGATCTACGCCCGCACGGTGATGCCGCCGTCGACCACCAGCAAGTGGCCGTTGACGTAGGCCGCCTCGTCCGAGGCGAGGAACAGCGCGGCATTCGCGGTGTCCCAGCCGGTGCCCATCCTGCCGGTCGGCGAGGCGCGGTTACGGATGGCGATCATCTTGTCGTAGGCCTGTTTGTGGTCCTTCTCGCCTTTGGCGTACTCCTCGGCGAGGAAGTCGATCATCGGCGTGTGCATCAGGCCGGGCAGGATGGCGTTGCAGCGGATGCCCTTGTCCGCGTACTCCGACGCGATCGCCATGGTGAGCGAGTTCACGGCGCCCTTGCTCGCGTTGTAGGCGACGTAGCTGATGCCCTTCGGCACCCGGATCGAGGCGATCGAGCTCACGTTCACGATCGCGCCCTTCTTCTGCTTCTCCATGACCGGCAGCACGTGCTTGGCGGTGAGGAAGAAGCTCGTGACGTTGACGTCGAACACACGGTGCCATTCCTCCTCGCTGAGCGCGACCGGCCCGCCGGTCGAGCCGATGCCGACGTTGTTGTCGAGGATGTCGACACGACCCCATTTGGCCAGGCAGGCATCGACCATCGCCTTGACCTGGGCATTGTTGGAGGCGTCGCACTCGTGACCCACGGCCTCGCCGCCGTCCTTGGCGATCAGGCCGACCGTCTCCTCGGCGGCCGCACGCTTGCGGTCGACGCAGAAAACCCGCGCACCCTCACGGGCGAACGTAACCGCGGTGCACTTGCCGTTGCCCCAGCCCGGCCCGCTCGAGCCCGCGCCGACGACGATCGCCACCCTATCCTTCAGCCTGCCGGCCATGAGTTCCGCTCCCTTGCCACCACTTCCGTGACCGCCGACAGTAGCATGGCGCGTTCGGGCAGGAGCCGATCATGAGAATTGCAGTCATCGGTGCGGGCAACGTCGGCAAGGCGCTGGCGGACCGCTTCGCCAAGGCCGGGGAGGAGGTCGTCTACGGCGTGCGCGATCCGGCGGCCGCCAAGCACGCGCCGCTGACACATCCGCGCCTGGGCGTGCGGGACGCGGCGGCCGGCGCCGATTGCGTGGTGCTCGCGACACCCTGGTCCGCCGCCGAAGGCGCCTGCAAGGCCATGGCGCCCCTGCACGGCAAGATCGTGATCGATTGCACCAATCCGCTCGCCATGGGACCGGCCGGGCTTGGACTTGCCGTTGGCCACACCATTTCTGGCGGCGAGCTGGTGGCCGGCTGGTGCGTTGGTGCCTCGGTGTTCAAGGCCTTCAACAGCGTCGGGTTCGAGGTGATGAAAGCGCCGGAGCTCTTGGAGCTCCGACCTGTCATGTTCGTCGCCGGCGACGACGAAGCGAGAAAACCGCAGGTACTGGCACTTGTCGGCGCGACCGGGTTCGAGGCCATCGATGCCGGCCCGCTGCGCAACGCCCGTCTGCTCGAGCCGCTGGCCATGCTGTGGATCGACCAGGCGATCATCCGGCGCCGCGGCCGCGACTTCGCCTTCGCGCTCGCCCGCCCCAAACGATAGACGGCCGGACTGCCACTCGTCGACCTGACTGCCCGCCGGCTCAGCGCGTGAACCAGACGCGTGGCCATAGGCAGGACAGCAGCAGCACTGCCAGCAAGCCGCCTCCCGCCACGATGAAGGCGACGCGGTAGCCCGCCATGAATCCGTCGGCGCCACCCATGGCATGCAAAGCCGTCAGGACCGATGCGCCGCTCACGACTCCCAGGGTGCGCGTCAGCAGGGCGAGACTGCCGGCGACGCCACGGTCGCGTTCCGCGAGATTGGCCATCACCAGGTCGGTATAGGCGACGTTGAGCAGGCCTTGGCCCACCCCTTCCAGCGCCAGCAGGACCGCCACCACGACGACCGGCGTGGCGCGGTCGGTGAAGGCGAGCGGCAGCAGCCCGATCCCGACCACGACGACACCGAGGAAGGCGGTGAGAGGACGTCCCAGTCGCGGCACCAGGCGGGCCGACAGCGGCGCTCCCGCCAGGCTGCCGACGAAGGCGAGGGCCAGGACCGAACCCGCGATCGCCGTCGACAGGCCGAGCTCGTTCACGAGGTAGTAGGGCGTGAGCAGCAGGATGGAAAAGCCCGCCAGGTTGGCGAGCACGTTGACGAGGTTGGGAATGGCGAAGCGCGCGTCGGCGAACAGGCCGGGTCGAATAATCGGTTCGGCGACCCGGCCCGCACGCGCGATATAGGCCCACAGCACGGCGAGTGCCGCCGCCAGCAGGGTGAGCGTCCATACGCCGTCGACCTCCTCGCGCTGCGAAAGCACCAGGGACAGCAGCAGCGCGCTCATGCAGCTCGCCAGAAGCACCGCTCCGGTCGCGTCGAAAGGCCGGGCGTCCGGCCGCGGCGAGGCCAGCAATCCCGAGAGCGCGAAAGTGAGGAGCGCGAGCGGCACGCGCACCCAGTAGACGGCCTGCCAGCCCCACAGCTCGACGAGAATGCCGCCGACAACGGGTCCGATGGCGGCGGCGAGCGACATCGCCATCGAGAAGCCGGCCAGAGCGCGCAGCCGTTGGTCGCCTGGATAGCACGAGGTCGCGAGCGCCGGCGCACAGGCCAGCGCCAGCGCCGTGCCGACGCCCTGCAAGGCGCGCGCCCACAGGAACAGCGGCCAGTCCGGCGCGAGCGCGCAGGCGGTGCAGCCCATCGCCGAGACGACGAGACCGATGCGGAAGATCCGGCGATGGCCGAACAGATCACCCAGCTTGCCGCACACCAGCATCAGCGAGCCGTAGACCAGCACGTAACAGATGACGAGCCACTGCACGTCGCCCAGCACCAGCCGGAAATGCGCCGTGATCGCCGGCAGCGCGACGTTGACGGCGATGTCGAGCGGGCCGAGCGAGGCGCCGAGGCCGACGACGGCGAGTCGAAGCACGCTCGGTGTCGTCCCGAGCGCGGCGAGGGACCTTTCCTGTGGCCTCAAAGGTCCCTCGGCATTCTGCCTCGGGATGACACCTCCTTCAGAGGTGCTTGCCGAGGAAGGCGAGCATGCGCTCCCACGCCGCGTTGGCCGACTTCACGTCGTAGGCCTCGCTGCGCTCGTTGGCAAAGGCATGGGCGGCGTCGTAGCGATGGACGTCGGGCTTGTTGCCGGCGGCGGTCATCGCCTTCTGGAGATCGTTGACGGCGGCCGGCGTGCACCAATCGTCCTTGTTGGCGAAATGGCCCTGGATCGGGATCCTGATCTTGGCGGGATCGGCGAGCTGCCCCGGCGGGATGCCGTAGAACGGCACACCGCAGGCGATGCCGGGCACGCGTGCCGCCGCCGCGAGCGTCAGCGCGCCGCCCATGCAGAATCCCATGACGCCGACTTTCGACCCCATTCCGGCCAGGTGCTTGACGGCACCGGCGATGTCCTGGTCCGATGCACCGACGAAATCGAGGCCGCTCATCATGTGGTTGGCCTCGTCCGGCTTCTGGGTGACGCGTCCCTTGTAGAGGTCGGGCGCGAGCGCGTTATAGCCGGCCCGCGCGAATCGGTCGGCAATACCGCAGATCTGGTCGTTGAGGCCCCACCACTCCTGGATGACGACGATGCCGGGCCTGCCCCTGCCGGCCTCGGCCAGATAGCCCTTGCAGCCCGAACCGTCCGGCCGCTTGAACTCCATCATGCTGCCCATTCGTTTCCTCCCAATGTACCTGTCGCGAACGTAGCCGATCCCACATTCCACGCAATCGTGCGATAGTACGCTTCGAAATCATGCCCCATCCATGGATCGCGCTCGCGGTCGCGTTGCTGGTGACCGCCTGCTCCGCGACCGGCCGGAATTTCGAACGTCCCTCCAGCGCGCAACTCGCGCTCGGCAAGACGACGGTCGCCGAGGCGATCTCCGCATTCGGAGAACCCGCCGCGCGACGGGTCGATGCGGGCAACACCGACATCGTCACCTACTTCGACGAGATCAAGCCACGGCCAGCCGCCCTAAGGCGCGCCGTGGTGCGCGGCGACATCGTCCATCTGCGCTACACTCACAGCTACGCCACAATGGCGCCGGCCGGTCGCGCCTCCGCCCGCTTCAGGCTGCTTGAGCTCGCCTTCTGGAACGACCGGCTGATCTACTACCTCTATTCCAGCAGCTTCGCGGAGGACGCGACCGACTTCGACGAGTCGCGAGTCCCGGCGCTGGTGCGCGGGCGCACCACGCGCACCGACGTCCTCAATCAACTCGGGCCGCCGGGCGGACAGGCCGTCTACCCCCACATCGCCCGCCACGGCGGCCGCCTCTACCTCTACCAGTACGCCATTGTCGAGCCGCAGTCCGGGCGGCTTGCCGTAAAGCACCTGCAGCTGCTGTTCAACGCCGCCGACCGCCTGGAAGAGGTTTACCTGGCGACCGAAAGGACGCCGGACGAGCCGAAGCGCTGATCGGTCAGAGTTTGCTGCGCAGTTCGGTCTTGAGGATCTTGCCGTAGTTGTTCTTGGGCAGGGCGTCGATGAATCTGTAGTCCTTGGGCCGCTTGAAGCGGGCGATGTTGTCGAGGCACAAGCGATCGAGCTCGGCCGGCGTGAGCTGCATCCCCGTGCGCGGCACGATGAACGCCACCACTTCCTCGCCCCATTCCGGATGTGGCCGGCCGACCACCGAGCATTCGGCCACGCCGGGATGCAGGTTCAGCACGTCCTCGACCTCGCGCGGGTAGATGTTCGAGCCGCCCGAGATGATCATGTCCTTGGAGCGGTCCTTCAGGGTGAGGAAGCCGTCCTCGTCGAAAGCGCCGACGTCGCCGGTCCACAGCCAGCCCTCGCGCAACGACTTGGCCGTGGCCTCGGGATTGTCCCAGTAGCCCGACATCACCGTGTCGCCCTTGACGATGATCTCGCCGACCTCTCCCGTGGGCACCGACCGGCCGGCCTCGTCGACCACCCGCACTTCGACGCAGGTGTCGGCCACCCCGGCCGAGGCGAGGCGCTGCTCCCAGCGCGGATGGTCGCGCATCGCGTGCATCTCGCGACTGAGATGGGTGATGGTCATGGGACTCTCGCCCTGGCCGTAGAGCTGGCAGAGCACGTTGCCCACCGTGTCGAGCGCGCGCTTGAGGTCACTGACGTACATCGGCGCGCCACCGTAACTGATCAGCCGCAACGCGCCCGGCGCAAGGTTGCCGACGCGCGGATGCTCGATCAACCGCTTCACCATCGTCGGCGCGAGGAAGATGCTGCAGTCGGGCCAGCGATTCATCAGATCGACGGTCTCCGGCACATCGTAGTGCCCGCTCTCGGGGAAGACCTGGACGGCGCCGCGCGCCAGAAGCGGGATGCTCCACAAACCCGAGCCGTGGCTGATCGGCGCGGCGTGCAGGATCGAGCCGCCGGGTTGCGGCCGGTCGACATCGGCATAGTAGTTGAGCGCCATCACCAGCAGGTTGCGATGGGTCAGCGTCGCGCCCTTCGGCTGGCCGGTCGTGCCCGATGTGTAGAACAGCCAGGCCGGATCGGTCGGTTCGGCTTCGGTCATCGGACTCGGGTCGCCCACCTCCATGAAGGTGTAGGGCCGCGTGGTGACGTCGACGATCTCCCTGAGGTTCGGCGCCTCCTTCGCCGCCTCGGCGATGGTGTCG